>NZ_LT607756.1:600000-795000 GCF_900095295.1 Methanobacterium congolense
AACCATTTTTCAACCATTTGATATTATTTATAAATCTTACGAGTAAAAGTTAAGAAAAGAACAACAAAAGTTTTAGAAAAAATTGCATCAAAACAAATTACAGCAAATTTTTCTGTATCATAAGAACTATTATTCCATTTCCCCCACCCACACCAAAGCTTGCAGGTATCAGTTCATATCCTAGTTTTTCAAGTTTTATCACTCTTTCATTAAAGTTTATCTCATTTGTTGCATGTACAATTTTATATTTCAAGTTTTCAGTATCTTCTTTTTTTCCAAACATTATTTATTCCTCATTAGAATCCCATTGAGAGTGTTACAAGAAACCTTAAAAGCTTAAATACACTACTTTGAACTTATACTTTAAATCCGAAAATTTAAAAATTAAATGGAATGAAACTTTTGATATTGTTAGTTATTCCGGATTTTCTAAACAAAGTGATCTTAAGGTTAAATTCTGAAATTGAGTGAAATAATCATTTTCATCAAAAACCGTTCCTATACCTTCAAATAAGCAATTGTCAAAATCATAATAAATCTCTTGAAAATTTTCTAAATTTGATACTCTTACAAAAATAGACTCTGTAAGAAAATTAGTTATATTTAAAATATAAATCATACTCCTTTTTATATTCTTTAACAAATTATCTTTATAATAATCCTCATCAGAATCATAAACAAAAGAAGCATTATAATGTAAAAAATGACGTCTAGACATGAAATAATGGATATAAGACACTCCATCGGAATTATTATCATTCTCAATACAATACTTCACTAAACTCATAGCAATTTTTAAAGTGTTTATATCCTCATTAATAACAGGATCACCACTTATTGTGCATTGTTCACAAAGAGAAGAATAATCCTTAATTAATTTAGCACAATTTTTAACAGTTTCATTACAGATATCTTTAGGGTATGTTATATCTAAGTTTTTAAGTTCATTATTCGAAGTAATTAATAAAAAGGGTTTAAAATAACATTCCCTTAAAAATTTTGTTTTTACTATTTTCAAGTTAAATCTATTAATTTTTTTGGCATGGGAATTTTTTCGCGTTTTAGGCTCAAAAATTCTTAAAACAATAGATATAGAAGTAAATAAAGAATAATAAAAAGAGATATAAACTAAATAGAAGTAATGATGATAATTCATACTATTTGTTAAACTTTTATTCAATGAAGTTTGAACATAAGCCTCATTTATCCACATATTTTCAAATAAAGGAGTCAACAATGCTTTCAATTCTTCATCTAGTTTAGGCTTCTTAGATATTGTTGCATTAAAAACTCTTTTATACAAAAATTGAAAAACTTGGCTCATATCCTCAGGATCACTTAACCCTAATCCCTTAAGATTATTTTGAATACTTAATTTGAAATTATTTAAGCTATGATCTATCCTCCGGAGTTCCGCATATTTTTGTCCCATATAATCCCTCTATTTTATATTGTATTGTTAGAACGAACATAAACTTCTAAATATAGAGCCCATAGTTCTTAATCAAACAACAATTAATATAATGATTCATCATATATTAATAATAAATATGACAAAAAGAGGTAGGATAATGACCAGATATGAAGAATTGAGCAAAGCAGCTAACAAAGCCCAGACTGAAAGAGAAGAAAACCTTTTTGAATGTAAAAGATTTTTGATAGGGTTACGTGAAGGATTTGTTGAATATTTACAATGTCCTGATGATGCCTTTAAATTTGCAGATGCAATTAACTTAGAAGAAAGTAATCTAAATGAAGCCATCCATACAATGGACAACTTTTTTCATATTGGATTTTTATTAACCATACCTGAAAATTTAGAAAGAAAATATCCAAATCAAACTTTGAAATATGGATTAAAACTGAAAAAAAAGGAAGAGGCTTTTATTGTTAAATTACATAATGATGAAACTGAATTTAAAATTCACAAAGATAATCCAGAAAAATTCAAAGAATTTTATGAATATTTGTTTAATGAAATAATGGAAATTTATGAAGAAGAATTTAAAACATTTTTCAGTAAATAATTTTTCAATCTTCCTTTTTTATTTTTTTAAATAGTGACCTTTTCTGGATTTCACTCGAACTTCGAGAGAAACCTTATGAGCTTGTAAATGGAATCGGTTGAGGGATGGGTTTCAACGAAGTTATCGAAATCATGGATTTTGTAACTGTCCCTTAAAAATTTGGACATGTAAGCCATTGTTGTACGTCCAGAGGGTGATACTGCAAACAAACCATTTATATCTCCAGTTTCAGCATCAAAAACAACCTTGCTCAAACCAGTTTCCCCATCAAGAACCCTCCAAAATGTGTCGGGACCTGAAGACCCGGGTATGTGCCCTTCAGAAACTCTGCCCTCAGAACCTGTGGAAGATTCAGATTTCAGGAAACTGACATCGTATTGGAGTGATATGGAACTTGGTACGTATCTATAATCTGCCTCAGCATGAATTCCACAGGCGTTCCTTGCAGCAACAACTCCCTCCATACGGGCTACTGGAGTTAACCCTATTCCACCAACCACATCCCCTGCAGCATAAACACCCTCTTTACTTGTTTCCATCTTGCTGTTAACCAGTATCTCTCCATTTCTCCCAGTATCAACCAAGTGCTTCACTGCATCAGAGTGGGGCACCATACCCACTGCAAGGAGAACGGTTCCCTCAAAAAAACCATCATCAGTTTCGAGTCCATCTGGACGAATAGCATTAACTGGAGTGTTTTCAAGCACTTCAACATCCCCAAGTAACTTTTCAACCACGTAACTTTTGATATCTAGGTCGAGCATCTTCAAAAAACTGTGCCTGCAGAAGATCCTTACTTTGGAGCCCATTGCTGAGAATATACCTGCAAATTCTGCAGCTATAACTCCACTGCCCACGATGTTGAGGTTTTCAGGAACCTCTGGAATGTTGAGAACATCTCTGTAGGTCAGTGCATGTTCAGCGCCTTCCACTGGGGGAATGAACGCACCTGCACCTGTTCCTATGATGAGTTTATCGTAATTGTGGCGTTCACTGCCCACTGAAACGTAACCCTCCTCAACCAAGGCATCACCCATGACAACGTTAACACCTGCTTCACGAGTTTCAACCTCAAGAATATGCCTTATTTTGCCTATTGTTTCTTTAACTCCACCTGTAACCTTATCAAAATTGATTTCAGGGTTCAGATTGATGATCCCATGTTCGTTGAATTTTTTGGTGTTCCTTAGGTACTTCGCAACGTCGTTGAGTCCGCAAACAACAACACATCCTTCATTAAGACATTTACCACCTATTTTGTTCTTTTCGATCAGTGTAACGTCTGCCCCAAGTTCTGATGCTTCCATTGCAGCTGTTCTACCTGCTGGACCTCCCCCTATAACCACGATCTTCATTTTTTCATCCTCCAGATCATTACAGAACATGTTGTTTATTATAGTTGTACAACTACATATTAAAATTACTAAAATAAGTTACGATTGAAAACTTCAAGGTTTCAAACCTAAAACTCAATTTAAAAAGCGGGCTTTAAAATAAATTCAAAGATAATCAAAGTCTTTAAAGATGTATTAACCAAAGCTTTTATTGGTTGAAATTTAAACAATAGTAAAACCATAGTGAATATGAAGTTATGATTGTAGATGCAGAGAAGTTGCATTCAAAAACTGGATATCAACCATCAAATTGATATGTTGAGTATTGAAGTTAACAAGAGGAGATATTTATGTGTATTGCAGCACCAGCACAGATAGTTGAGATTAAGGACAACGTTGCCACCGTTGATTTTGGTGGAGTAAGACAGCAGGCAAAACTGGACCTTGTAGGTGACTTAGAAGTTGGAAGGTACGTTCTTGTTCATTCAGGATATGCCATTGAGGTTTTATCAGATCAGGAAGCTCAGGAATCTCTTGAAGCTTGGGATGAGCTTTTGAAGGTCCTTGATGAGGAAGATCTGGAAGAAAAATAATTGTAAATTATTTTTTTTATACAATCTTTTTTTAAACTCTTTAAATCATTTTTTTCCATTTTTTCAGGTGTTTAACCCTATCTGTGAAAGAGGGTTTCCCCTTTTTTAACTATTTAAAAAGGATTGATTATTTAAATGGAAATTTAATTATTTAATCAGTTTTTTTTTATCTAATCAGTTTTTCAATTCAGTTTTAATGTTTGCTCTAAATTTTTTATTATAAAATTATAAAATTTAAGGAGTTATTGTGTTTAATTTCAATATTTAGCAATGCTCTTTGGCTTGATCAAGGAAATCTTTAGGAAATTGAAACCCTTTTAACTCCAGGTATCTTAAGGAACTCGTTGATCAGTTCTCCCTTAACAGGTTTTTCTGTTATTATGGTAAGCTTAGGATGTTCCTCAAGTTCAGGGTCGTCTGCATGTGCCTGTCTTATGCTTATCTCTTCACGTGATATTAATTCTGTGGATTTTGCAAGTATTCCGGGGTTTCCTGCTTCTGCCTCTATTTCAACAACACCGAATCCAAGGTTCTTGGCAATGTTCTTCAGAAGGGCACCTGCCGGATGAATATTATTAAATATGGCTGAAAGCTGATCATCGTTCAGTATAACATCTACTGTGGATTTTATTGTTCTTCTATCAACACCAGACGCTCTTGCAAGGGCCAGGTCACTTATCTCCACGTCTCCACAGTAAATCTTACCATTTTCACCCACTTTAAGTCCTAACTCCACGATCTTCCTTGCAACAGCCATACGGGCTGGAAATTTCTCGAATTTATGTTTTACCCTGTCCCACACAGATACCCCTCCATTTTTTCAATTCAATTGATATGTTTTTGTAGTTTGTCTTTCTATCTCTGCTGTTTTTCTTTTTTCTATGACCACCTATTTAAAACTATGTACAAATATGTACAATAAAGGTTTAAATAGTACTATGATGTAAGGATATGTTAGAGAGAAAACCTCTAAGATGAAAGAACTTGAGTTGAATTGAATCAACAAAAAAAGAATCAACAGGAAAAAAATTCAAAAATTCAGACATAAAAAAAACTGGATTAAGAATAAAAACCGGATTTAAAGATTCAAAACAAATTCAACACAAGAAAATCAAATTTAGATATGAAATTTAACATGGTATCATTTCAAGGTGAAAATATGAAAGGCAGTGAATGTTTTTGGCGAATATAACTTCGATGAAATTGGAATTAAAATAAATGAACCCAAAACAATTGACGTAGATTTTGATTCTCCCTTTGAACTCTTCAAAGGAATATACAGTAATTATTCAAGCGCATTTTTACTTGAGTCAATGGAAAGTGACAGTGGACTTGCAAGGTACTCTGTACTTGGATTCAATCCTGTTGCAACTTTCAGGGCTAAGGGTAACCTCCTCGAAATAGAACATGAAGGAAAAAAAGAGGAAATAGAAGTTAAAAACCCCTTCGATGAAATAAAGAAGATAAACTCTAAAAACACGGGAAAAAAAGGATTCAACGGCGGTCTTGTTGGATACGTGTCCTACGAATCAGTAAGACACTTCGAACCTGTGGACATAAACGAGGGATACTATCCAGACTTTGAATTTGGACTCTTTCTCGATGGAGTGATCTTCGACAGGATACGTAACAAATGTGAATACGTAACTCTTGGAGAGAACAGGCTTGAAAAAATCCGTGAAATATCAAAAGAAGACTATGAAATAGATGATTTGTCATTCAAGGAGAAAAACCATTATTTCTCCAAGGAAGAATATGAGGAAATGGTTCGTAAAACCAAAGAGAGAATAAGGGCTGGTGAAATATTTCAGGGAGTCATATCCAATGCTGTGGAATATGAGTTAAAGGGCAACAAATTATCCTTCTATGAAAAACTGCGTAAAATCAATCCCTCCCCTTACATGTACCATTTGAAACTTGGAGAACGTGAAATCATAGGTTCAAGTCCTGAAATGCTTGTAAGGGTGGAGAACAGAAAGGTTGAAACCTTTCCAATTGCAGGAACACGTCCAAGAGGTTCAAACACCATTGAGGATGAAAAACTTCAAAGTGAACTCCTGGCCGATGAGAAGGAAAGGGCAGAACACCTCATGTTAGTGGACCTTGCAAGAAACGACGTTGGGAAGGTCAGTGAATTTGGATCGGTCCATGTTCCAGAGTACATGGATGTTAAAAAATTCTCCCACGTCCAGCACATAGTTTCCCATGTTCAGGGAAAACTGCGTGATGATAAAACAGCAGTTGATGCATTCAAGGCCATGTTCCCTGCAGGAACACTCAGTGGAGCTCCAAAGATAAGGGCTATGGAAATAATCAACGAACTTGAGGGAATTCCAAGGGGGCCATATGCAGGGGCAGTTGGTTACTTCTCCCTTAATGGAAATGCAGATTTTGCAATCACCATAAGAACCATGGTTTGTGATGGGAACACTGGAAGAATACAGGCAGGTGCAGGAATAGTTCATGACTCCGTACCTGAAAATGAGTACCATGAATGCGAAAATAAAGCAGGAGCCCTTTTAAAAGCACTTGAAGTTTCAGGGGATTCCAGTTCAAACGATTCAAATTCAGGTTCCAAGTGTTCCAGTTCAACAATCAACTCAAGGGATGAGATTGAATGATACTGATAATCGACAACTACGACTCATTCACCTACAACCTCTACCAGATGATAGGTCAGATTCAGGAGGATATCCTTGTAAAGAGAAACGATGAAATCACGGTGGATGAGATAAAGGAGCTTCGACCTCAGGGAATAATAATATCTCCGGGACCTGGAAACCCTGAAAACGTGGGGGATTTCGGGGTCTGCATGCAGGTCATAAAAGAACTTGGACCCGAAATACCCGTCCTTGGAGTTTGCCTTGGACATCAAGGAATATTTTCAGCTTTTGGCGGTAAAATAATCTTAACAGAACCTGTACATGGAAAACAGAGTAAGATAATCCATAATGGCAAAGGTGTTTTTAATGGGGTTGAAAACCCATTGAAGGCTGCCCGTTACCATTCACTGCTCTGTGATGCAGAAACAACGCCAGAATGCATTGAAATCATTGCAAAAACTGATGAAGGTCTGATAATGGCCATAAAACACCGTGAATTCCCAATTTATGGCCTTCAGTTTCACCCAGAATCTGTTGGAACAAAAGAGGGACTCCGGATCCTCAAAAACTTTCTGGAGACATCTCCATGATAAAGATTCAGCAGATCCTGGAAACTAGGCAGAAAACACTTCAAAGCACAATGGAATCAAAACCATTGTCAGAGCTGAAAAACCAGGTTGAAGAAATTCTTGGCAACGAAAAGAATGGGAACGATAATGAAAACGGGAATAATAATGAAAAATATTCCAGCCCAAAATTTAATTCAAATCAAGAACATAAATCATTCAAGAATGCATTAACCTCCCCGGAAGATGTTCAGGTTATATGTGAGTATAAACCTGCATCCCCTTCAATGGGAGATATATCAGAGACCAAACTTGAAGATGCCATTGATGTTTTTGAGGGTGCAGGTGCATCTGCAGTTTCAATCTTAACAGAGGAAAACTACTTCAAGGGCAGCCTCAAAAACCTGAAGTCTGCCTCAGAGATAACAGAAGTTCCACTCATAAGAAAGGACTTCCTCATGCATGAGTACCAGATATATGAGGCAAAGCTTGCAGGTGCATCTGCAGTTCTCCTGATGTCTGGAGTGTACCCTGACCTTGAGGGTGGTATTGAACTTGCATCCACACTTGGAATGGATTCACTGGTGGAGTGCAGAAGCCGTGAAGACATAGAAAATGCCCTGAAGTCAGGAGCCCAGATAATAGGAGTTAACAACAGAAACTTCAAGGACTTCACAATTGACCTCAAGGTAACAGAGAAACTTGCATGTTACATACCCCCTGAAATCATCTTCGTATCTGAAAGTGGAGTCAAAGGACCTGAAGATGCCCTTCGTTTGGCCGAAGCAGGTGCAGACACAATATTAATAGGGACAGGGATAATGGGCCAAAAAACCAAATCCGAAATGATGACTGCAGCTTCAGATATAATAAAAGTTCTTAAAGGCTCCAAAATCCAAAGAAATTAATAATTAGATTGTTGGGTTGGATTATCTATGAAAATCAAGATCTGTGGAATGACCAGACCTGAAGATGTTAGAACATGTGAAGATGCAGGTGCAGACTTCTTAGGATTCATAAACATCAAAAGATCCAAACGCTTCGTGGAACTGGAAGATGTAGTTGAACTGAGATCCTTATTGGAGGATAAAAACAGAGCAGTTCTTGTACTTGAACCTGAAACCATTGAAGAAGCAATTTTTGCCATTGAAAAAACTGGTATAAAGATTTTACAGCTTCACTCACTCTCACCCTATGGTATAAAATATCTCAAGTGGCGTGACTGCTTCAAAACATGTCCGCTGGAAGAGGACTTGAGGATAGTGAGAGCTGTTGGAATCTCTGATGAACTCTCAGATGAAAAGAAAAGGGAAATAGAAGATTTTGCAAGGGTTTGTGATGCCCTGATATTCGACTATGAAGTTGAAGGAAAAAGTGGTGGAACTGGAAGACAGATTCCAATTGAAACAGCAGTTGAAGCTTCAAAGATTGCAAAAAATATTAAAAAAAGTATAAAAACAGTTCTTGCCGGTGGAATGAACACAGAACGAATAAAAGCTCATGAAAAAATTTTGAATGAACACTTCGACTGTGTGGATATCAATTCAGGGGTGGAAGACACACCTGGAATTAAAAATCCCCTCAAAATAAGGGATCTGTTTAATAAGTCATTAAAATAGGAATATTGGGATAATACATGGAATTTATAATTCAATTAATTGTTGGGCCAATATTCAATTGAATAAAAAAAATTGATGGAATAATAATAGAATGAATTGGTTTAAGGTGATCTCATGATGGAAAGTGGAAAATTCGGTAAATATGGGGGAGTTTTTGTCCCTGAACTCATAATACCTGCGCTTGAAGAGCTTGAAGAGGCTTTTTTAAAGTACAAGGATGATGAAAAGTTCAACACAGAACTTCAGTATTATTTGAAGGAATTTGCAGGAAGGCCAACATCCCTTTACTATGCAAAGAACCTTTCAGAGAAACTTGGATGTAAAATATATCTTAAAAGGGAGGACATGCTCCACACAGGTGCTCATAAGATAAACAACACCATTGGACAGGGTCTTCTTGCAAAGTACATGGGTAAAACCAGGTTAATAGCAGAAACCGGTGCAGGACAGCACGGAATTGCAACCGCAGTTGTAGGTGCCAACTTCAAGATACCCACGGTTGACGTGTACATGGGAAGTGAGGATGTTGAGAGACAGAAACTCAACGTGTTCAGAATGGAGATATCCGGTGCGAAGGTAATTCCAGTACACTCCGGTTCAAAAACACTTAAAGATGCAATAAACGAGGCATTCAGGGACTGGATCACCAACATCCAAACGACCCACTATCTCATAGGCACGACAATGGGACCCCACCCATACCCAAGCATGGTCAAACACTTCCAGAGTGTTATAGGGCGCGAAGCAAGGGAACAAATACTTGAAAAAGAGGGAGCACTGCCTGATGCAGCAATAGCATGTGTCGGTGGTGGAAGTAATGCAATGGGGCTCTTCTCAGGATTCGTTGATGATAATGAGGTTGATCTCATTGGAGTGGAAGGTGGAGGTGAAGGAATTGAAACCAACAAAACAGGAGCCACACTCTGCAAGGGAACAGAGGGAATACTCCACGGATCACTCTCATACGTACTCCAGAACCAGGACGGACAGATAAGGGAGGCAAGCTCAGTCTCTGCAGGACTGGATTATCCGGGGGTTGGACCAGAGCATGCATACCTCCACACTTCAGGTCGTGCCAACTATGTTGCAGTGACCAATGAAGAGGCACTCAGGGGATTCGAACTTCTATCCAGGTACGAGGGAATAATACCTGCACTCGAAAGCTCCCACGCAGTTGCATACGCTGAGAAGTACGCTAAAATGCCAGAGAACAAGGGAAAAACAATAATTGTGAACCTGTCTGGAAGGGGAGACAAGGACATGTTCATAGTTGCAAAGGAAATGGGAAGGGAACTCTAAATTCATCATTGGTTTCATTATTGTTTCCAATTTCATGGGTAGTTCCATAAATAATTCATAGGATGTGACTTTTATGATAGAAACTTATCAAGAAATGTTTAAACGGGTTAAAGATAAAGGTGAGGGTGTTTTCATACCATTCATGGTTGCAGGAGACCCTGACTTTGAAACATCATTAGAGATAGTGAAAAAACTGGTTGAAGGAGGAGCAGATGCCCTTGAAATAGGATTCCCCTTCAGTGATCCTGTTGCAGATGGTCAAACAGTACAATCTGCAGATTTAAGGGCCCTGAATGCAGGAATGACCACAGACAAATGTTTTGAATTCATAAGGAGGATCCGTGAATTCACAGAAATTCCAATAGGCCTTCTTGTGTACTACAACCTTATCTACCAGAGGGGAATCGACAAATTCTACGAAGATGCAATGGAATCCGGTGTAAACGGTGTTCTTGCAGCAGACCTGCCCCCTGAAGAAGCAGAAGAATCTGTTAAAGCAGCACGTAAACATGGTATTGACCCAATATTCCTTGCAGCCCAGACAACCAGCAACGAAAGACTCAAACAAATTGCCAAGATGTGCTCAGGATTCCTCTATGTTGTATCTGTTATGGGCGTTACAGGTGCCAGATCCGAGGTTAAAACCAGCAGTGTTGAACTCGTGGAGAGAATGCGCAGCCACACAGATCTACCACTTTGTGTTGGATTCGGAATTTCAAAACCAGAACATGTGGCCGAGATCATAGATGCTGGAGCTGACGGTGCAATCATTGGAAGCGCCCTCATAAACATAGTTGAAGAAAACCTCCAGAATAAAACAGCTATGCTCGATAAGGTCCAGAAAAGATGTGCTGAACTGAAATCTGCAACGAAGATTAAGGAATAAAGATTAAGGGATAAATGGGAATTATATCTGAGGAGATGACTAAATGATGGTGGATTACCTGAAAAAAGTAGCCGCAAGGGAAGATCTCAGCGAAGAAGAGGCTTACAACTGCATGAAGGAGATGATAAGTGGCACTGCGAGCAACATTCACATAGCAGCACTCCTCACAGGGCTTGCAGTTAAGGGAGAATCAGCACAGGAGATCACAGGATTTTCAAGGGCAATGAGAGATGCATGTATCGTTGTGAAGCCGGATATGAATATTCCACTCGTTGACACATGCGGTACAGGTGGAGATAGATTCAAAACCTTCAACGTGAGCACAGCAGCATCAATAATTGCAGCAGCCTGTGGTGTTGCCATTGCAAAACATGGAAACCGCAGTATAACCAGTAAATGTGGTGGAGCAGATGTTCTGGAGGCATTGGGCGTCAACATAAACTGCGATGCAGCAGGAGTTGAGAGGTGCCTTGAAGATGCAGGAATAGGGTTCATGTTCGCACCCAACTTCCACCCTGCAATGAAACACGTCATGCCAGTGAGGAAGGAACTTGGAATAAGAACAGCCTTCAACATAATTGGCCCCTTAACATCACCTGCAAAAGCAGATATCCAGCTACTTGGAGTTTTTGAACCTGAATACGTTGAATTGGTTGCAGAGGTCCTGAAAAACCTCGGACTCAAAAGGGCAATGGTTGTGCATGGATTCGATCATAATGACGAACCTGCAATGGATGAAATATCAACCATAGGAAAAACAAGGGTTGCACTACTGGCCGATGGAAAAATAGAAGTGTTCAACATAGCACCAGAAGATTTTGGAATTAAAAGTGTTGATCCTGAGTTTATAAGAGCTCCTGAAACCCTTGAAGGAAACCTTGAGGTTGTTGTGGATGTTCTGACAGGTAAAAGGGATGATGAAATGGACGTTGCACGGCTTGAAATGTGCCTTGCAAACGCTGCAGCCATACTCTTCATAAGCGAACAGGCTGAAACCCTTGAAGAGGGTTATAAAATGGCAGAAGAAGCAGTTGAATCTGGAGCAGCATCCAAGAAACTTGAAGAGTTTATAAGGGTGAGTAATTCCATTTAATCCTTTTTTTTATATGTATCCATTTTGTTTTCTCATTTTTTACAAATCACTTCTATTATTGTGTTGGTTTTCCAATTCTTAAGACTTTAAGACAAGTCCTTTGAAGTTGTGTTTGATTTGAAACTTCATTTTGAGAAGTAAGGTTTTTAAAAAGCTTCAGAGCGATATTGATATTAGTTATGTGAAAAATAAGTGTGGACATCAAGATCATGATGGAGGGATAAAATGAGTGAATATGCTATAATTGATAGAAAAAACGTTTTTTATACAGGTCCTTTTCTAGAAATGAGAGATATCTGGAGAAAAGTAGATCCACATTCTGATCTCTATGTTGCAGAAGCAGTGAGAGAATATTTCCCAGACGGTTGGGATGGAGATATAATGTTCGTTGAAATATTAACGCATATAAAGAAATAATTCAATTTTTAACGTGATTAAGAGATGAATAAGAGGGTTAGAAAATGGATTTTATTGGGAAGCCCATTACAAACTCCTCCACATTTCTATTTATAAATGATCTAAGTTAAGCAATAATTTTTCTTCTTTTGGATTTTCCAGTTAATAGTAATCCTATTATGCCACCAATGGCACTGACTGTACTATAAACTATTGCATTAACTAAAAAGTCCAATATTATTCTTGTTAAGGATAGTTCTAAACTTCCATTTATAAGCCACAATGCAATGAGGGAAAGTATTCCACCAATCACACCACCAATTAAACCTATAAGCACACCATAAACCACTCCCTCCTTTAAATAACCTCCTCCAAGACTGTAACTCACATAAACCGCTGCTAAAAGAAAACCCATCCAATTCCATAAATTTCCTATTCTAATTCCAAGAAGTACATCAAAAACCGATGAAAGAATTGTACTAATTATTATTGCTAAAAAACAACCAAAAACCACACTTTTCCATTTAATTATCATATGATAAACCCACCTTTTTCAATATATGCTTTTGATATGGATTAAAAATAATTACCACTCATTTTTCCAAGTAGCAAAATAACCTCAAATAGAAACATTGAAACTATTCCTTGTAATTTTCTCCTAATTCTCATTACCTCTACGTGACCTCAATGTCTTTGCAATGAATCCTCCAATAAGCCCTAAAATCGGGAAATATATAAATAAAATTAATACTTTATTTGGTGTTAATCCTGTTTTAAAGATAAAGATGGCCCCTATTAACGATGATATTGAATATAATAAACTGTTATAGAAACCAATTGTGGCTTTATTCGTTCTAGATAGATATGTAGCACTGAATCCACCCAAAACAAATATAAATATTACTAAAATGTGCGATAATAAAGATATTGGTAAAATGATAACAAAGCCTCCTAAAAAGCCAGTTATAATGTTCCCCAATATAATTGCAATAACAGGATGATACCTCTTCATTAGTAACCACTTCTTCCGTATTTTATAACATTCGACACCTTTTTTCCATTTATTCAGCTTCCTTTTGTTTACGTGCATATATTGTTTTTCCCAGGTAACCACCAATGCCTGAGGCTATGAGATATCCTGCGATTTTACCTATTTTTATATAGTAAGGTTCATGGATAGTTGGGCCATATATCAACTGTAAAACTAGGTTAACTATTAAGATAATCATTCCTGTGTAAATTCCGTATTGTATCTTCTTTTCTTTAGCGAAGAATGTAGCTGTAAATCCTCCAATTACAAAAGAAATCGCTGCAACTATAAACTGAGTTACTCCAAAGGGATTGGAATTATATGTGCATGTAATCAACAATATCGAATTATTAAAAAATGTTGCAATAAAATATCCCATTACGATGGTGATGATTGGATTATATCCATTGTTAAAACGTTTTTTAAGGGATTGTCTCCCAGTATTGTCGGTTATTTTCCCTATAAAACCACCAATACCTGCAAATAACAGATATTCAACGATACTTATTGAGGAATAATTTACATGAAGTGTCCCATGTATTAATTTCATAGCTAAGGAGCTTATGAGTATAATTAGTCCTGTGTAAATTCCGTATTGTATCTTCTTTTCTTTAGCGAAGAATGTAGCTGTAAATCCTCCAATTACATTAGAAATCACTGCAATTGTTAAAGCAGCTGTTTTAATATTATAAGAAGTGTATATGTTTGTGATCCCTAGTAACAAATAATAAAAAAAGTTTGCAACAATGAATCCCATTACAATGGTGATAATGGGATTAAATCCTTTCTCAAAATGATTTTTAAAGTTTTGTCTTTCTTTATTATCAGTCATTTTCCCGATAAAACCGCCAATTCCTATAAAAAGTACATACGCAATAAAAGCTGCAAAAATTAATTTAAGATTTTTAGATAATCCCACAAAAGCCGTAAATATGAGTCCTTCATAGATACTGTATCTTATCTTTTTGTCTTCAGTAAAATAAGTGGCTACAAATCCTCCTAAAATCAAAATAATTAGTGTTGCACCGCCAGATGTATTCGAAATACTTTTACTAAAGTCTAACCCTAAAATTCCTGCTAAGATAAACCACATTAAAATAGTAACAATCCCTAAAATTATTGATATAGCTGGATGAAACTTCATTACTAACTCCTTCTTTCATATTTTATAACATTTGAAACAAAAAAAATATTGTATGAGCCAAAAACAACTACAACAAAACTTAATTGGACTCACAATACTCAGAAACAACATCAGTCTATTAGTTAAGACATATACAATGATGAAAAACCCTTTCCCTAAAACTTAATGGCTAAAATGGGAGAAGGTATGTCGATGTGACTTATCATGGTTAAGACATGAAAAACACAATATTACATGTCGATTGAAGTAATATATAAAACTTTTTTCTTAATCCTCAAATTCTTTCAAATATGAATTCAAGAATAGGACTTATAAACCATCCAATGGAGCAATTACCTTAAAAGAGCTGCTCAACAATTAGAATGAATTTTAATTAATTAGTTACACTTTTAAATTGTTACTAAAAACATATTGTAAAATAGAAAATTGGGGTGAAGAGGGGTGTAGCTCCTTGGGTATGAATTAGGGTTAATACATACGATATAGTACTGCACAGCTTCCTCAAAGGCGAAGACTCAACTTAAATCGATTAGTAATATACATATTATAGATATAAAGTTGAAATTTTATGTAAAATTTATATGGCGTGAATATTTCGTAGCACAAATCCATATTAAAAATAAAAATTCTCTTTTTATAGGATTTGAAAGTATTTCAAGATAAAATAATAAAAAAGAAGGTAAAAAATGAGGTAATTAAATTTTACCTAGACTTTACCATTGCTCCAATTTACTATTCACCACAACCAGATATAAGTTTTTTGAAATTGAATTTTGTATGAGCAAAACACAAAAAATCAGCATTTTAAGTAATGTTGCAATGGCTTTTTAAACCATTTTTCTTTGAATTAAAGAATTAATCATTGATTTTTGCTAATAATGAGTCTGAAAGAAAGGGTGATAAATCCGATGATCATAAGAATGAGTTATCTGAAGTTCAGGTTATACCTTTAAAATTAGAATAGTTTATGAAAGGAAATGGGCCCGCTGGGATTCGAACCCAGGGCCTCACGGTTATCAGCCGTGCGCTCTACCGCCTGAGCCACGGGCCCCCATATCCTAAAGTACATTTGGATTTCAATCCTCATCAATACTTCATAAATTAAAATTTAGAAGACGTAAGGGTAGATCCAAGATTTAGTCTTCATCATATATAACCCTTTCTATTCATTGGCTGATTCTGAAGAATGTATTAAGCATTCCATGGCATATATTACGAATTCATGGAATTATTCACCCAGAAGAGCAACGATTTCTTCCAGGCATTCATCGAAGTTGTTATTATCAACAACCATAAATGTGTATCCTGAAAAAACAGAAAATGCTGCTACAGACGATCTCAAAAGACTCATATGTTCATTTAAATTTTTAAAATCTTCCAAAGCACGTTTTTTAGATTTATCTGTCTGCCTTCGTTTCAAAATGTTTTCATAAGATGATTCTACTATCACAACGATGTCGGGTGATATGATTTCAACTGGAAATGAAGTTATGTAACCTATTGGGGATACATCAATCCCATGAAGGTCCAGAATGATGTTACTCATAGAACTGGCCCTCAGGGCTGCTTCCCTCCAGATCCTGTGCTGGATGTCCAGATCAAGACCGAACATCTCAGAATCTGTTTCTGCAAGACCTTTCTGCCTAGCTATTTCTAGCATAAGGCCGCCGTAGTTTACATGGGTACTTCCAAGTAGTTCTGCAGCTTCCCTGCAGAGTGAAGTTTTACCCACTCCTGGAACACCCACTACAGCGGCGATGTTCCACCGAACCATATCTATTTGTTTACCATGTCGCAGATTGCATCTGCCATCATGTGTCCCTCAACAACGATCTCTGCTTTGTCGATCTCGTCGAGTTTTTCAGCGTTAATCCTTGCCTGCATTGCTATGTTTGCTGCGCTCATGCATCCAGGGTTTGTTGGTTTTATAACGATTTTAGCGGTTTTTTCTGCTTCGTTAACTTCGATGTCTCCAACTATTCCCATTTCAACTATACTGATGCCCATGTGAGGATCTGCAATACCTGCAAGTGCTTCTCTTACTTTTGCAACTAATTCTTCGCTCATATTATCCCTCAAAAATTTTTAAAAGTGTTTTATTGCCTTCATTCCATTAAATTTTATTTAAAATCTCATTTTTATCTTAATGGCCTATTTTATGATGTTTATCAACATAGAATAGATGTAGTTTTCTATGATCTGTTCATGGTATTTATACTTTTATCAATTAGTTTTTGAGTTTTGGTGATTATCACTTTTTTCTGTGCCTAAGCCTCACTGCAACACCGTTACTGGATCTTTTCATCTCTTCGCCATTCAAAACGGCTTTACCAACACCAAGAACTTCCCCTTTCCTTAAAACCACAACTTCGTCCCTTGGAACTATGCCGGGATCTGCATCCAGAACTCCCGGTGCAAATACTGTGTTGGTTTTAAGATCAAAATCTATCTCAACCCATTTAACATTAATCTCCCTTAAAATCTCCCCACCCTTGAGGTTGAGGGAGTAAAATCCATTGTCAAATAATAAAGTTGCGATCTGTTCCTTGTTTTGGAGTATACGTTTGCTGAAACGTCCCACAACCTTGGATCCATCAGGTATTAGTGCATCTGCATCAGGGGTGTTGAACTGGTACCTTGCAATGGATCTCAATCCATGAAGTCTTCTCTCCTTCCATGGAACCTTGTTATAACTTTTCAAAGTACTCTTAAGTTTGTCCATGGACTCCCATGATGTTGGTCTGCCATCCTCACAAGTGTAGATGGCATCAGGTAAATATTCCTCACAGACTTCCCTGTAACCTCCCGAAACATGGGCTATAACCTCTTTATCTCCAATATAATCCTTTAAACATTCGCCTGTAGCTTTGATCTCCTCTTGGGACCAGTCACCAGTTGTTGAGGTGTCGTAGGATTGTATTGGGTAGGTTCTCTCCATCTCCCTGGGACAAACACCAAATGGGGATGTTAAAATGGCTTCCTGATAACCCTTGGTTGCCTTCATGAAAATTGAGTGGGATTTGGACTGTGAGTAAGGTTTACGCATACTGCAGGGTATTACAACCACAACATCACCAATAGGTTCAAGTAAACCCATTCTTTCTCTCCACCTGCGGGCTTCAGGCCTGTAAAGTGATTCTTCTGTTATACACGGTATCTTCATATTCTTCTCCTTCATCAGATTTAAAAATTCATCTAATTTTCATTCAATTCATCAAATTGATGTTTATTTTTTAAATAAGCTCTTTTTTGTTGGACAAACTATTAAAATAACCTTTTATTAAAAATTTTTTTATTAAAAATTTCATTTATCATTAAATTATATTCATCATAAAGTGAAGTTGAATTTAAAAATTGAATGTAAACCACATGTTGTATTTTTGATCTTGTTCTCATGGATTAAGTTTTTTTAGGAAATTTTTTTAGATTTTTTTAGAATTTATTTTATAGTTATCTTATAGTTGCATATTTTACAGTTTGGAGGTGAAAAGTTTTTTTAACACCTTTTTTTAGATGTTCTGTTATAATTAAATAAAAGAAATAAATTATAAATAAAAAAAACATAAATGTGCAATTTTTAAGCTTGCTTGATTTTTTTTACTGCTTTGGGAAGTTTATCATACTGTTTGGCAGGATTTCAAGTTCACCAGTTTCAAGAAGCCAGTTCACAACATTCTCAATTCTTGATGCAGTTCCACCACGGGTGGCCTTGAATCCAAGGAGTCTGGAGGTTTGCTTCACAAGTTCATCCCTTGGAGTTGCAAACTGACGAATTATGACTATTTTAACAGCTTTTGCAATTTCATCATCACATATCAGGTCAATCCTGGCTGGAGGATTTCCACAGCGCCTGCGCACCTTCACCTTAATTCCAGCAGTTCCATTGTAGAATAAGAAATCTCCCTTGGATATTACATCGCCACTTTGCTTGGCGTAAACCACTGCACTCAGCACAGCATCCTGGATCCTTTTACCCGCCTTTTTAAGGCCCCATGCAACCCTTATCCTCCTCACAACTTCACTGAAATGCACAGGACCCTCCACTTCCACGATCTGAGTAACGGCCTTTGCAAGTTCAGATGGGTGTTTTTCATGAAGTTCTCCAGTTACAGGGATGCATAGGGAGGAACAAAGCTCATATTCAACTACAGAATCTCCTGGAGATTCAGAAATATTATAAGATCCTTGAAGATCCGATTGGTCCACAACTGAACCATCATCAGATCCCTCAGTATGAGAATTAGCTGATCCACTGTTTAAATCGTCAAAAACCTCAGTTTCACTAAAATCTATCTCATCAGTACTATTTAAACTTGCAGAATCTTTAACCAGGTAATGATCGATGGAACTGTTAACTGGAGAGTTATCATTAACTGAAGATTTGTCCCATGGAACATCATGGGTTGAGGAACTGTTAACAGGACTTGGATTTTGAGTATCTGCTTGTGCTTTAGATTCAGTTTTGTGTTTAAGTTCAGCCAGATCTAGTGGATCATCCCTATTTAATGATTGGTCCCTGTTTGGATCGTATGGAACTTCAACCTTCATGGTTTCCATTTCAACTTCCAGGGGGCTTTCAACCTCATCTCCAGTTTCATCCTCAATTTGTTCTTCTATTATTTGCACTGTATTCATTCCATCTTCAGCTTCAACTTCCTCTTGCAAGTTTTCATGGGACGTTGCAGTTGAAGCTTTATCTATGGCTTCAATTAACCTTTTTTGAGCGTCAGCACGGTTTCTGTACCAGTCAGTTGACCAGATCCTGTATATGGTCCATCCAAGACCTTCAAGTATCTGCTGGCGGAGTCTGTCCCTGTCCCTGGCAACCTGTGAGCTGTGGTAGCTTGCTCCATCACATTCAACCCCCAAGAGGTAGGTACCTAGAGCGTGGGGATTAAGAACTGCAAGATCTATTCTGAAACCTGCACATCCCACCTGTTTATGTACTTCATGTCCATTTTCTACCAGGAATCTGTAGACAGAATCTTCAAATGGTGATTCTGTATCATCCCCTGGAGCTCTGATGCTTTCAAGGTGTCCTGTTTCTGCATACTCCAGAAATGATTTCAGGGCCCTGACTCCAAATGCTGAGTTTTGGGTCACATCTATGTCACGGGATCTGAAATTTGAGAAAACAACACAGCGTTCTCTGGCCCGGGTTATGAGAACGTTCAAACGTCTTTCTCCACCGTCACGGTTCAAAGGTCCGAAGTTAAGACTCAAACGACCATTTTGGTCCTTGCCGTAACCCACACTAACAAATATAACATCTCTCTCATCTCCCTGAATGGTTTCAAGGTTCTTTATGAAGAATGCCTCATCACGACTTTCTGTGAAGAACTCTTCAAGCTCTGAATTCAGCTTAAGCTGCAGCTCAAGCTCTTCCTGTATTACTTGCTGCTGCTTGATGTTGAAGGTACCAATACCCAGGCTCTTGGACCATCCAAACCTTCTGTAATGGTCCATTGCAGCTTCAACAACCTTTTTAGCTTCAACACGATTTGAAGAGCTTCTCCCTCTATCATAAACTGCTTCAGGAAGGTATTGGAACTTCAAACCCATTTTATCAGTATCATGACATGGTGATGGATAGATGAGGAGTTCATTGTTGTAGAACTCCTGATTTGAAAGTGCTATGAGTGATTCGTGACGGCTTCTGTAGTGCCAGTGCAGCATCTTGGTTGGGAAGCTCCGCTTGCAGAGGTGGAGTATGCTTTCCATATCTGATATGGATGAAAGCTCGTAGTCCTCAACATCTTCGGCATCTGCCATGGTATCGAAAAAGGAGGTTGGTGGCAGCTGACGGGTATCTCCCATAACAACAGCCTGATTTCCCCTTAGGAATGCTCCAAGTGCATCTTCAGGTTTAACCTGGCTGGCCTCATCGAATACAACCACATCGAAGCGTACGTTTTTGGAATTTTGTGGATCCAGAAACTGGGCCACTGACAGGGGGCTCATCATAAAACAGGGTTTTATCCTCTGAACCAGCCCACAGGTATTGGATAAAAGCTGTCTTATAGGCATATGTCCCCTTTTTCTGTTGAATTCACTTAAAAGAATTCCAAGTTCAGAGTTTCTTGAAGGTGCCCCACTTAAACTTGGTTTTTCCATTGAAAGCTTTGAAGATATTCGTTTTCTGTTGAGGGATATAATTTTCCTGTCTGTATCCATGAATCGTTCTATCTTGCCCTCATGAAGTTCAGCTATGAATCCTGAAAGAACGGGATTTGCATTGAAAACATATCTCAAAAGTTCATCTGCAAGATTTCCCCTGAAGCAGGGTATCAGATCATCTGTTTCAATCTCATCATGGGTCACGAGTTCAATTATGGGATCCACCATTGTGTTGGGCCTTTCCCTTAAAATTTCAAGGAACTGGGACCATTTCTGCAGTGATGAAAGCCCCTCCATGTAAACCGTGACTTGGGTTGTTATTTCATTGAAAGAGACTTCTTCAATTCCCTTCCCAAAGATGGACTTAAAATCAATTTTCAGGTAGCTGTCCAGTTCACTGATGCACCTCTTAATTTCATGTGTGTACCCATGTATCCTACGTGTCGATGTTGATAGATCCTCAGCATCCACCCCAGAACTTACAAGTTCGATTGTTTTATCACCAGCTTTACCTGTTACAATCATTTTCCTGAAGGGAATCATCCATTTAATTAATTCTTTCAGTGACTCTGGATCTGTACTCGAACCATTCCAGTGATTTCCAAACAAACTCTGACCAGCAGCATCATGATCCGCCAGATTTTGAAGGGCCCTCTGACATTTAACAACGCATTCAAGGTCTTTTATAATTTCTTCATCTTTTTCAGGAACGTTACCTATGTATAATGAAGATATGTGGTTTCTAGCCTTTTTGTATCCTCCTCTAAATGATCTCAAGAGTTTTGAAGAGTTTTCACGGTACTCTCTAAGTAGAGGCTGAACGTTCATGTTCAAAACGTCCCTTTGGAACATGGACAGCTTGGATCTGTACGCATTAAATGTTTCAAGGTTTCCTATTAAATCAAGGGCCAGTCCATTATTTTCATCCCATTCCGGGTTTTTGAGAACATCAAGGGGCATCTGTTTTGAATGGGAGATCATATCTGCAGAAGAAAGGAACTCTGAAATTTCAGCCATATTTTGAGGTTTTTCAAGCCCTGTTGCTTGGTAAAGGTATTCCAGTTCAGATCTAAGGTTTTCAAGGGACAGTTCTGTTCTTTTAAGAATGGATCCAACCTCATCCTCATCTGATGGTAGGAGATTGGTTGGCATACAGTTTTTCCAGGGATTTTTTGATATGGGCTTCAGGAACCTGACCAGCTCCTGGATACTTTTAAGGTTTGTAACTGTTTCGTTGTACTGGGACAAACTGCACTTTTCAGGGGACTGGAATCTAACCCTGGGCATTTCTCTTCCTGCATCATTGAAGTAGTTCAAACATTCTTCCTTCATACCAAAAAGTTGGAATGGGGATAACTCAATTTCACCAAATGGAGAGTGTAAAACTTTATCGTATTCATCCAACTCTGATCTGAGCTTTTCAATGCTTTGAAACTCGTTTTCAAGTGATATCTGAGGGTTAACCCTCTTGTAGAGTGTTCTTTCCAGTTCATTAAGAACATCCTTCTTCTTGGATTTACGACTGTGAAGCTCCAGGCAGAACTCACCCAACCCTATACCATCTAAACGACTTTTAACAACCTCCAGAGCCGCCATTTTTTCACTGACAAAGAGTACGGTCTTCCCATTACTTATCAATTCAGCTATGAGATTCACGATGGTCTGGGATTTACCAGTACCTGGAGGCCCCTCAACAACCATGTTACGACCTGCCTTTGCATCTTCTATAACTGCGATCTGGGATGAATCAGCATCAAGGATGTGGTAAACATCTTTATAACGCAGTTTTTTATCAACCTCCTCTGGAAGGAAGCCTTCATCACAGTTATCTCCCGATGGATCGAATATGGCGTTTATTATGGGGTTGCCTTCAAGGTACTCTCCAGACCAGCTTTCAGGATCAAGGTCCTTGTACATAACGAATTTTGTGAAGCTGAAAAACCCAAGGTAGATCTCGTAGATCACTTTCCAGTCCTTCTTTGAGGACACGGCCTTTTTAACGGCCTTGAAGTAGTTGTAAAGCTCATCTTTACTTTCAGGCATTTCAAGCTCTGGAAGTTCAATGTTCTGTTCTGTGAGTTTTTCCTGGAGTGAAATGTTTGTGATGATCTCCTCTCCAGTCCATCTGAGTTTGAAGGGGCCTTTAACCTTTTTACGCTCCAGTTCCACAGGTACCAATAGAAGAGGGGCTTTTCTCATATTCTCAGACTCTGAGCTTTCCCTCCATTCAAGAAAGCCCATTGCAAGATAGAGGATGTTGTAACCCTGTTCTTCAACCATGGATCTTGACTGCTGACCTATGCGGAACAGACGTTTCTGCAGTTCCTCTGCAGTTAAATTGGTCTGAAGAAGGAGGTCGCTGTATTTTCCCTTAACCTTTAACTGGGGCTTCGGAAGCTTCCATAGAAGAGATTCCTCTTCAGGAGTTCTACTTGTACTCCTATCATCATCAGGTTCTGTTGAAGTCTCTGATGATGGATCCTTTTCAGGATCATGATCTTCAGAATCTGATTTTTCTTCCTTTTCTGCCCTTGGGGTAAATTGCATCTTTTTTTCATCTAAAACCAGGGTGCTGTAAACTTCAGTTGGTATCTCATCTTCAACCTTTATGGATCTGGTGTAGGGTCTGAAGTTCAGAAGCTGATTCTTCATACTAAGATCTAGAAGATTCTTTCGCAGTGTTCCAACCTGAGCTTCAATATTTGCATTACCCCTTAAATCCATTTAAATAACCAACCTCATCAACTTTTAACCAAACTACCTCAAAAAATGATTTTAAATTGTTCAAATATTTTTTAAAACTTTTTTTAAAAACTCTTTCAAACAATTCTTTTAAATAATAATATCCAAGCAATGGATATATATTTTGACTTTTTTAGAACATTTATGGTAGAATAGCCTTTGGGGGGGATAACTTTAAAATATGACCAGTTTAAGATATTTTAAAAATTTCTTAAATTAACTAATTTCAAGTAGTATTAAAAAAATGATGGATTAAAGGATAATATATGGTTTTAAGGATTGTTTTTAAAATTATCATAATTTTTTTATAAATATCATTTTTTATAAATTTTTTATAAATTCTGGAAAAATAGGCTTTTATATGAAGATAAATTATAAAAAAGAAGAGAAAGTTCTTGGAAGATAGTTTTTAATGCATCTTCTCAAATCTACTTGAATATCACGATGAATTTAGTACCTTCACCCTTTTCAAGCTCAAGCTTACCATCTATCTGTTCTGTTAAACTATTTACAAGTCTTAAACCTAAAGAATCAACATTTTTGTAGTCTAAACCCTCAGGGAAGCCAACTCCCTTATCTGAAACCTCAAGTTTAAATCCATCATCATCTGAATGAAGTTCAACATCTATCTGCCCAGTTCTCTCTCCTGGAAAGGCATGTTTCATTGCATTGGTGAATAGTTCGTTTATAATGAGTCCAAGGGGTATGGATGTGTCCGCATCAAATTCAAGACTTTCAACATCCACTCTGACTTTAATGCTATTAGAATTAATTGTGTAACTGTGATAAAGGCTTGAGACAAGACTTTCAATGTACTCATCGATCCTTATCCTGTTGAGCTCCTCTGATCTGTAGAGTTTTTCATGTATGATTGCAAGGGACCGGGTACGATCCTGACATTCCTTAAAAATATTCTGAACCTCTCTGTCTTTTATGTAACGGGATTGGAGACTTAACATGCTTGATATGATCATGAGATTGTTCTTAACCCTGTGATGCACCTCTTTAATGAGTACATCCTTATCTTCAAGGGCCTTCTGAAGTTCATCCTCCATGATCTTACGCTGTGTGATGTCCCTTGCAACATGAACACTTCCAACCGTGTTTCCATTGTCATCGATGATGGGTGTGGCTGTCACAAGGAAAAATCCTCCTAAATTATCTTCCCTAACTTCGGAGGTGTGTTCTGAACCATCTCCCAGTAACAGTGCATGGGGACAGTTTTCTATGGGACATTCACTTTTGTGAACCACCTCAAAACATATCTTACCAACACATTCTTCAGGTGAAACTCCAAGACGATTTGCCATGGCCTTGTTAACCCTTAAAATCTTATGATTTTTATCAAGAATTGTTATAAGGTCTGGCATGGCATTAAAAGTTAGATCAAATACTTTTTCAGCTTCAAAATCCATTTCATCCATATCTTCATGCTCCTAACTAAAAAATATATACATTGTTTTTGTTCATCTTTGATCCATCAAGGTTTTAAATGGTTCGCTGATCAACATCCTACATTTACATGGCATAAAGATATTAAACTCCTTTAAAAATAATAATTCACTTCACATACGTACCGTTGACACATTTAACACCGGTTATAAATGCAGTTTCACGTGTAACTGCAGTTAAGTCATCCATATTCAAATCTGAAATATTTTCTTTTCCAGTTATACGTGTGAGGTTAGCTATTTCCTCCGTTGAAATCTCCAGATAGTTTTCAAGTTTTCTAACCCCCTCAGAAACCTCCAACTGTTTCATAAGTTCTGGATTTTGGGTTGTAACTCCTGTTGGACAAGATCCACTGTAACACACACGGTACTGTTCACAGTTCATTGCTATGAGTGCAGCAGTTCCTATGGTAACTGCATCTGCACCCAGGGCCAAGCACTTTGCAAAGTCTGCAGAACTGCGCAGACCCCCTCCTGCAAGAATTGAAACATCCTTCTTCACTCCAAGTTCTTCCAGGTATTTATGTGCCCTTGGAAGTGCAGCAATGAGTGGTATTCCAACGTTCTCCCTGACGTAAAGATCCGTTGCACCAGTACCTCCCCCAAAACCATCAAGACTTACAAAATCAACATCAGCATCTACAAGAACCTCAAGATCCCCTTCAATATCACCACATCCAATTTTAGCACCTACAGGGGTACCATCAGTTAATTTACGCAGCCGTGAAACCTTCTCTTCAAGGTCTCCAGGGTTCAGTATGTCTGGATGGTGTGCAGGTGAATAACTGGATTCTCCCTTTTCAAGGCCTCTGAGTTCTGCTATCTTCTGGTTCATTTTCTCTGCAGGTAGGTAACTTCCCTTTCCAGGGTAAGCTCCCTGTCCAAAACGTATTTCAACTGCCGCAGCATTTTTCAGTATTTCTTTATCAACTCCGAACCTTCCGGTTGAATACTGAACAACCATCTGGGATCGTGCCATTTCAAGTTCTTCCTCTGTTATGCCGCCTTCACCAGAGTTGAATCCTACATTCAACTTCGAGGCAGTTTTTGCAATTACAAACTTAACGTTCATTGAAACAGCACCAAAACTCATCCCTGAAATTATTATGGGTGATGAAAGTTGTAGTGGTTTCTTTGATGAGGGACCTATGCAGATACATGTGTTAACATCTTCATCATGATTCAGGGGTATTCTATTGATCTGTGCAGGGATGAAATGGAGGTAATCAAATGAAACAGGAAGTTTTTTCGTGGATCCCATTGAACCCACCACACTACGTCCTTTGGAGGATATATCTTTGATGTTAACCATTTTAGTGTAACTCTCAGGGTCTTCAGAGGACCCCCTTTTACGCATGAGATTATGGTTAAATCCAACAACATCCTTGGTGCAGTAATAGTTTCCTTTGAGGCTTTTTTCGAGGTATATATCACATTCATTGCATATGCAACCCTGAATTTCAACATCACACTTACTGGCCCCCCCGCCACAGTAAAGTACTTCCCCACCGCAGTTTGAATAACTTGGGCACACTGGGCATGGACATCTGGCCCGGTTCTCCTTGGAATTTTTTATCTTTGAAAGTACCTTCCAGGAATCCTGAACCATAATTCGCTTCCTCCTGATTCTCATTGGATACATGAATTTTTTTTATCTCAAAATTATTCCTTTATACAGTAATACATTTATCAGTAATATCTACTTCAAAGCAGTCCTTTTATCACTTAATTTCACTTTAATTTTATGGATCAAATGTAGATCAAATAAATCTCCTTGGATCAGTTTTTATATTGACTAAAACAGGTTTATCTGAATTTAAAGCATTATAAACTGCTTCTGGAAGTTCTTCAGGATTTTCAACCTTTATTCCAACACCACCACAGCTTTCTGCGTAATCTGCAAAATCGCAGTTGTGAAGGTCAGTCTGCCAGTTGGGATAGTTCTCAACCTTCTGCTCCTGCATGATCATTCCAAGCTGCCTGTTATCCATCAGGAACAGGTTTATGGGAAGATCGTACTTACAGGCTGTCATGAATTCTCCCATAACCATTGAAAAACCACCGTCACCACTTATACATGCAACCTGCCTTTCAGGGTAAACCAGTTGGGCTGTTATGGCTGCAGGTAGTCCAAATCCCATTGTAGCGAGGTAGCCTGACATGAGAAGTTTTTGGGTTTCCTTCATGAGGAAGTTACGGCCGAACCACCATCCATTCTCACCAACATCCAGGGATATGATGGCATCATCTGCAAGCTTCTCATTCAGAACCTTTATTATGTACTGGGGTCTTAAGGGTGAAGTTGAACTATCAGCCTCCTCTTCAAGAAGATCAAGCCAGGATCTCTTCAAAGCAGCAATTTCCTTCAAGTACTCAGGTCTTTGTTTCCTTTCAACAGATTCTAAGATGCGTGGAAGAAGTTCTGAGCTGTTTCCGAGGAGCGGTGCTTCAACAGGATATCTTCGGGCTATCATAAGAGGATCTATATCGATCTGGACGCTTTTTTTCTCGGGTATTTGTGTCATGTCTGAGAAGGAGGATCCAACCACTATAAGGAGATCTGCTTTCTGTACAAGTTCTGCTGAAGCTGTTGAACCTATGGTGCCGTGGCTTCCAACGTAAAGTTCATTGTACTCATCGATCACTCCCTTTCCCCTGAAGGTTGTAGTTATGGGGGCATGGATCTTCTCAGCCAGTTCAAGGAGTTTGTCACCATGACCCATTGCACCAAAACCAGCTACCACAACGGGTCTTTTTGCATCATTTATCAACTTCGCAGCTTTTTTCACAAGAACCTCTGGCTGTAAAATGGCCTGATTGGGCATCCGATCCTTGAATGAGATTACACTGCCTTTACATGGTTTTTTCTGAACATCGTTTGGTATTCCAATGTGTGAAACTCCCCTATCAAGGAGTGCATGTTTAATTGCAAGGGTTGTGAGGCTTGTGGTCTGATCCTCTGACATCAATGTCTTGTTGAAAACAGTCACAGGATCAAAGAATGCATGTTGATCTATCTCCTGGAAGGAACCCGGACCAATGAGCTGCCTTTTGACCATACCTGTCAGGGCCAGAACTGGGGCATGGTCCAGTTTGGCATCGTAAAGACCAGTTGCAAGGTTGGTTGCACCAGGACCTGCAATGGTCAGACATGCGGCAACATGTCCTGTGAGCTTGCCGTATGCAGATGCCATGAGGGCAGCTGCCTGCTCATGCCTCACCTGCACATATTGAATGCTATCATTCTTACGTATTGCATCAACAACGCCCAGGGAAGAGGTTCCGGGGAGTCCAAAGACGTATTTAACGCCCCATTCCACCATCTGTGCAATCATAATCTCTGAAACTGTTTTCTTTTCACCCTCTGCTTTTTCAGGTTCCTTGCATGTTTCACCTTCACATAGAAATACAAATGCACTTTTTGGAGAGTTGCAAACGGGACACCTCCAATTTTCAGGCAGTTCATCGAATTTAACATCCTCAACTTCCTCGTCGTATACGTAGTTACAGACTGTACACCTATATTTTGCCATTTAAACCCCTCAACAAAACATTTAATCATTTTCTGCTTATCATTATGATTTATAAAATTAATAAAACCATGGGTTTTCATGCAAATTCATAGTGTACCTCATCTAACTCATCCAGTTGGGATCACCCATTGGCAATTTTTCAGTACATACCTGATGCCGTTACTTAAATGTAGATGATCACAATCTCCGTGTTTATATAACCGTGAAAATCAATATTTTATCATGGAAAACTACAAGGTTACATCCAGTGCAGACAATGGAAGCTTCGTTGAAACACGTTCCTACAAAAAACTTTATAAAATCCTTGAAGATCTTAAGATGCACAGGGGAAAAATTGTGCATGTACTGGGGGCTCCAGGAACTGGTAAATCTGCAAACATATACTTCGCAGTTGATGAATTGGGCTTTAATGTTTATGATGTTGAACTGGATATTATAGACCTTGAAGATTCTCCTAAGAAACTTTTTAACAGAATCTTAATTAATTTGAAGCGGGAATTTCATGTGAACTCTCGAAGTGATGTGTATAAAAAACTTCAGACCTTTGATGCAGTTCTTTTTGCAGATAAATTTCATGATTCTCATGTATTAAATGATAAAACTGTGGGATTCAGTCAATGGACGAATTATAATGGTTTTAAATCATTTTATTTTTACTTTTTATGTTTTAAGGAATATTTGACTCATAGAAATGATTTCAAGGGTGTTAATGTGGTTTTTCAGACTGCGTGGAGGGTTTATGTTAAGGGCGAGAAGAAGGACCTCTTAACGGAATTTGGACCATTATCCAGATTGATGGTTGGTGTTCTTTCAATGCTCTTTGAAGTTGTTGAGATCTCATACTCAAAGGATGAAATTATTCAAATTGTCAATAAACGGTTTGATGTTAATGGAAAAACTATAGAATCTCTTATTAAACGATATGGTAATAAACCAAGGTTTATATGTAAGGCATTGGAAAAGATTGATGAAGATCGTGATCACAATTGAAATTTGAATTAAAAAAATGGAATGATTTCAATTCAAACTAAGAAGACTAGGTAAAATTATTATTATGAATTCATGCAACTAACTTTGCAGACGAACCCTTTTCAAGTAATCATATCTTTGCTTCAGAATAACAAATACTTTGAAGAGAGTTTATAGATGCATAAATTTTATTTACGTGGGGATAAAATGATAAAAATCCTTATAAAGTCAACCAGAATAACATGGGCATCTAAAACGGTTAATATGTATCTTTTAGCCCTAACTTATGCTTATTTTACAAATTTAACCATAAATAATCCCTACGAAATACTTGGAGGTCTTTTACTGGTATCTGTACTGTGGGGGGCTCTTTACAGCTTAAATGACCTTACAGATCTTGAGTTAGACCGGAACGATGTAACTAAGAAGGGTAGGGCTTTCATAGAAAACAGCATAGAAAAGAAATGGATAATGCTTTTTTTTGGTTTAATAATTGCGTCAGTGTTCCTGATATCATTTGCATTCATGAAACCTGTTTTCACACTCATAATGGCGCTCATGCTTTTAAATCAAGTCATATACACAGTACCTCCAATAAGGCTTAAGGATACAGTCTTAGCTCCATTTGCAAGTACAGCAACCAACTCTGTTTTGAGAATAGCATCCTGTTGTGTACTCCTTGACAACCTTTTCCTGGTTCCAGTGAGTGTTTACTTCTTTATGTACATGGCAGGGTTGGGCACATACATGATGTACAAATCCAAGACTGGTCAGGCGAGTGTTGTTGGAACTGTAGCAGGTGTAACACTCATATATGTCCTTTATTCTGGGACCATGAACCTTGTACAATTTGCAGTTGCAGTTTTACCCGCATTTATTGCAGGAATACCTCTTTATTTATCCCTCTTTATCCAGAAGGACACGATGATGTGCATTGCTGACAGGTTGTATCATCAAGTTGCACTGGTCTTTTTTTTGATATGCATACTTTACATAATCTTTTAAAAAACACTTTAAAGTTGAATAAAAACTAAAAATTAAGAAAAAAGAAAAAATAGGAAATATTAATGGAAAATATTACTAATTTTAAGTCTTAATATTCATGGATTGATTCAGATATTAAATCAATCAGAATATTTTCCCTAATTTTACCAGAGCTTTAGGTGAAACCTTTACAAGAACTTTTATTAGTTCCTTTGTGCTTATACTGTCCAGTTCAATTTCCTGGAAGGCATCTGCTATTTTGTTCAGTTCTTCATCGGAAACAGATAGTAAATAATCCTTGGTTTTGGCGTACTTAACGAATGAATCACCTATATTTTCTTTGCAGATATCCTGATATTCCTTAAGCCTTTTTTCGGAGTAATCTCCTTCTTTAATGGCAGCAGCAATCACTTCACCTGCGTACATTCCTGCTTCCAGTGCAGTGTTTATTCCTCCACCTGTAAGTGGGTTAACGTGACCTGCAGCATCTCCAACTATGAGTACGTTGTCTGCAACCAGATGCTTGAGCATACCTCCAACAGGGTCTCCACCTACGTTCAGTTCAACTGCTTGAGCATTCTTGGTTGCTGGGCAGTTTTCAACGAACTCCAAAAGGTGCTGGTAAGCAGTCTTATCAGTTTCGGTTGTTAAAACACCCAGTCCAACGTTTGCTATGTCATCTCCCTTTGGGAATATCCATGCGTAACCACCTGGGGAAACACTTCCAAAGTAGAACTCTATTGAGTATGGATCTTCAAGTTCAAGGCCTGCCATTTCAAACTGAGCACAGGATTCCATGTTTTTTGGCTTTAATGAGGTTTTAAGGCCACCCCACCTTCCAACACGGGATTCAGGTCCGTCTGCACCAACGATGATCTTGGCTTTGATCTCGAAGTCCTCATCCATGCGTTGACAGCTCACGATGTAAGCATCTCCATCCTTTCTCATTCCCCTTGCGAGGGTTTTGACCATTATTTTGGCTCCGGCACGTGCTGCATCCATTGCCATGTGTTTGTCGAAGACCTTCCTCTCTAATATGTAACCTGCCTCTGGGAGTTTGACCTTTTCCTCGTTCAACCAGACATCTGTTCCGTTTGGTGCTACAAGACGCACACCACTTAATTCCCTTGCAATCCACCGAGGGTTAGGTTCTATTCCAAGTTTTTTAAGCCCTTCCTTGGAAACACCCTCTGCGCATCTTTTAGGTGCACCTATCTCTGATTTTCTGTCGATCATGATAACATCAGCACCGTTGAGTGCTGCATGTTTTGCAGTGGATGAACCAGCTGGACCTGCACCTATCACAAGAACATCAGTCTCAATTAACTTCATATCTTCATCTCCTCTACTCATTCCTCTTTGCTTAAAGCCTGCACAGGACATACCTGTACGCATATCTGGCAGTCTTTACATCCTTCTTCGTTGAATATTAAACTTGTTTCCCTGACTTCTATAAGTGATCGGGGACATACGCCGGCACATTCCCCGCAGTACATGCACCATTCCTTAACCATCATTTTATCAACCTTCAAATTATTTTACGTGTTGTTTTATTTAATTTGACAGCTTATTTTATTTAAGCACATTAGTTTCAGATTACATTTGTTAATCCTTCCTAGTATTTATAGGTTTTATTGGAAATGAATCTGTTCAAATTAAAAATTGTTTATTATCTAAATCCTTCAAAAAATTATAAAAATATGTCTTTAAAACTAATTTCAACAACCTTACTAAAATATTTTTATCAATTTTATGTTGGCTTTCAAATTTATCTCCAATTTAATTGGATGTGTTCAATAAATTTTGTGAATATCCATAATAAAATAATAATATCAACAATAATCTGAATATAATATGATACTCAGATACGATCACTATTTTAAATCAATGTTTAAACCAACTAAAAATTCGAGGGTAAGTAGAATTAGCTGTGATTTCCTTTTTTCCGGGATCAATTAAAAAAATCAATTAAAAAAATTAGAAATTAAAAACCTGTTTGATTTTAACAGGCTTTGAAGTTATTATTTAAACTTTTGTTAAATATTTGGGGCTGCTGTAAACTTTTTCCTTACCATCTGCAGCACAGTAATCTGCACCACAGCTGGAACATGTCCATTCACCCTCTGCTGTTCCCTTAGGGTTCCATACGAGAACTCCTGATTTGTGGCAGTGTGGACAGTAGTTCTTAAAACTTGCTGTGTGGTAATTATAATTCCCACATGCACCGCAGGAACATTTTGCAGTTGCAGTAACAGTACTTGAAGTTTTCTTCACGTTGTACCCTGCAACGGATTTATAAACCTTTACACTTGTTTTGTAGGTTGAAGCTGCTTTTGCTGTTCTGTAAACCTTTTTGTAGGTCACAACTTTCTTGTACTTGTAGTACTTTTTGTACTTGTAGTATTTTTTGTGGTTTTTGTAGTAGGCTACTTTTTTGTAGTAAGCCACCTTTTTGTACTTAACAACTTTCTTGTAATAATAAGAAGCTGCATTTAACTTTTTAACTTCTTTAATTTCTTTAACTCCACTTGAAGTGACCTTAGAAGGTTCCTGTGAAGTATTTGATGTATTTACTGCCAGTGTTGCCGGCAGGATGCACATCACCATGCCTAACGCGCATAGTAATGCAAGTATGGATTTTCGCTTAATTGTACCGCCTCCGTGTCCTACTTTTAAAAATAGTAATGCAGGACTTTTTTGGCACCAACTTAGATACCTCACTATAACTTATAAAGGTTTTGGTCTAAAATCGAAAAAAAGGCAAGCATAAAACTCTTTTTTGGATTTAAAACGTTTTCAGCAGGAATTGAAATTGATGATCAGGGAGCAGTTAATGGGGTTTCACTTATGGATAAATAAGCTCATTCAAACCTTATTTTCAAAAAAAGAGAACTAATTAAACCTTTTTTCAACGCCATCTTGTGCTTGAAATATGGTTGTTACTGTATGGATGAATTCAAACAGTACTCAAAGGATTTTAATGAATTTAAATTGAAAAATAACTGTTATAAATAAGTATAAATATTTTTAATTGGTTTAAATTGTTTTTTGAATCATCAACGATCTGTCCATTATTTTAAACATCTAAAAATGGCCCAATTATATAATTTTTTTCTTAAAAAGGAGTATGATTCATATTAAAAGCTTTTTTTCAGTATTTAGTTATATAGAGTTATATGGCCAAATCTTTCTAAATTTGAACCCTATTATCCAACTTTTTAAAAAAATTAACGGATATGTGTTTATACTGTTTCTTCCAGCAAAGATTGGCATGATTTTTCTTAGAATAATTGAAAGAAATTGGCCCATTCATTTAAATTTGAAGTTTTATAAAAGTATATAGGTTTATAAAAACTTAGAGGACATAAAGATTTAATTTTTACGTCCTGATTTTCATTTTCCACAGCATGCTTGATGAAATGAATTCATTCTTCACTTTCATCAGTTTCTTCACTTTCTTCTGGTGTATTAAAGACGTAACCACATTTTGAGCATACAACGGTTCCTGTGGTGGCGAAAGCAAGGTGTTCATCCTGTATTTTTCTTTCAATTGTTTTATCCTGACATCCACACTTTGGACATTTTTCTGTTAGGTTGATCTTCATGTTAATCCTCCTGAAACTTGATGGAAACCTTCAAAGATTAAATTCATCTTCTTTAAATTCATTTTCATTTTTTTAACTTCATTTTAGATATGAACAAATTTATTTAAAAACAATTCTCATAATTATAATATCCGTCTGAAAACTTAGTTTATTTCATAGTTTTCAAGGATCAAGTCCAGTCCTACTCAATGTGCTGTTCAGGTTTTGTTCATATGATCTTATTTGGCAGAAGACTTGAATTAACTTATAGTGGATTTAAATTTTAATGGATTTAAGAAATTAAATAGGTTATAGGTGGTAGGTTATAGGTGGTGTTCCAATGAAATTTATGGATTTAATTAAGGGAAGGTACAGTGTGCGCAGATATGAATCTAAACCTGTTGAAGGAGAAAAACTGGAAAAAATCCTGGAAGCTGTGCGTGTTGCACCAACTGCAGCCAACAAACAGCCCTTCAAATTCATAGTTGTGAATACTGAGGGAAGAGAAGAGGAACTGAAGACGATCTATGGTGCAGAGTGGTTCACTCAGGCACCCCTAGTTATCTGCGGATGTGCAGTGCCTGAGGAAGGATGGGTTCGTCGTGATGGTAAAAACTACAGTGAAGTGGATGTTACAATAGCCATGGATCACCTGATACTTGAAGCAACAAATTTAGGACTTGGAACCTGCTGGATAGCAGCTTTCAATGCAGATGCAGCTCGAAAGGTACTGAATTTACCTGAAGGTGTTGAACCAGTTTTATTCACAACTCTGGGTTATCCTGCTGATGAGCCACAACCTAAAACACGTAAAGAGCTGTCCCAGATTGTACATTACGAGCACTGGTAGGAAAACTTAGCCTGGAGTATCTCTTGTAATGAATCCTCACCATGTTTAAAATTGATAGCATTTTCAAACAACTTCATTTAAATTATTCCACAATAAATTATTCAATAAATAATCATTCAACAAATTAAATAGTAATTTAAAATAAATCAAGAAGTTTTTAGGATACAAAATCGGATATAAAATCTTTTAGGAGATAAAATCATGAAAAGATCCATAGGAGCAAAAACAATAGTTTACCCAACACCAGTATTCATAGTTGGGACCTACGACAAAGCTGGAAAACCTGATATAATGGCAGCAGCATGGGGAGGTATATCCTGTTCAAACCCACCATGTGTCTCAATTTCACTCCAGAAACACAGATACACCTACGAGAACATCCTTGAAAGGGAGGCCTTCACGGTAAGTATACCCTCAGAGGAACATGTCATGGAGGCAGACTACTCAGGAATCGTATCTGGAAGAAACGCAGATAAATTCGAAAAAGCAGGCTTAACCCCTGTTAAAAGTGAACTGGTGGATGCGCCATACGTTGGGGAGTTTCCAATGGTTCTCGAATGCAAACTGGTTCACAAAGCAGATCTTGGGATGCACGTCCAGCTGAACGGTGAGATAATAGATGTTAAAGTGGATGAATCTGTTCTAGATCCAGATGGAAATCCAGACATAAAAAAGGTAAAACCATTCCTATACGACCCCGCAGGCAGGGCATACTACTCAATAGGAAAATATCTTGCAAAAGCATTTAATGTGGGCAAAGAGATTAAATGAACTGTTGTTGGTGGATTTAAAATTTTTAAGATGTAAAATCTTTTTTAAGATAAAAATCGTGAATGATATGATTCCAGATAGGTTTCTTGTGGAGTATGGTTCAATTCTCCATTCAGAAGAGAGATTTTCAGTAACAATCAAAAATAATGACCTTTTATACAAAGAGGGAAAAATTGATGAAACTTCAGAGCGAGTAAACCCCACTGAACCCGTAACCCCCAGTGAAAATCAATGGACGGATTTCTGGGATAAGATGGATGATATTGGATTGTGGGAGTGGAATGAACACTACGATCTCTGTTGCTTTGATGGAACTCAGTGGAAGGTTCAAATATCCCTTGAAGATATGGAAGTTGAGTCTGAAGGGGCTAATGACTTCCCAGATTCCTTCATGGAATTTGTAGGGGCACTTGAGGATTTGATGGATATGGATCTGAAGCTGGACTTTCCTTAAAACAAGTTTTTTAAACCTTAACATTAATTGAACTTTGATTACTCAATTTATTATCTTCAAATTTCCATGTCCATTAACTTAATTGGTAATATTAACGTCTAAACTAAATAATTTCTTCAAATGGTTCTGATACAAATTTTAAATCAATTTTAACTTAAAAAATTAAGTTAAAAAAGAAAAAAAAGTAGTGTATTATTTAATGAAACATTTTTTTTATGACCTTCAAATATGGTCTTGTCTAAAACGGAGCAAAAACCCCTATAAATACCAACCATGCCAGCGCAGTCTTTGCTATGAGGCTCAGGAGTATGTAAACCCGTTCACCGTAGAGGTAATCCCTCCACTTTCCAACACCCTTGTACTGAAGTACCATGTTCACTGAGAACGTGTTGAACATTATGAAATAAATTAAAAGCGTCAGATAAACGAAAGTTGGTGGTTTGGTTGCTGATGAACCAAGAGCTGCTACGAAGTAGGCTGCAATCACTATCCATGGTGTTAACCCTGAAACACATCCCAGAATGTAGGGTGACCAATCTGTTTTTTTAGGGTACTGGTTGATCTTCTCCATGAGATAACCGAACATGATCATCATGGCGTTTAAGATGAATATCATCACCAAAGACCATAGATCCCAGACTCCAACAAATGTTGCGAGTATTACAATCATTATGGAACTTGAAAGGGCGTATTCATACCATCTGTAAGGATTCATTCCCTTTTTAAGGTTTTCATTGTACTCTTTGTTCCTTAAAAATGCGATTATGAAGTGTGCAGCAGCTGAGATCAGTAGAAACGATGCGAGTATAACTCCTAGGTAGCCCACTGTAAATGCAACAGTTGGATCCGGTGCAACCTTGAACACGTTTGGTGGAATAACCTGAAACTTCAGGTAAAAAGTGTATATATCCCTGTTCCAGGTCAAAAGAATGCCCAGAGCAATCATTAAAATTCCCTGGATGAGGTGCAGGCTTCCAGCACCCATATTCAGTTTTCGAAGCCCCTCAAAACTGATTGGAGACTTGGATATTATTTCCCTTCTTTCATCATTGTCCATCTTATCAAACCCCCTTTATGATAAAATGTTTAGTTACTTATTATTTGATTTACAAATTATTTAATGGTAAAGAATTTTTTTACTTTAATTAACAAATGGAGGGTTGGTATGGTTGAAAGTCCAGAATACTCAGTTGAGTTTGAAGATGGTACCTTCGAAATCAGAAACTATGGGCACTACGTACTGGCACAGGTGGATGTTGAGGGAGATTTTGATGATGCAATTGGGAAAGGATTTTCTATACTTGCAAACTACATCTTTGGAGCCAACAGGAAACATTCTAAAATAAATATGACTGCCCCAGTATCTGAAGAAGAAGTTTCATCATCCAAGGGAGGATCTGAGAAAATCTCCATGACCGTACCAGTTACTGGGGAACGAAGGGAAGAAAATATTTACAGGATATCATTTACAATGCCCAAAGAATATGGGCTTGAAAACCTTCCAGAGCCAGATGATGATAGAATAAAGTTTAAAGAGATTAAAAATCAGCGGGCACTGGTTTTGAAGTTTTCAGGAAGGGTTAAAAAAGATATGGCACGGAAAAAGATGGATGAAATGATTAAATACATGGATAAAAATGGAATAAAGTCTAAATCAAATTTGGTTGTGGCCCAGTACAATAATCCATTGGTTCCAGGCTTTTTGCGAAGGAATGAGATAATAGTTGAAATTTAAATCTGATTTAATGCAATGACTTCAAATTCTCTTTGCATACTTCAGTTCACGAAATTTAATTCTGAACTTGGTGCCATTGCTTCTATCCAGTTCTATGGTACCATTTATCTGTTGAGTTAGGGCAGAAACAAGTCTCAGTCCAAGGTGTTCAGTTGTTTCAAGATCGACAGCTTCCTGAAAGCCAATTCCATCATCACTAACAATGAGTTCAAATTCATATCCATCACTGTAAAGTCCTATTTCAATCTTTCCCTGCATTGAATCTGGAAATGCATGTTTTATGGAGTTGGTTGCAAGTTCATTTATTATGAGGCCACAGGGAACTGCAGTATCTATACCCAGGAATATGTCCTTAACATCAATTTTAAGGTTGATTCGGTTGGGTTTGTAGTAAGATATGAGGTAGTTCATTAAACTCCATATATAATCTTCGAAGTTTATGTGGGTGAAATTTGGGGATTGATAGAGTTGTTCATGTATTAAAGCCATTGATTTAACACGATTTTGACTGTTTTGGAAGACTTCCAGGTCTTCGGGTTCTTTGACGTAGTTTGATTGAAGGCTCAGAAGGCTGGATATGATCTGAAGGTTGTTTTTAACCCTGTGATGCACCTCCTGAAGCAGTAACTCTTTTTCTTCAAGTGCAGATGCAATTTGATTTTCAACCGATCTTATATCTCTGATATCATTCCCAATGAGTATTATGCCTACAATCAAACCTTCTTCATTCTTTATAAACGATTTTGAGATTATAACTGGAATTTCCAATCCCTTTTTTGATTTCAAATTTAATTCAAAGTTGTTAACGAAGTTCAATTCCATGTTCATGGAATTTGATCCCTTCTTTGTATTTAGATAATCTCCACTGAATATGAATTTTTCCTGATCCTCTTCTGCAAAGATTTTTTTCACTGGGAATCCTTCAAGTTCATTTTTAGCGTATTCCAGAAGATCTGATGTGGCGTTATTAACTGTGATTATATTTTTTTGACTATCCAGAAGTATCAGAAAGTTAGACATGGTGGAAACTATTTCATCTGCAACTGATGCTGCAGTAAGGGCTGGGAACCCATACTTCCATATTCCATAGCTTATGAATGTGATACCAATTGTTGACATGGTCATGCTAATTTCAGGCAACCTTACAGACACCGTGGGGAACACAAAATCGCTTGAGAAACTTACAAGCAGGGGTAGGTAAAGGCCTGCAAGCATGTACTTTGCCTGCATCCTTTCGATGTGATGGGATTTTAGGTAGTGTAGGAAGCACAATGTTCCAGAGATCATGATGCAGATCACAGTCCAGACACTCATCAAAATAAAAAGTAGAGAATTTTTTGGGAAGATGTAGGTCCAGCCCCAGTACTCCCTTAGGATACCCTCAAGCATGAGGGGGGTACTCATGCCGAAAATTGTTATTATCAATGCAGGCACATATATTGCGATGTAGGTAAGTTTGTTCCTTAAAAGTTTCTTTTTTTCTGTGAAGATGAGGGAAATATGCAGAAGTAATGCTGGTACAAGGGGCCACAGTCCACTGATCTTCAACCAGAAGTAGGCAGTTTGAAAGTCAACCACCTGCAGGTATTCAAACTCCACAAATGCCAGAAATCCTACTAAAATACATAAAATTGCCACTGTTCTATTTAGGGAACTCTCTGGATTTTTATGATAGATGAAGTTGCCCATGAAAAAACATAGCATGAAAGCAATGAATGATATGGTTGCAAAAACATTCATAAAGCTATTCCCCTCATTGAATTTATATTATTTTATTCTTCTTAGTTAATATGTTTTATGGGGCTCAAGCTACCAACTGGCATAGAATTGGATGAAAAAGTAACCAATATTCTGGATAAATCCGAAAGATTATAATATAAAACATGATTTAATATTATAGTAATACATTTTAAGGCTGAGAAGGATCATCTGTTGTTCAATTACTGGAAGCGGTAAGGGGTTTGATGTATTCCTATGAATCTTCAAGAAATCCCCATGAAAGATACCTAAACATCCTTATAAACAAAGTTGTTCATGGGGGATATTTAACTGCCTTAGGGGCACCTTCCCTTATTTTAACAACTTCAAATCTTACCAACACTCATGTGAGCATCCCACTACTTTTAATATCTTATCTTCTGCCCTTAATAGTCTACAGTTATGATTACCATCATGATCTGGACAAAGACAATTCCACCAACAAAGAAAGGGCCAGATATCTTAAAAAGGATAGATTTTATCCATTTATACTGGTGACTTATTTAATTTTACTTATAGTACTGATCCTGATCTTCTCAAGCATCCAATTGGCTGTTTTTATAGTTTTAATTACAGTGGGAGGTATTTTTTACGCTACTTTGTTTAAAAAGATAACAAAAAAAATTCCATTATTCAAGAACGTTTACACTGTATTGACGTGGTCATTATCAGGAACTTTTTTCATTCCATTATATTACTCAATGGAAATAACGTCTTCTTTTTTCATAGCATTCATTTTCATAACGTTAAAAGGAATGGTAAACGCTGTATTTTTTGATTTGAAGGATTGCAGTTCTGATGCAAAGGAAAACTTAAAAACGCTTCCTGTGATGTTGGGTAAGGAGAATGCAGTTAAATTCCTGCATATCCTAAACTTCACAGCATTTTTACCCCTGATAATAGGAGTTTACATTAAAATAATTCCTTTAACAGCCCTTTTATTGATACCCTTCTATTTCTACACTTACTATTACTTGAAACGAGCATGTAAGAATTTAAATAGTGATTCATGGCAAAATTTATGTTCCATTGCAGATTCAGAATTCATACTGTGGGCAGTTTTATTTGTAATTGTTCAGATGATTTTTTAACCTTTTAAACTGGTGTTGCACTGGATAATTATATTAAGCAGTACTCATAACTTTTTTTATTATAACTCTTTGAGGTGTTAAGATAATGTACTGTCCAAGTTGTGGAACCGATACTGGAGATGCAAAATACTGCCCAAACTGTGGGGAAAACATAAAAACTGAATTAAATTCCAATGAAAATACAATTAAACCCCAATTATGTGAAGATACTGGATTCACAAGTAAATACTCCGTAACTGAATTCGTGAGAAACACCATGCAGAAGGATTCAGGTGATGAAACCTTTGAACTTGAAAACGATCATCTGCTGGACGTTAAACTGGATGGAAGGGTCTGGGCAAAGAAGGGGGCCATGATAGCTTACACAGGTGATGTACACTTCAAAAGAGAAGGATCACTTGAACACGGCCTTGGAAAATTCGTGAAAAAGGCAGTTACAGGGGAAGCCACCACCATGATGAAGATGGATGGATATGGGCATGTTTATCTGGCTGATAACGGTAAAACTGTAACCATACTGAACCTTCAAAATGAAAGGATATACGTCAATGGAAACGATGTCCTTGCATTTGAGGATGGGATCGAATGGGACATAAAGATCATGAGCCAGGGCTCAAGCATGATGTCTGGAGGATTGTTCAACATAAAACTTGAGGGAACAGGAATGGTAGCAATAACAACCCATTACACACCTCTGACGCTTGAAGTGAAACCAGGACATCCTGTCATGACTGATCCCAATGCAACTGTTGCATGGTCTGGAGGAATAAGTCCCTCTCTCAAGACCAACATAGACTTCAAAACCCTCATAGGCAAGGACAGCGGTGAAACCTACCAGATGAAATTCGAAGGAGAAGGATTCGTTATACTGCAGCCATATGAAGAGGTTTATAATCTTCATGGTTAAATCTACAGCTGATTTAAATGGATATTAGGTTTTAAATCTACTTAAATCCACAAAAACTTCATCACTTTTTTTATTTTCCAATTCAATGTATAAAAATTCTGAAGATGATATAGAAAAATTTATATCTTAATTTTTATCTCGTTTAAACATGGACAAGATAGTATTAGGTCTCCCAAAAGGGAGTTTAAACAATGTGAACAGGGGAAACACTCATCAATTATTCGTTGATGCAGGTTATGAAGTTAGGGGATACGAACCTGGCAATGAATCCAATGAGATCAACATATTAAACGATCCAGAGATAAAGGCATTCTTAACACGACCTCAAAGCGCTCCTGTGGAACTCCTCAGGCAGATGCTGGACATCGCAATTATAGGGGAGGACTGGGTGAATGAAGAATCTGTGAACAGTGAGGGAACCATAAAAAAGATAGGTGACCTTGACTACGGACAAACCAGACTCATAGTGGCAGTTCCCAATGATTCACCTTACACATCGCTTACTGAGTTTTTCAGGGTGAACAGGGAACGTGAAACACCCATACTCTGCTTCACAGAATACCCAAACCTCACAAAACAGCACTTCATGAACAACGAAGGTTACAGGGAAATCTTCGGTGAAACCAGTCCAATGGTACAGGTCAGGGGACTTGTTGACGGTGAGAATGAGATGGTTCAGATAATCAACTCAGATGGTGCAACTGAGGTTTATATAGCCAAGGGAGCTGACATAATCGTTGACAACACCCAGACAGGAAACAGCCTCCGTAAAGCTGGTCTCAGGGAACTTGAAACCATAATGGAATCAAGTGCAGGGCTCTACGCCGGACCAAGCTGCTGTGGATTAAAGGAAGCCAAGGTGAAGATGATATTCGAACAGCTCTTCGGTGCAATAAAAGCCAGGAAGTACTTCGATGTGAAATTCAACATATCCAATGAAAGTGTGGAAGAAGTGAAGGACTTTTTAGTATCCAATGTCTTCTGCTCAGACGAGCCCACAGTTGTTCAGGGTAAGAACTTCTCCCAGGTCAACGTTTTAATTCCAAAGATCAAGTTTCCAGAGATGCTCAAAGGAGTTAAAAATTACGGAGCTTCAGCTATAATCAGAAAAAATGTGAAACAGTACGTTAAATAAGGCCGTACTCTTTTTTTTTATTTTACTATTTTTTTAAGTATTGATGGTTCCTTTATCGTGGATATGAATTCCTTCACACGGATTATAAACCTTTACTAGGATTATAAAAATTTTCAGTTACCTCTTCAGGGTTTTACCATCCCTGCAAAAATACGCCATAGGTTCGCAGTCCAAAAGATCGTATTCCCTCCATATTGGACACTCCTCACATCGACAAACCTGGCTTGTGTCAATATCTTTGCATACAGCTTTTCCTGTGGAACAGTACAGTCCTGGGACTCTATCTGGCCCCATCATCATGGGACTGTCCAGATCCTGCATGGTTATCTCAAGCAGAATTTTCTCCTTGTCCCTGACGCACTGGCTTTGAAGCTGCACATGGCAATGTGTGCAAAGGCATTTTTTGATGTTATCCATGCTGAAGTCTATTTCAACCATCACCATCAAACCTCCTTCACTTATTTTATGATTTTTGATCTATAAATCATGAAAGAGGGACATTTTTGGAGGTAGGGGAATTACTTGAATAAAATAAATTTTTTAATAAATCTTAAAATATTTAAAATAAGATAAAACCCCTTTAAATAAATAAAAAACTTTTTTTGAAGTATTGATTACCTTTTTGAAGGGTTAACTATGAAAAAAAGATTTTTTGTCAATGAAATTTTTAAAAGAAATTTTTTAAAATGAATAATTAAAAGAATAACGAATGGTTAAAACGAAAAATTTTAATGAATTATGATGGTTTTCTGGGGTCGTTCTTTTCAATGAAATTGTTCAATGATTTTTTCAAGGATTTGAGGCCTCTTTTCAGTATCTCTTCAGCATCGTCTGTAGTTTCAGTTTCATGTTCCTTGTAATCCTCTATCAAACTTTTCTGGTTGGTTATGAAGTCATGAAGCCAGTCTGCCAGTTCGTAGTTTGAAAGGTTCTCTAAAAATACCCATGCGTAACCTTCATGTTCAGGGCTTAATGTCAGTTCTCCCTCAATTATCCTGCCGGACATTATGATGTGCACGGCACGAATTATATGGAGATTCTGCTCTGAAACACCCACAACATGATCTGGGGTTATTTTAAGTCCAGTTTCCTCGTAGACTTCCCTTAAAAGTGCCTGGTCGATTGATTCGTTTTGGTCCACCTTTCCACCTGGAAGCTCCCATCGTCCAGGGTTGGTCTTGGACTCTGTTGATCGTTTGATGATGAGGATCTTACCATCGGGATCCGTGAGAATAACCCTTACTGCAAGACCGAAGATGTGGTTTATCATTTTTTCATATCCTGAATCTTTCTTTTAAAACTTTTTTTACAATTATCCTTGGTTCTCACATTATTTAATGGTTCATTTTTAGGGTAAACATTTTAATTTTCGTTTTGTTCCCTCTGAAACTTCTTCAATTGGGTTTTACAACTCATCAGTTCTGTTTCAACCCTTTTCAATTCTCTTTTGGTTAAGAAATTTTTTATCCAAAGGTAGATCGAGAGTGCAATGAACAGGATCAGCATCAAAACCAGGAATCCCGTTAGGATGCCTGCAGCCATTGCCTGCCAGATAAGGGCCAGTCCATAGATTAAATAGAGTACAGCAGCCACAATTCCAATTACAAGGGCAACAATCAGTACAATCTTCAGATTTTTCACCAGATCATCATTATCCATGAAAACTCACCAGATACTATTTATTTTTTTTAATACCATAAATAATAATGGGACACCCATTTTTTTATCGGGTTTCAAAGGTTTCTAAATGTCATTTTATGGAGTATCCAAAATTATTGGGTAAAGATCTGTAATTGGATTAGAATTATTATATATATTGGTTTATCCCAGTGATTTTGATTGGAAAACGATTTAAGGAACGATATTCGCGATAAAATCTCAAGAAATAAATTTATACTTCCTATTTCACAGCTGGTACTGAATTTTAAGGTAAAAATTGGTTCTACTGTAGACTATATTCATATTCTGTGTTATTTTTTACACTTGAAGTGAACGTCTAATTGTTCGAAGGGAGCTTATTGATAATAAGGATCCCATCCTCAACTTCTGATTTATTTTAAGATTGCAGATTTAATAATTGGTTTTAATAATTAAATCAGTTTATTTTTTCTATTTTTAATATATGAATGACTTATTAAAAGTATTTACAGATTTTGGTCCTTAAAACTTTCTTTAGGTACAATTCTGGTGTAATTTGGGAAAAGCATTATATCTATTTCTAATTCAATTTTAATACAGAACTCAGTTTTATAATGAATTTAAACAATTAATATCTTGAATATTAATGGAGGTGAAGCTTCATGTCAATCAAAAGCTTTCTAAAAGAAAAACCGCATCTAATCATCCTTTTCTCAATATTTCTGTTCTCATTCATACTGGATATCTATCTCTTGACCCGTTACAATTTATCCTATGGTATGGACGGTCCTTTCTATGATCTCAAGGTTCAGAGTATTATTCAGACAGGTTTTCCAGCCAGTAACGACCCTCCACTGGTCTATTATATATTAACGCCATTCGTTCTGTTGACTGGAAATTCTTTCCTTGGTATAAAAATTGGAATGGCGTTGATAGGGTCCCTCATGGCATTTCCTGCCTTTTTGCTCACGGAAACCTTCAGCAACAAGCTGGAAGTTAAATCCAAGGTTCCTGCACTTTTAAGTGCATTCCTGGTAACCGTGAATGTTTCATACTTTTCCATGATCGGAGATTTCATGCAGAACCTTGTGGGAGTTTTCTTCCTACTTCTTCTCATCTACTTCACAGTTAAATGGCTTGAAAACATATCTGAGTGGAAAAAATATGGTGTTCTAAGCGTTGCACTGCTCCTATGCAGCATATTAACCCACATCTACACAGGCATGCTGGCAGTTGTGATATTCATGTCCCTGATGGTTTTCAACCTCCTATTCAGGACCTACAAAACCCACAGCTTACCTTTATTCGACCTTAAGATATTCGGGTTAATGTTGGTTTTAATTTTAGGTGGTTTGGCTTTACTCTTCACTGCGTATCCATTGATGTTCAACAAATTCACCACTGTACTGTCCTTCCTGAACGGCTCTTCAGCTACGTCTGGTACGATGATGGGATCCATCAACTTCACCATATTCTTAACCATACCCTTCCTACTGGGGGTTTTTGCAGCAATAAAAATCTTTTATGAGGGATTGAAGGAAAAATTAGAACCTGAAAATCCAAGAGTAAGTAAGAGCACACTTTTATCCTTAGCTTACATTGTAATGACTCTGGTTTTGGTGGTGCTGGCAGTTCTACCGTCTGATTACCAGGAAAGATTCATAGCAATGGCATTTGTTCCAGTTGCCCTTATGGTACCCATTGGACTGAAACTCATTGAAAAATGGATCTCAAACCAATTACCATCTAAAAAAAGATTCAAAGTGGGTGTTGTAACTGTGATTGCAGTTCTATTTGCTTTTTCAAGTTTTTACACTGCTGCAGGCATTTTTTCTGATATGGGTCCAAGTATAAGCTCTGATCAGTACAACGAGCTCCTTCAGATTAAGGCCAATTACATACCCTCTGAAATTAATTCAAGCAGCATAATACTGGTTGATGATTACCACACAGGGTACTGGGTTCAGTACGTACTGGGAATACAGGCAGAAACAGGAAACCTCACGGATGTCCAGCAGAAATATCCAAACCAAACCATATACGGAATAAGTATGACACGGAATGGTTCCATGTCCAGCACCAATTACCAGTACCTCTGGAACCCCTTCTTCCCATACTCATTCCCCTTTGGAGGATTTAACATGTCATGGAACACAAATTCCAGACAATCCCAGTTCAAAGACAACAATTTAACAGCACCTAAAAACAGTTCCAACGATCCTAAGAACATGGAAAATAAAAATATCTCCGGAAATTCAATCCCTGGAAATTCCTCTAACGGTCCACCTTCCATTCCAAATGGAACATCTAACAACGCACCAATGCAGGGAGCTTCAGGAAACCTTGCAGAAGCAGGTAGAGATGGAGGATCCTTCAGTATGGGCAGTTCTTGGATAAATCAGGGAACCCTGATATTCAGCCAGGGTAACATCAGGGTTTACAGATTATCCTGATAATTTTAACCTTACCTCTTTAAGTTTAAGAGTTTAATGAAATTATCCAAGGATTACCAAATTTTTCAGTTTATATTTGAAAATAGTTTATATCTAAAAATAAATTGATTTAAACAATTAGAAAAAGAAAAAAAAACTTTAAAATGAAACCATCCAATGATCATTCTGGAGGTAAGACTTCAAATAACAGTTCTTTAAATTCATTCAGCAGTTCCCTGGGGAAGTTCAGGCCGACACAGATCACAAGAACGCCGGTTCCTAAAAATGCATCTTCCTTATTTGGATCGTCTATGACTTCCTCATCGAAGACAACCTTTGCCTTGGATTTTTCCTGAAGAAAAGTCCAGAGGGTTTCACGATTGTAACCGGTTCCATTTACTGTAATGTTGTTTCTCAATGCCAATTCTAAAAACTGCTCCCAATCATGAAAGTCACAAAATTCTATCCATACTGAACCTTTATAGTCTATACATGAGTTGCAAGTTTCAATCTCCCAGTGAAAGAAGTCCTTAATCACATCCTCCAGTCCTTCATCCACGAGGATCTGAAAATCCTCACCTACCTCAACTTCAACCTGTCTGTGTTCTGCCATAATATTCCTCCCTTCAAAATCTCATTCTTCATCCAATTCAATGAGTTCATAATTACTGTTTTTTATATTATTTAAACGAACCAATAAATTGTTATGGGAATAGGGAGTATTTCCTTTAAAAGTTCCATTAAAATTAGAAAAACTACTAAAAAACTGAACATTTAAACCTACTGAAAACATATTGATTAAGGTACTAGATAGTTGCAACAAATTCAATACATTTTTTCAAGTTAAGCTGAATGTTTTTATTAACAAAAAAAGGATTTAATCATAGTTATTACATACATTTTTCCTCGAACTTTCCCTGAGTTTCATATCTCTTTTGATCTACTGAAATTTGTAAAAAGAACATAAGGTTTATGATATTATTATTGATTTAAGTATACCCTCAACATTCTAGTTATTTTACTCCATTTTGAGCGATTAAAATAGGAATATTTATTAATCATTAAATTTAGGATATTATTAAGTTTGCAGGTGATTAACAATGAGTGAACTAATACACAAGAAAGACAGAGGTGTTATGATACCCTCAAAGACCAAAGAATCAATCAAATGCAGCAAATGCGGTTTTAAAGTTCATAAAAAGGAAATACATGATAAGTACGAGCAGGGAATTTTAGAGATACCTGTACATTAAAATTCGTCGTGTAAATCAATTTTTAAATAAATTAAATAATCTCAATTATCAAATGCCTTTTTCCAGTCATGGTGCTCTTTTTTAATTTACAGTATCCCCTTTCAATCAGGAATTCAACCTGATGAAAATCCATGTTTTTTTATGTTTGAAATCTCAAATTAATATTAAACAACATAACTTGGGTACATTCTAAATGGGAGATTTCATCATGAGATATGTGAATTCCAAGAAGAAACTGATTTTAGTTGCAATTCTAGCACTAATCTTTATAGTAGCTGCTGCCTTCACTTACTACGTTTCCGATTATTACCATGCAGATAACAGAGCTTTAGCAGCTCTTAAATCAACAGACACTTACATTGTATCGGATACTGCTGATTTCATTACCTTCACTCCCACAACAAACAAGAGCACAACTGGAATCATAATTTATCCTGGGGCAAAGGTTCAAGCCGAAGCTTACTCAGTCCTAGCTTCCAAACTCGCTCAAAATGGTTACACAACGATCATCGTAAAGATGCCCTTCAATCTGGCATTTTTTGGTACAGATAAAGCAGATGAGGTTATAGCACAACACACTGAAATCAATAAGTGGGTGATTGGAGGCCATTCACTTGGAGGAGTTTTCGCATCTGAATACGCACTGAAGAATCAGGATAAAATCAGTGGAGTCATATACCTGGCAGCATATCCATCAACCAATGCATCCAATGCTACTTTCAAAGCACTTTCAATCAGAGGTTCCCTCGATGGACTCACAACAGTGGAAGACATCTCTAAAAATCTGGATAAGTTCCCTGCAAACACCACTTTCATAACCTTACATGGAGGTAACCATTACAACTTCGGTGACTACGGTGTGCAGGCCGGAGACAACAACAGCACCATAACGCGGGAGAAACAGCAGAATCTTACAGTTGATTACATCGTTAGGTTCGTTAAGGGGATTTGAACTTTTTTCTTACGGTTCAGTTCAAGAGGAGACTTAAAAATGAGTTTTTAATATGTATCGTAACTTTTTTAAGTAAATTACGCTTAATATTGGCTTCTTCTTTTTTAAACTCTTATTTCAAGAGATTACATTGTTATTTATTAAATTTAAGAATATGAATAGCTGAGAGCTTTTTATTTTAAGACTTAAGATGGTTTCTTTATGTAATATTCCTAAAAATTGAAATTATGTTATGATAACTTACATGATCTTATGCTCTATGAATGTTCACTTTTTTAATGAATTTTTGACGATTGTTGCAGTATTTAAAGTCTTTTGTTGGGATTTTTTTAGTTAAATATTAATAGAACTTATAACTTTACATATTATTGTGTATCACATACTAATAAAGTATCTCATAATTTTTAGTGGAGATTTTCACTTAAACAGCCTTTGTTTGAAGTGTAACATTAAAAAGCAAGGTTCTTTAAAAGGAGTGCTGCACGGATCGAGCATAAAGGAGGTGAAAAGATGCAAAAACAAATAACACTGATTACACTTGCTTTAATTGCTGTTTTGTTTTCTGTTTCTGCAGTTAGTGCTGCTGATATTTATGTGAATACTACTGGAAATGATACTACTGGAAACGGTACATCAGAAAATCCATTCCTCACAATAGGAAAAGGAGTAAACACCGCGGTAGCAGGGGACACTGTAAACATTGCAAACGGAACATACAGTGGAACAGGAAACAATCAAATTACAATTAACCAAGCCATTACAATACAGGGTCAAAGCCAGACCGGAACCATAATAAATGGAGAAGGGAACCAGATATTCTATAACAATGCTAATGGAGTCACAATCCAGAATATAACATTTTTTGATGCGACAAACTGGTTTGGTGGTGCAATCTACAACAATTATAATGCCAATATAACGATAAACTCTTGTACTTTCAAAAATAATAGCGGGGATTACGGAGGAGCTATTGGTAACGATGGAGATATGGCCATAAATCACTGTACTTTCACAAATAACACTGCCGAGTATGGTGGTGCAGTTTATCATTGTGATGGAAGAATGACAATCACAGACTGTACTTTCACAGGTAACAGTGCACAAGAGGGGGGTGCTGTTTGGACTGATTCAGGATTACTTGCAACCACAGTAATCAACAACAGTATCTTCGACCAAAACAATGCAACAAATGATGGTGGAGCTATATGCAGTTACTGGAGTATTGCTATTACTGGCTGTAACTTCAACAAAAACACTGCAGGCAACAACGGTGGAGCACTTTGCAGTGCTTATGATATTTTGACTGTTAAGTACAGCCGCTTTGTTGGAAACAATGCAACAAGTTTAGGTAAAGATATCTATTCCCATTACGGTGGTTTACAGAATGCTACACTCAACTGGTGGGGTTCCAACTCGGGACCAGCATCTGATAGGATCTACATCGAAGGTACTACTATGCAAAGCACCATGTACAACCCATGGCTTGTCATGAACATCAATCCAGCAGATCCGTCCACAATCTACACAGGTCAAACCTCTAAGATCACTGTAAATGTTTACACAGACTCGAATGGTGTTGATCACAGTGCTGATGCCGCACAATTCTTCAGCGGTCCAGAGGTGACCTTCAAAACAGACCTTGGTAACGTTGGCAGTAAATCTGTTACAGTACCTTGGAGTCTTGGGTTGGCATTTGCCATTTTAAGAGGGGATGAAGGTCCTGGAATGGCAACAGTAACAGGAACAGATGGAAATCAAACATTATCTGCAGGAGTAACTATACTCCAAGCTCCAACTGTAGAAGCAGCAGCATCAACAACAACTGCAGAAGGAACAATTGGAATGCAGAAAACAGGTATGCCAATAGTAGGGTTAGTACTGGCAATCCTCGCTGTACTTGGAGGAGCACTGGCACCAAGAAGGAAATAAAATCTTTTCCATTTTTCTATTTTTTTTATTTAATGGTTGTGTTTTTATTAACACCCTAAAAAAGAATAAATTCTAAAATAAATAATAAACTAACTTTTATTTTAACTCAAAACTAATTTCCGCACAGATCTTAGAACTTGATCATCTTCTTAGGTTCGAAGTTGGTCTGCATGGTCCAGAAGTATGCTTCACCATGAGTTATTCTGAAGATTATGAGTCCTGGGTGGTCGAATGTCATTCCAAATTCCTTTAAAAATGGTCTGTCCTCTAAAACCTTCTTTTTAAGTTCTGGATCATCCAAGAACTCCACTTCGCCTGCAACCCTCATCATGGTCCCTGTCTGTTCATCTGGCTGCCAGAAACATGCTTCAACCTTTGGATTGGTCTGCATCTGTCCGTACATGTCCTTCACGGATCCTATCTGGAAATAGAATCCAGTTTCATCTGCAAACCAGAACCCAAGGGCTCTAACACGTGGCTGGTCTCCGTCTGCAGTTGCAAGGTAGCAAACTGGTGTTTCATTTGCAAATTTTATACAGTCTTCAAAATCCATGATATCACTCCCTATTTTTTTTAAATTCTATTTCTTAGTTTGTACTTTAATTGATTTCATATTTATTCTTGTTAACGTGGTCTGATTTTTTTTGGATTTTTAATAGGACATGAACCTAAAAAGGTTCCATGTCCTGAAATATTTTCTACAGTAGAAAATAGGGGTGAATTGAAAATCTTTTTTTCCATTTTAAAAAATTTTAGGTGTTTAAATGATATTTTCTCAGTCATGTACAGTTTTTTAATTTTAAAATACATTTTAATGAGTTTATCCATTATTTGTTTTGTTTTTATAGAATGTTTATCAAATTTAAACGAAAATAATTCCTTATAAAACTTTTAAATCTTGTTAAAAATATGGGGCAGAGATTTAATCCAAATTTGGATATCCTTCAAGAAATTGAAATTAAAAATTGCATTAACTAAAAAAACAGGAGGATATACAAACTTTTATATATAACAACAATTTTTAAATAAATAATATCTTCTGGTCTCTGAACCGATAAATTACTGTGATGTATCATTGGGCAATGGGACTCTATCATTTGGAGGATTGTATTAATGAAAACTTTTAAATCAAAAAATATGGCAAAATCTATTTATATATTCGGTTTTTTAGCAGTTTTAATTGTTTTAACCATTGATCCTGCCTTTGCACGAGCCGGTGGGGGTAGTGGTGGTGGTGCAGGATTACTCACGATTATATTACTTCCTTTCCTTATAATTTACAGCTTAATCATATCCTGGCTTGTCCGTAGGAAAAATAAGGAAGCAAAAGAACTCGCTGCCCAGATAGAACAGTACGATCCATCATGGAATATGGAAAAAATAAATAAAATCGTTGAAGATACATTTTACAGGGTACAAGATGCATGGATGCAGCGAAATCAGGATTTAGCACGGGATTATATGAGTGATTCAATTTATAAACAGCACAAAATTCAGACTGACATGATGTTAAAGGAACATAAGGAAAACATCCTTTTAAACATAAAATTAGATAATATAAAGATTGTAGAGATAGTAGATTTGAAGGAAGACAGCAGAGATTTCTTCTGGGCCTATATAAATGGGTCCATGATAGATTATATAGCTGATGATCGTTCAGGTGCATTTATATCTGGAGATAAATCAAAGACGTCCTTCCAGGAGCTCTGGAAATTTGTTCGAGATCCCAATGGAAAATGGGTTCTGGACAGGATAGACCAGCATATTTTAGGGGATCTGAAGAAATTCAAATCTTTAACTGAAGGCTATGATTTGGAACTGGATGGAGGTTACATGGTCTGTGAGAAGTGTGGAGGCTTTTACAAACTTCAGGAGGGGGAACATCCTGAAGATTTTGACACCTGTCAGTGTGGAGGTCATTTGACATACCACAAAAAGGTTGTTTTCCAGGAAGATATGGGGAATCAGTTAAGAAAAGCTTATAAATCCCCTAATCTGTGAGAATAACTTCCCCTATTTTTTTTAAGATTATATATTGTCGTTTATTTTTTTTTGTCTTTGTAAACACTTAATCCTTAATAACAATGGTTTTTGATGCCATGTCCCCTATTCTCTGGTTTTTTTCAGATGCTACCATTGCAATGACACCTATCATGCCAGGTACTAGATAAGGCATCAAATCTATTATGAAGAGCAGATTTCTGATAATACTCTTAGAAACTGGGATAGTTTTCAAGTCTGATTCATTAACAACCTTTATTTTCAGTATCATCTTTCCAGTGGTCTGTCCTTCTAACTCAAATGCAATGAAATAAATCAATGTGATGATAAATGATGCAGTCAACCATAGAATCGCGAATAAATCGCTGTTGGTTGTATCTGAGTTTGGAACAACGATGGCAAGGATGATAGCCACCACTATGCTGAGAAGGAAGATACAGATGAAGTCTATGATAAAGGCCAGCACTCTGCTCAGGGTTGATGCATATTCTCTAATGAGTTTACCACAGCTCTGGCAGTAAACTGCATCTCTGGGATTTGGAGTGTAGCAGTGGGGGCATTGAACATTGTTCCATGTTTGAATATTCTTGTAATGTTCATATCTTTCATATGGAGTTTCAAATTCATTATCTGGAGTTTCATGATCGTAAGTTTTCTTCACTGGGATAATCTCATCCTTCACAATTGGTATGGAGTCATCTACTACAGGATCATCATTTTCATTTAATCTGGAACTCTCTTTTGAACCTGTAACCTCATCGTCAACTTGGGATCTTGGTGTTTCTTTTGCTGCCATATATTTTCTCCTTTATTAATGGTAATGATCTTTAAATTATGTTAATCTTTAAATAACTTATTACATTTTTTTTATTTAACTTTATTTGAATCTTAACGCTGTTTGATAAGCGTTCATGGAAAATTCAGTTGCCGACCTCGTTAATAGGCCTTATTTTAAAAAATAAAATTATTTTGAATTTGAAAATTCATTGTTTCAAGAGCTCCACAACAAAAAAAGTAATTTAAAGATTATTAAATAGATTTAAACTATTTAACTGATATTTAGTAGTAATAACTAAAAAATAAGGTTAAAAATGGATTTAAACTTCGATCAATCCATCCTTAATCCTCATCACTCTTGTACCCTTGGTGGTTTCCACGTCGTGGGTAACCATGATCACGGTTGTTCCTTCATCATTAACCTGATGTAAAAGTTCAATTATGTTGTTAGTGGCTTCGCTGTCCAGGTTTCCTGTTGGTTCATCTGCTAAAATGAATTTTGGATGATTAACAAGTGAACGGGCAATAGCTACCCTCTGCCTTTCCCCTCCAGAGAGTTTGGATGGCAGTTGATTCATCCTGTGACCAAGGCCAACCATTTCCACACATTCCTCAGCCCTTTTAATTCTGGACTTTTTATCGAGTTTTTTATCGCCTGAAAGGTTCCTCATTGGAAATTCCACATTACCACGGACAGTCAAGGCAGGTAAAAGATTGAAAGTCTGAAATATGTATCCTATATTCTCTGCTCGCATCTTTGTAAGCTCTGAATCTTTCATTGAGGATATTTTCCTATCCCCTATGTAGAGATCTCCTTGGGTAGGGGTGTCCAGACCTCCGATCATGTTGAGGAGGGTTGATTTTCCTGAACCTGATGGTCCCATTATGGACACAAATTCTCCCTCATCAACGGTTATATTTAATCCCTTAAGGGCGTGGACCTCGGTGCTGTCTAATTTATAGGTTTTCCAAAGTCCTTCTCCCTTCACTAAACTTTTCATATTAAACACTCCTTTATTCATATCTCAAAGCGTCTATGGGACTGATACGGGTGGCAATGTAAGCGGGTATGAGTCCACTGAACGTTCCAATGACAAAGACTATAACAAGTACCTGGGTGACTATTGCACTGGGTATGTTGAAACTCAGGAAGTTCACACCTGTTGCACCCATCAAAACACCCAACATGCTGTAGGTAGGTGACATGAGCAGGATTCCAATAACACCTCCAATCAAACTCAAGATGAGTGATTCATAAATTATCAGTGCCAAAATCTTCCTTTTACTGGTTCCAATAGCCCTCATAGTACCTATTTCTTTGGTTCTCTCCTTAACTGACATCATCATAACGATCATGATGATTATCACAGAAACCAGGAATATGAATGTACTGATCATGTTCATGAATATCTTGATCTGGCTTAAATTGTCATCAATTGTTTTTTTGGTGTCTTTCTGTGAGTAGATGGTGTAATTGGGATATGCATCCTGTAGGCTGGTCTCTGCACTGTCAATTGATCCTGTGGGTGATATGATAACAGTGGATACGAGACCAGTCATGTCCGTGACTGACTGTGCATGTGAGAGGGACATGATCATGGAGTTGTCAATGGTAAGGGGCCATCCAGTGCCTACCTTTTTCATAATACCAACGACTTTGTATTTGTTTCCCTGAACAGTTATTGTGCTTCCCACTGTTGCATTGTAGTTTTTGGCAGTCTCTGATCCAATGATAACTGCATTGTCACTTTCACCCACCAGTGAACTTTTACCAGTTACTTTGGCGTTTTGTATGAAAGCCTGCTCCTTACCAGGTGTAACGCCCACGATCATGGTGTACTGACTGTTGTTATTTCCTTGAACTGGTACAAATAGAGCCTTTGTACTCTTAGCCTGATCAACTTCGCTACGGTTCAACACTTCATTTCCAAGACTCTCTGTGATTATGCTCCCAGATGGTGGGTAACTTGTCCCATTTTTTTCGAAGTACAGTTTTCCGTTGACTGTTCCCAGATCACCCTTGAGGCCTGATTCCATTTCATATAAAACCAGGTTAACGGTACCGATTAGTAGAACACACACCACGATACCGATGATGCACATGGCTGTGCGGCCCTTTTTGGCCTTAAAATCTTTAAAAGCTATATCTAACATTTTTCTATTCACCTGTAACTTAAAACATCTTCAATATTTGTTGTTTGAATTTTTTAAAGTTTTTATCCGGTTTTTCTTTATCTCATGTGTAGTATTAACAAAATTACTTCGTATAATTTGCCATATAAAATATAACTAGGAATGCGTTGATTAAATTGATTTATACTACTTTTAATCATTTTTTATGTTGTCCTCAATTGACATAAATTGTCATACTTCTATTCTGAGGATATAACTCGTTTTTTTACTGGTCTAAAGTAAAAATTGGATTATCTCTTTTTTTCTATTTGAATCTTTGTGAATAGGCCTTTTTGTTGTGATTGAACAGTTTTAATGTTTTTGAGGTGTTTTGTATTTAGTTAATCAGTTTTTACATGGTATTCTGGAATTTTATTTTTATATCTCAGTTGATATGTGTGGTGTTGTTTAATCTTAGAGTATTACTTCTTAGGAAGTTTATATTTTTTGTAAATGGTCTTTATTGGATTTGAACATCCGTATTTTGAGGAGAAAATCATAAATTTTATTATTGTGAATGTATTACGTAATTATGGATATGGAAATGTGATGATATCATGTCCAGAACGAGCATGAAGGAGGTGAAAAGATGCGAAAACAAATAAAGCCTAAAGCACAGGTTATGTTCCTTTTACTCACCATTTTTGCTATCATGGTTTCAGTATCTAGTGTTAGTGCGGCTCCCTTACCAACTGTTTCACAGGTTTATGTGAGTGTTAATGGTTCAGATGCTAACAGTGGTACTGTAGATTCTCCATACCTCACAATACAGAAAGGAGTGGATTCCATTTCAGAAAATGGAACTATGTACATAGCAAATGGAGTATACAATGGAACAGGTAACACAAATATAACCATCAGTAAAAACATGAACATCACAGGACAAAGCCAGGCAGGAACCATAATCAACGGAACAGGCACCAACTGGATATTCAACATTAACAGTGGGGTTACTGCAATAATTACAAACTTAACACTAACTCAGGGATATAAAAGTGGGAGTGGTGCTATCTGTAATTATGGTACGTTAACCGTGATTAATTGCACATTCACCAACAACAACGCAACTAATTATGGGGGTGCTATTTATAGTTCCGGTATTTTAACTGTGGAGAATTGTTCTTTCATTAGTAACAATGCCTCTGCTTATGGTGGGGCAATTTCTGCTGAGTTTGGTACTTGTATTGTGAATGAATGTATCTTCATAGATAACATTATAAATAATTATGGTGGGGGTGGAGCTATTGCTCTTGGTTCAACTAATGGTATTGTTACAGGCAGTACATTCATTGGGAACTCTGCAATGACTTCTAATGGAGGAGGTGCCCTTTACAGTCAACAAAACTTGACAGCTAATTACAACAGATTCTACAAAAACATAGCTTCAAAAGGCAACGATATTTATCTTTTGGGTGGTTTAGTGAGTGCTGAGAATAACTGGTGGGGTTCTAATGATCCAGTATGGACAAACCTCATATATAGAATGTCAAATCCTGCACAATGGTTATACATGACAATAAACGCCACACCAACCACTATCAACAATACTCAGACCAGTTTAGTCACAGTTATCTTCAACAATATATACAATGGAACTACCGTAACTCCTATAAACCCTGCAAACGGTCACATCCCAGATGGAACACTTGTAACCTTTAGCAGTGCATTGGGAAGTTTCGATCCTGCAACACCCACAACGTTTAATGGTATTGCAACAGCATTGTTCACAGCAAACCAAACAGGAACCGGCAACCTAACAGCAACAACAGATAATCAGAAAGTTACACAATTAACAGTGAATCCAGTGTCTTACTTGTACCTGAACGTTACAAGTTCAAAGAATAATCCTAGTGTTGGTGAAACGTTTGTTTTAACCTATAAGCTCAGTAACAGTGGCCCAGATAATGCAACAAACGTTACAATGTCTTTCCAGATACCGGCTGGTTTGGAATTTGTAAATGCAACTGTTGATAATGGAACATGGACCTACAACCCAGCAAATAGGACTGTAACTTGGACACTCAGGAACGTGGCTGTGGGAGACCCTTATCTTTACCTCACGGTCCGGGCATTGGGAAGTGGAAGTTACACCATCATACCAACAATAACCTCAGACACATACAACAGAAACACAGACCCATTAACACCATTCACAGTCAATGTACAGGAACAGAACAATAGTAATGGCAATACAGTGAACGCTGCATCAACAACAAAAACAGTAGCCATGAAAGACACAGGTTTACCATTGAACTATTTAGTACTGGCTATTTTAGCTGTAATCAGTGGTTTTGTGATGCCAAGAAGAAAATAAACCAAATTCCACTTTTTATCTTTTTTTAGTTTTTCAAGCCTCACCAATAAACGCAGGAATGCCTGAGTAAATATGTAATCACATGATGATCCATGCTTTAAAAGATAAGGTTCGTGAAGCATACTTTCTCCTTGACCCTGATGAACTTGAAGAGTTAATTCTGGGGGGGTGCAATCATTAATTCTCAAAATAATTCAAATCATAATTCCAAAATGGATATGGAAACTGTTATTGTGTAATTGAAAAAGAATGGAAGATGGATTTTGAGAATCAGTGGTATGGAAAAGGATTAAAAGAGTTTTGGTTTAGATTTTGCTCCTAAACTCTTGAAAGGTTTATTTTTTGTTAGAATAAATGCTTTTGGCTGGCTATTAAATGTTTGAGTATGAATAAAAGAAATATACAACTTTTTAAATTAAAAATAATCTTCAAAATAAGTTTTTTTAAAATAAAATAGAAAATTGGTTTTTAGGTGGTTAGTCCTTTCCAACCATGACTTCTGTTGATTTAATTATTGCGGAAACATTATCTCCTTTTTTTATTCCAAGCTTTTCAACAGATTCTTTGGTTATTACAGCTGTTATAACACCAGGATTTTCTATGTTAATTTTTACACTGGCCATAACTGCCCCGATCTCCACATTTTCAACTGTTCCTTCTAAAGCATTCCTTGCACTTATCTTCATAAAACAACCTCCATCACAATTTCAATTAATTAAGTTATTAGTTTGTTTTTCAAGTATAAACCAATTTTTATGCAATATTTTACTTATCGCTCAAATTTAAAAAGATTAAAACTAAATGAAGCAATTTAATGGGTTTAATTTAATTAATAAACCCTCTTAACTCTTTTTTTCAGGATCTTTTAGATATCACTTTAATCAATTAATGTATGCGAAATGAATGAATGGTTAGATCGATCTTTCTGATAACAGTTAATAACCTTAATTTGTAATTATAATGTCTTTAGGCGCTGTTTTTTTGAGTTTTTCTGGTTGATAATTGAGAAATATTGTTTCTAGGTTGTGAATTTGATAATTTTATTGAAAATCTTTCAAAAAGTTAATAAAGTATAATTTTTAAAACAAAAATAGAATTTAATTCATCATTATGGGGGTTAACATGGCAGATGCAATTTTAATAACCATTTTTTCGGTTTCAACAATTTTAACAGTACTTGCAATTATTGCTATGTGGCAGTTCTAATTGATCATGTCAAGAAACTCCATTTAATTATATTGAAGCAAGTTCAGTTCCCATTAAATAATATGTTTTTTGGGATTATGGAAGATATGCAATTTAAGATTTCTGATCCTAATTAATCCAATTTACAATTCCAGAATTGATGAGATGGAAGCTGTTATCATGGAGTTGAAAAAGAAGATGGAAATAAAAGATTAACTTTTTATATTATCTTTTATCAATCTAGTTTTAATTAAAAATTTGTGAATTAATTTTTTGGAGTATTTTAAATGAGATCTAACCTTAAACATAATCTTTTTGAATTTTCAGTCTTTTTGGCAGTCATTTTATTCTTCATTCTTTCTGTGTCCGTTAATAAAGTTTTAGAGTTAGTTTTGTTCATAATTTTAGTAATATTCATATCAATTTTATTTCAAATTTTCAATTACAGTCTAAAGGTTTATTTAAGTACTGTAATTATAGTTTTAACGGTTTTATCTGTTCTAATTTCTATACTAAGTCAAGGTTTGATTAATATTGGAACTTTGATTCCGATATTAGGTGCTTTAGTAGGTGTTATAGAGTATATCCCAATTTTCAAAAAGAAAGCACTTTTCATGGAATCTGTTTCACTTGTTGAAATGAATAAATTCCTAGAATCTCTTGCTATTTCAGATAAAATACTGGAATCTTATCCAGAATATTTCAATACTATTTATTTTAAAGCATGTACGTTGAATATCTTAAGGAAGCACCAGGAACAACTGGAATTAGTGGACGAGCTCTTGAAAATGAAGTTGAATAAAAAACAGAAAATGTTTGTTTTAAATTTAAAGGTTTGTGCTCTTTCAAATCTTGGAAGGTATGATGATGCAGAAGATATTGTTGATGAAATTCTTGAAGAAGATCCAGATAATTCAGTTACAATGTACTATGAAGCCGAAATACTTTTAAAAATAGGCTATAAACAGGAAGCAATGGATTATTATGTGAATTCATTAGAATCAGTCAATAATGAACTATTAAAACATCACAAATCATTAATTAAGAAAATGAGTGTTTCTAATGATAATCGAAATAGAATTTTATTGGAACTTTGGACTTTGAAAGGATGTATTCAAATTAAGTTACACCAGTACCCTGAAGCATTAGACTCTTTCAGTGAAGCATTAAAATTAAACCCAAATAAGTCTATGGGGTGGAATAATAAGGGTTATACCCTTGCAAAGTTAGGGCAGTATGATGAAGCCTTAAACTGTATTGACAGATCTCTGGACTTGTATCCCGAGAATGATTTTGCATTAAATAGTAAAGGTTATATCCTTGCAGAATCTGGAAAACCAGAAGAATCATTGCAATACTACCAAAAAGCAATAGAAATAGCTCCTCTTGATGAAGAAAGATATTATCATAAAGGGAAAGCTTATCAAAAACTCCAACAATACACAGAAGCTTTAAAATGTTACAACAAAGTCCTTGAATTAAATCCTAATTGTGAATATGCAAAAAAAGCAAGAGATGAAGTTTTGAATGTGATGGAGAACTAATTTTACTTTTCACCCAACGACGACCTCACATTCACACATTAAAAAACTCATTTTTATCTCCTTGAATTGTCTAATACTTAAAAATATGAACTTTCAAGCCTCTTACTCAATTATAATTTCCTTCAGATTCACACAACCCATCTCAAGGATTATTTGAAAAGATTTATATATTTAGAACCATGATAGATTATTTGTAATTATCAATTGTATTAAATGTGCCACCTTTAGAGCTATTTTTGACATAAGGAATATGGAAAAATTGTTACTTATTTATTCAATATTTCAAGGTTTTTTTCTTTTTTTTATCTCCATAAATACAAATGTAATTATTAACATACCTTATTTCAGGTTATTCCTATGGTAAATAAAAAAATTCTCCTGGTTGAGGATGAAAGCATAGAATCCCTGGATATTAAGCGCGTCTTAGAATCCTTTGGTTATCAAGTACCTTACGTTGCTTCAAGTAGTGAAGAAGCTGTAGAGAAAACCATAGAAATTATGCCGGATCTTATTTTGATGGATATAGTTCTTAAAGGAGATAGTAATGGTATTGGTGCTGTTTCTAAGATTAAAGACTTGAATATTCCCGTTATTTATTTAACTGCTCATTCTGAAGAATCTACCATTGAAAGAGCTAAACTCACAGAACCCTATGGTTATATTATCAAACCATACGATCCCACCGAACTTAAATACGCTATAGAACTCGCCATTTACAAAAACCAAACGAAAAAAGAATTAAAGCAGAATGAAAAAAGGTTCCGTCACATCCTAGAAAATTCATTAGATGTAGTTTATAGACGGAATTTAGACAGTGATGAGTATGATTATTTAAGCCCAATGATTGAACAGGTCCTAGGTTATTCTACAGAAGAGTTCATTTCCATGCCCTCAACAGAGGTTGTGGAACTGATCCATCCCCATGACAGGGAAAATGTAAGTAATATTTTTGCTAATGCTTTTTCTGGAAAAACAAAGACATACAACATTGAGTATCGTTTCAAACAAAAAAACGGACACTATAAATGGGTAAACGATTTTGGGTCTATTGTGAAAGACGGAGACATCATGTTCCTTATTGGTTCAGTTTATGACATTACTGAAAGAAAAAAAGGTGAAGAAAGAAGAAAAAATGGTGAGAAAGCTCTTAGGGAAAGTGAAGAGAAATATCGGGCTATGATGAATTATTCCAGTGATGCAATTGTTTTAACAGATTTTGAGGGTAACTTTGTTGAATGTAATAAAAACGCAGAGGAATTATTTGGTTACTCGCAAGAAGAACTTATTAAACTAAATTTTAGGGATATACACCCGTCGGAAGAACTTGAAGTAGTTCAAACATCCTTTAAAAAGATTATAATGGATGATATGGGCACTGTTGATACATTAGTTTTAACCAAAGATAATAAGAAAGTTCCTGTGGCCATAACTGGAAGTTTAATAGAATATGGGGATAAAACTATTATACAGGGAATGTTCCGAGACATCACTGAAAGGAAAGAATCAGAAGAATCACTGCTAAATATCAACAAAGCTTTGAAGAAACGTGATGAAGAATTCAAGTATTTTATTGATAGTGCCCCTGTTGCTATTGCCATGTTTGATAAGCGGATGAGGTACATTGCCGCTAGTTTACGTTGGATTGAAGATTACAATCTGGAGGGGCAGGAACTTCACGGCATATCACATTACGATATTTTTCCAGAGATTACTGATGAAGTGAAAGAAGTGCATAAGCGTGCTCTTACAGGATCTATTGAGCGTGCTGATGATGATAAGTTTGTTCGTGCAGACGGACGAGTTCAATATATTAGATGGGAAGTTCATCCATGGTACTTATCCTCCGGTGATATAGGTGGTATTATAATCTTTAGTGAAGATGTTTCAGAACGTATAAATGCAGAAAAAAAGTTTAGGGATAATGAAGAAAAATACAGGACTCTCTTTGAATCTAATCCAGATTACACTATAATCGTAGGTTTGGATGGTATAATTCTAGATTTTAATGTGGCGGCAGAGCAAATTATTGGCATATTTAAAGATGAATTAATCGGAAAACATTTAATGGACCTGGGAATTTTACCTAAAGATGAATTAGACTTGTTGGAAGAAAAGTTTTCACTTTTAGTTAAGCATGGAGAAGTAGCTCCTTTTGAGTTCCGAATCATTGATAAAAATGGCGATATTCGATGGGGAGAAACTTCATTAACTTTGATAATGGGGGAAAATGGGCCAGCTTATATTCTGGTGATTTTCAATGATATTACAGAACGTAAAATAGCCGAAAAAAAGTTGAGATCAAGCCAAATTCAGCTGGTTAATGCAATGGAAATGTCAAATTTGGTTAATTGGGAATATGATGTAGCCAGTGATACATTCACTTTTGATCATCGGTTCTATGATTTATATGGTACAACTGTTGAAAGGGAAGGTAGCTATTTGATGTCTTCGGAAGTTTATGCTCGTGAATTTGTACATCCTGATGATCATGATATGGTAGCAGATGAAACTGCGAAAGCAATAGAAACTTCGGATCCGGATTATGTATCCATGGTGGAGCATAGAATTATCAGAAGGGATGGTAATATTCGCCACTTAGTGGTGAGAATTGCGATTACGAAAGATTCTGAAGGACGTACCATCAAAACTCACGGTACCAATCAAGACATTACTGAACTTAAAGAAAAAGAGGAAGAGATTAAAAAATCTCTCGAGGAAAAGGAAGTTCTTCTTCGGGAGATCCATCACCGGGTTAAGAACAACATGCAGATTATCTCTAGTTTGCTTAACCTACAGATTCAACACGTTGAAGACAGGGAAGCAGAGAATGTTTTGAAGGAGAGCCAGGGCAGGGTGAAGAGTATGGCCATGCTCCATGAAAAGCTCTACCAATCACCCAACTTCACTAACATCAATTTCAAAGAGTATATAGAGAGACTTGTCTTTGATATATTCTATTCTTATGGAATCAAAACCGGTTCCATTGAATCAGAATTGGATATTGAAGATATTAAAATTGGCATCGAAACTGCCATACCAGTAGGACTAATCATAAATGAATTGGTGACCAACAGCATCAAATATGCATTCCCCAAATATAACGGAACAATAAAAATCGAATTTAAATCATCAGAGGAAGGATTAGAACTTATTGTTGCTGATGATGGAATTGGATTACAAAAAGACATTGATCCCAAAAACACAGAAACACTCGGTCTACAACTTGTAAACAGTTTAACTGACCAAATTGATGGGAATATTGAGCTGGATAGAAGTAATGGAACTAAATTTAAAATTACTTTTAAAGAATTGGATTATAAAGAAAGATTATAATTGAAGCATATATGAGAAACTTCCTATAATGAAAAATATGCATCTTTTTGTAATTTTTTTATTATTTTGTAGAGTTATTAAACTGGAAACTGAAACCATATACTTACCCAAAATATTTTAATATCAAATAATCTGATTGTAAATTGTATTAAATGTCCCTTATTTAAGGTTAATTTTGATGTATAAAATTCATTATAAATATTACTTTTTTTTTTAATATTATGGAAAAATTAGGGTAGAATTTTAGATTAGTACTTAATTATAATAGTGCAAATTTAACAAAAAAGACTATCAATAATTTATACAGTTTGGTTTGAATTTTTAAATATTCAATAGGTTAGATGTATCTTTAGAAGAGAATTTAGAATGGACTCGTCGTATTGTGAATATTCCAGTGATTCTATGCAGTGGACGGGTTAGTGATCTATAAATTTGCTCTATACTACTACAAGTACATCTGTTGCAAAGTGAATAATAAACCTCATTATTTGATAAATTAGGAATATGCCTGTAATTATTAAACCGTACAAAAATCCTTTTTCATATTTTGGGACAATAGTTTCTCCTTCATTTCGTAATGCTTTAAAAATAGATCTGGGTTTATGACCATATTTTTCAATATAAGACTTTATCGATGTATCATCAGCGTATTTGAAGTTATTTTTCACGATTTGTAAGATTTCCTCTTCAGAATAGGTGATCATGATTATTTCAAAAAGATGTTTAAATATGAAAATGAGAATTTTTGAAAATATGGAAAAATCTGTTAATATATCATAGCTTCTCCCATTGAAACGAAACGCAAAAACTGTTTGGATTACTATATTCACGTTTTTGAGGTCATTTTTATGTTTTATACGTTCCAGTTCGATTTTAAAATAGAATGGCAATGCTCGTAATCCTTTATTAAGAGTCCAAAGGCTGAGTCCTGCTTTTTCTTTGTTAATAAATTCAGAATCGAGAATTTTATCTGCGAGTAAGACCACATCATACTCTTGCACTTTTTTATATACATCTTCATTAGTCTCTACATTAAGGTCAGCTCTGAGTGTTTTGAAAAATTCATTAAAGACTTCATCATAACTCATATCCACATTGTGTAAAAATAAGGCAGGTTCATAGACATTCAAATCTAAACTTTTTAAGGCGGTGTAAATATTAGCGGATTTACCAGTTCCCGGAGTTCCGGTAACGAGTACAAAACGTCCTTTACGGTTTTTAAGACTACGGAACATGCGGTATATTTTCCTAAATGAGCGTGTATAAACAAAATCCTCATTTTCATCTACACTATGAACCTTGTAATCAACCATGCTGCACCATTAATTTCCATTTTACTAATTTGCTTATTAAAACTAAATCACTGCCTAAGTGATTATTTTGTTGGATAGAGTGTGTTTTATTGTTTTTCTAAATTAGTATTAAGAAACCAGTAGCATTTGAAAACTCTTATTTTTTTTATTTAATGTTTATTATTTAAATTAATAAATGTTCCTCCTTGTTAGGATGCCCTAATAATCTTAGTTAAGCCTAATTAAAGCCCTATGGACTACCGAAGTCTTTATATAGCTTGGAATACATTGGATTAATCTAAGGCTGAAATAAACCTCATTTCCAAAAAAAATCCGAGAGTGGTGTAATAAAAAATGTTTGATCCGAAAAAATTAATGGACACTGCAATTGATCAGGTCCAAAAAAGTGGAAGTTCTCATGGTAGCAGGGGCGAAGTAGATGATATTCTATACAAAATGTCCAGGGACCTTGAAGAAGTTAGAATGAAAAATAGGGAACTCACAGAGAGGTTAAATGATTTAGACATGCAATTTAACCACCTGAAAAATTTACTTAATCGAAACGACAGGCGTTATTAACTCAGGGACTTCATATTTTTAATCCCTGGATTCTCCTTATTTTCTGAGTAAAATAAGATTCATAAATTAGAAAAAAACGAGTTAAGCGTACTTATTTAATAAATTGCCAGAATTTAAAAACTTTAAGTGATTTTTTATGGATGCCATCACTAACCGGGAAAGTATTGGTCGTAAAGCTTCGATGGTTGCTATTTTTGGAAATATCCTATTGACTATTTTCAACTTTATTGTTGGGACTTTATCTGGTAGTACTGCCTTAGTTGCTGAGGCTGCCCACACACTTTCAGATGTCATCACTTCCATTCTGGCTTTTGTCGGGTTCAAAATAGGGATGTGGCCTGCAGATAATGAACACCAGTATGGGCATGGTAGGGCTGAACCAATTATTGGATTAGTAATAGTGGTGTTCTTGGTGGTGGTTGCCTATGAAATTCTTTCAGATGTTTATATCAAACTTTTAATGCATGAAACACTAAAAGCACCGGATTGGATCGCAGCAGGCATGGCATTAATTGGAATATTTGTGAATTATGCTATGACCACTTACTTAATTCGTTCTGGGAAGAAAATCAACAGTCCTGCACTTATTGCTGATGGGCAGCATCAGAAAGTGGATATTTTCTCATGTGGTGCAGTACTGGTAGGTGTCATAGGTGCACAATTAGGATTTACTATGTTAGATCCTATTGTAGCCATATTCATTGCTATAATGGTGATAAGAACAGCATTCATTGTGGCTCGTGACAATATTAACACCCTCATGGGTAAAATACCATCTGAAAAAATTTTAGATGAAATTACGGTGGCTGCAATGTCTGTAAATGATGTTAAAGGAGTGCATGAAGTAAGAGTTAATAATATGGGGCCTTATGCTTCAGCAGAGTTGCACATTGAACTTGATGCTGATTTAAACCTAAGAGAATCTCATAAAATCTCTCATGAGGTTGAAAAACAGATCATCAACCAGGTAGGACCTATAAAAATGGCTACTATTCACACCTGCCCTTTTGAAGGATATAGCAAAGAATGAACTTGTTTTGAAATTTACCTGTTCAACAAAAGAAATAAGAGGCCCAATAATGTTTGAAGGAATAATTTTATATTTAGAAAGTATACTGGCTGTTTACGGTCCTTTTGGGGTTTTTATTGCCAGTATTGTTGAAGAAGTAATAGCACCCATACCATCTACTCTAGTTATCATGGGGACCAGTTTTGTAGTCTTAAAAGGTTCTGCAATTTCTTTAGATGGATTCATAAATCTATTTTTTAACATTGTATTACCTGCCTCTTTAGGTGTTACCCTAGGATCACTTTTTGTATATGGAATTGGTTATTTTGCAGGAAAACCATTCATTGAGCGTTGGGGTAAATATTTGGGTGTTTCATGGGAAGATATTGAAAAAGCAGAAGAAAAATTTGAAAACAGTCATTCAGATGAAATACTCCTTTTCATGGTTAGAGCGATTCCAGTTATTCCCAGTGTGGCTATAAGTGCTTTCTGTGGTATTATTAGATTCGATTTGGTAAAATATGTTATAATTACATTCTTAGGGACTATGGTAAGGGCTTTTATTCTGGGATTTATAGGCTGGCAATTTGGAAGTATGTACCAGTCTGTAGCAGATGAAATTTCCTACCTGGAAGAAATTACAGTGGCAGTTATTTCAATTGCGGTTATATTGTATTTTATTTACAAAAAAAAGTTAAAAAAGTCAAAAACACTAAATAAAGCAAGTTCTTGAAAAATTGGTAATGATAACGAATTAGTAAGCAACAAAACTTGAAGGGTTGTGGTCTTTTTTTGATCAGAATGTAGTTAAATTATTTATTTAGAACATTTTGATCATTATAACGTCTTCTGGTTGGTTTTCATTGAATCTTATTAGCCTTAATCCATTTATTGGCGGATAATGCAGCTTCACGGATTGAATCATTTACTATTGAACTGGCCATGAAAACGTTTTTAGAACCTATTTCTTCCAGTACACCCGTTCTTTCAAGCTGTTTTTTTATGGAATCTTCTACTTCTGCTAGCATTAAGAGATTACCTGATTCATGCAACTTTCTTGCAAATTCATTCATCCAGACAACTACATTTGTTCCTAAATATTTACGATCATGTAAATTTAGAATAATAACTGCACAAGTAGTGTTTTCAATTGAAGGCATTTGTTCTTCCAGTAAATATGCTACTGCAAAATAATCTAACCCCTTAACTTCTATAACAGTGCACTTATTAGTTGGAAACTCATCAGGGAGAGAGCGTTCCTGATAACGACCATCATCCAGTAAAACAAGTTCTTCGAGCATTATGTCCTTGTGAGTGGTGAAAGCGTAAATTAATAGAGAGAGTATGGCCCCCGCGAAAACTGCATATTCAATACTGAATCCTACACCCACAACAAAGGTTAAAAGCATAGCATAACGATAAATATTGGAACTTTTCCAGGCTAAAACGATGTTACTCCATTCGTTTATTATAATCGTTGACCCCAACGCAATTAAAATTGCAGCTAAGCCCGACATAGGAACTTTTTCAAACATTTGAGGTATCAAGAGGAATATTACTATTACAAAAATCCCTGAGAATACTCCTGACCATCGAGTTTTACCACCACTTTCAATATTCACACCAGTACGGGTAAAAGAACCACCTGCAGGTAACGCTGTGAATATTGAACCTCCTATATTGGCTAAACCTTGAGCAGAAAAGTTTTTTGACCTATTAGTTCGTTTTCCATCAGGATTAGGGTAAGCAGATCCCACACCAACTGTTTGTATAGATGTTAAAATCAGTATGGCCAGGGCGGGTAAAATAAGATCAGGGATAAGCATAGGATTAGGTAAAACAGGTTTTGGCAAACCCCCTGAAATTGGAGCAATACTACCTGTCAGCTTAACAGTTGTTAGTCCTAATAGAGCTACCATGGCAGAAATGATGACCATGGCCAGAAGATTCCCATAACGCTTTAACCGTGACCATTTGAATAATATTAAAACCACGATGGTTACCAAACCAACTAAAAATGTGGGTAAATCCCATAAACTTGGATGAGTGATAATGTCAATTCCCTGTATTATGGAATCCGAGATATAGGGCAGTATGACCGTGCTTTTGTAACCTGTGAATTTTGCAAGCTGACTAATAACCAAAGAAAGACCCACTGCAGCAATAAAACCTGACATGACTTCTGCAGAAATAAAACGCACCAGACTCCCCATTTTAAGTTGCCCTGTGGCAAATTGTAATAAGCCTACCAACAAGGTTAAAGTAACGAGTCCCTGAGTTACATCACCCCCCAAGGCACCTACTGAACTTGCCACCACTAAAGCAACTTCATCACTGATGGTAACAATCATTAAACTTGAAGAAGCAGCTAAAGAACCAATAATAACAGTTAACATTGCAGTGTAGATGCCATAGATGGGATCAACACCAGCCAGGAGTGCATAGGCCATGCTAATAGGTATACTAACAAAAGCCAGAGTTAGACCAGCCGAAAGGTCACTTACTAAAGTTTCACGATGAAACTTAGGTAAATAATTTTTATAACTCATTAATATCTTTTAGATATTTAAAGCATATAATTTATTCCAAAATTCACTATCTGAAATTTAATTCTAGTTTCTTTTAGGTGGATTTTTCCATTTATTTGCTTAATTGGGGATTTAATAATTATAAACTGAGAAAATAATTTTTGTACAATGATTTTTCTAAAGATAAAAGTTATGAATCCTAAAACTTATTTTTAACCATTCTGGGCCTAGAAATAGATATTAAAAAACTTATCCCATTCCTGACATTTTTTTCCAAAAATAACTAAATTTTGGAGTTTTTATCTATAACAATAATTCTTCGAGAGACTTTAAAAACACGCCGTATACTCAAGATATTTTACATATTCTCAATTGAATGGTAATGATTATTGTCAATTATAATAAATGTGCCACATTTTTGGTTGATCTTGATCTTGATTAAAAAATTGAAATATATTCTGAGAAATAAAGAAGAATAAACTATTTTTTTCTATTTTAAGACATTTAAAAGTCCATAATTAAATTAATAAGTAATTATAACTCGTAATATCCATAAAATAGCAATATTTTTAGTTTTACTACAAAGGTGAATTTTCTAGAAATTTCTTTTTAATAATTTATGAAATGATTAAAAAGTTTTATTTAACATTTAAACAGATTCGAAGAATGGGAATTCATAAAATGTGGTCTTGCATGTGGATTGATTTTTAAATTTATTTTGCAGACATATAGTTAAGTATTTAATCAGGAATGATCTGATTGATAATTATCAATTGTATTAAATGTGCCACCTTCAAGACTATTTTTGATATAAAAATTAGTGAATAATTATTAATAAATATTATTTTATTAGAAACTTCCGTTTAAATGACATATTGGGGATGGAGAGCTGGTTTTAGCTGGTATAACAGTGGGGGATGGTCAAAATATTTTTTTATTTCCAATAAATATCCCTTGCCAAGTTATTCTAATTAAGTGACTTTCGCGAATTTGGATATAAAAATACATCGTAGCTATTATGGCAAAGGACGCTGCAAGAGCAGCACCATCATCTGGGACAAGAGATGGGCGAATAAAGGTAATATAGTATAGAATTAACCATTGGAATATTAAAACACTGGACATAGCAAAAAAATAATTTTCTGTCACATTAACTTTTTTAATGTCACGATATATGGAACCGCGGGACATGCCGGGGGAATATTTTGGAGGCATTACATTTTTATTTTCATAGTAATATCCATATATTATAACCATCAAACCCACGGCACTACCAAATAGTTCTCAGGAGATTGGGATTGTGAAAAACTTGCTAAACAGACAAGCATTATCACAATTCCTACAAATATGTATATGGCTTTTGTTTTATCCGTTAAAATCACGTTCATCTTGTCAGCTACTACCAAATCCTTATTTTTCCTTTGTTGATTTCCAAGGTATTTTAGGTTGCTTCTACGAAGTCTATTAATTAAAAATATCGTCATCACTGGTGCAATGGCCAAAACAATGAAAACTTGAATCGTTAAATAAACTTGACTAATAAATAAGATATTGATCACAATTAACCATTGGAATATGTTAACAGCAGACATAGCTACAAAATAAGTAACTGTTTCATTAAATTTTTCGCCTTCAACAAAAAATCCAAATATAACCACCATCATTCCCATAGTAATATACAATAGGTCTAAAGAGGATTTATACTGTGAAAAATCTCCTAAAAACAATAGTATTACCACGATCCCCATTAAAATTAACATAACTTTTGTTTTATCCATTCATTCACCCAGTCAATTTATTTTCATACTTATCGAAAAGGTCAATTAAGATATTTTTTCTCCAGACATGTAAAATAACGCCACTGATCTAACAAAATACATTGAAAGGTAAGGGGCTATAATTAAGAAGGTCAGAATAGGCATAATTGGAGTAATATGTATTCCAAAACCGTTACGGAGGATAACAGCGGCATAGAATAATATAAAAGATCCTGCATAAGATATTGTTAAAAACAAAATTTTAATCACAATGTACCATAATGTGAAATTTTTCCATCCTATGGTAGAGATTTTATGTAATATTTCCCGGAATTTGAATGCTGTTTTTAGTTTACTGTCATTGTAGGCCATATAGGCTACGGCAATGTTAATAAAAGGATAAATGATGATCATGTATGTGTATAAAAGCATAAGAACCACAAATCCTGTCTTTAAATACCATAACATATCATTAAGCATGGAAAAAACATTATTTGGATAATATTCAATGATTTTAATGATTGGTACGATATTTAATGGGTTTATGGCTAAAAAAACTATTGCAATCAGAATAACTGGGATCAAATAAATAATGTTTACTATTGATACTTTAATCCCATCTATGAACATGATTTTCCATTGGTCAAATTTTGGGGGTTTATTAGCATTATTAATAGATGATTTCATGATTTTTAAAAAATACCTATAATTAAAATTATAAAAATGAAATTAATTATTTCTAAGAGAGGAATTGTAACATTTGTTGTACTTAAAATACTGAAATAATAATTTATATTTATCCCACCAAGAACCGAGAAAATTCCAAATATCAAAAATTTCTTCCAATCTGAAATAGGATATTTTAAGGAATCACTTAAAATTTCTTTTATCTTCATTATTAACTCCGTTTGATGTGATAATCGTAAGTTCATTAAATGCCCTTAAATTCACTTCATATTCCTATGCATTTTATTCCTATTCCTACTTAATATAAATAAACATCAAACTAATACTCTGTGTTATTATTCTGATTATAAAATTTTTTTAAATATTTTATGAAATGATTCAAAAGTTTTATTTAACATTTAACCAGATTCGAAGAATGGAAATTCATATAATGTGGTCTTGCTTGTGGATTGATTTTTAAATTTATTTTGCAGACATATAGTTAATTATTTAATCAGGAATAATCTAATTGATAATTATAAAAACCGGCTCCGGCGTTCTTATGGTTAAAAATGAGTTCATTCCTATTTTTTATGCAAATAAATTAATATTAGTATTCTATATACTAACTTATGGATAAGTTACTCTGGTGGTTAATCGCTGGCAAAAGAGGGGGCAAGAATAGGGCTAAAATAATTAAAATGATAGCTGATAGGCCCTATAATGCTCATCAACTTTCAGAGGAGCTAAACTTAGATTATAAGACAGTAAGGCATCATGTTAAAATTTTAGAAAAAAATAACTTGATTCAGCCTACTGGAGATACTTATGGTAAATTATACTTTCTTTCTCCAAAAATGGAAGAAAATTACAAACTTTTTGAAAATATTTGGAGAAAACTGGACATTGAATAAATGGTGAGAAAATGATACTGGAACCGGGTTTACTAAGCATCATTCAATATGCAGCTATTGGAGTTGGAATAGCTAATGTCTGCCTATTATTAGGATTGTTCTACATTTACTGGAACAGTTACCGTGATATGAAATCTGAATTCACCATAGGACTGTTATTCTTTACACTGGTTCTTCTGGTACAGAATGTTGCTGCCACTGTTTTTTTAGTTCTACTTAATTTTACAGTTGGAGGAGGTGGGGAATTAGAGGAGGCCATAGAACACCTATTAGAACTATTCTCCATAAACCTAATACAATTCGTAGCTTTATCCATCCTATTTAAAATAACTTATTAGAAATTCTCCTCTTTTTTTAGGATAAATAGTTATTTTTTTCCCTTAAGAGGAACCTTTTTAACATTTTTTTTTATTTTACTAATTTGATTGGGGAAAGATTGGGGCGTAATTCTGGAATAAGTACTTAATTATAACTCACACAACTTAACCAAAGAACTTAGTAAACATGGGAACAACTCTTTTGATTCCCAATACTGAAATAATGGAGTAAATATTCATGTACAATTTTATAATATCTGGAATTTTAAATCAAAATACCGTTCTTTTTTACATGATTAATCATGGGATGGATAACAATGCATTTGATTTTATAATGCCTTTACTTACTAATTTTGGAAGCTTCATTGTGTGGGCTGCGATTTGTGGACTTTTGTTTATATTTGGAGGAGAAAAAGGAAAAAAAGTTGCTATCCTTGGTTTGGCAGCTTTATTTGTAAGTAATGTAGCAGTATATTTGTTGAAATTTATAATAGCAGAACCCAGACCTTTCCTTACTCTACCCAATGTAGATCTTTTAGTCTCAGAAAGCGAGTTTTATTCTTTCCCTTCTGGCCATACAGCATCATCTTTCGCAGCTGCTGTGGTGATCGGGCTTAAATACAAACTTAATTTCAGAGGAAAAAATTATGGTTTGATTTATCCTTTATTAGCTTTTGCAGGAGTTATAGGGTTTTCCAGGATATACATAGGAGTGCATTATCCCTTAGATGTTGCCTTCGGTGCTATTGTGGGAATATTATCCTCTCTACTGGTCCTGAAAGTAGGAAATAATAATTTGATGGATAAACTGTCCCATGTTTGTTTATTGGATAAAAATACGGGTAAAATTTGAGGTTTTATAAGTAATGCACATTTTTTTAGTAATGAATTCAACTTTATGTAAAATCGTTAAAATATATAGTAAATTCTCCCTGATGAGGTTAAAATCATGTTTGCTGAGATAATTTTATACTTAGAAAATATATTATTTGTTTATGGGCCTTTAGGTGTTTTTATTGCTAGTATTATTGAAGAAGTGATAGCTCCTATTCCATCTACACTAGTTATTATGGGAACTAGTTTTATTGTGCTAAAAGGTGCTGTAATTTCTATAGATGCATTTTTGAAGCTATTTCTTAACATTGTGTTGCCTGCTTCTTTAGGTGTGACTATTGGATCGTTATTTGTTTATGGTATCGCATATTTTGCAGGTAAGCCCTTTTTGGAGCGTTGGGGTAAATATTTAGGTGTTTCCTGGGAAGATATTGAAAAAACAGAAAAGAAATTTCAAAAAAGTCGTTCAGATGAGTTGGTATTATTTCTGGTAAGGGCTGTGCCGATCATTCCCAGCGTAGCTATCAGTGCATTTTGTGGTTTTATTCGTTTTGATCTGAAGAAGTATTTAGTCATCACCTTTTTCGGGACTTTGGTAAGGGCTTTCATCTTAGGATTTATTGGATGGCAGTTTGGAAGTATGTATCAAACGTTGGCCGATGAGATTTCGTATTTAGAAGAGGTCAGTGTTATAGTGATCCTAATCTCAGCTGTTTTGTACTTTATTTACAAAAAGAAATTAAAAAAATAAACAGATAGATAATTCAGGGCAAATTCTTTAAAATCTTATGATTCTAGGTGGTTAAATTGGAAAATGAAATTCAGAGAGAAAAAATCGGCCAAAAAGCTTCCTTTGTGGCTATATTTGGTAATATCTTCCTTACAATATTCAATTTTACTGTGGGAATCTTCTCAGGTAGTACAGCGTTGGTTGCTGAAGGAACACACACATTATCTGATGTAATCACCTCAGTAATGGCTTATTTTGGTTTTATGATTGGGATGAGGCCTGCTGATGAAGAACATCATTATGGTCATGGTCGGGCTGAACCCATAGTAGGAATAATTATTGTCGCATTTTTGGGTGTTGTGGCCTTTGAAATACTCTTTGAAGTCTATAAAAAACTAATGCTGGGCGAAGCACTGACACCTCCTGATTTAATTGCAGCGGGGATGGCATTGATTGGTATTTTTGTAAATTATGCCATGACCAATTATCTTATTAATGCTGGGAAAAAAATCAACAGCCCGGTACTAATTGCTGATGGTCGTCATCAGTCTGTTGACATCTATTCCTGTGCTGCCATATTAATAGGGGTTATAGGGTCTCGCTTAGGTTTTACCTTCTTAGACCCTTTAGTTGCTGTATTTATTGCCATAATGGTTCTTAAAACGGCTTATGTGGTAGCTCGTGATAGTGTTAACGCTCTTATGGGAAAAGTGCCTGATCCAACGATTTTAAGAGATATTGAATCCGCTGCATTATCTTTAAAAGATGTGCAGGGTGTTCATAGTGTGAAAATAAATAACATGGGGCCTTATGCATCTGCTGAATTACACATTGAATTGGACAAAAATCTTAGACTTGAAGAGAGTCATAAAATCTCCCATCGTGTAGAAGAAGAGATTATCAATCAAGTAAAACCCTTAAAAATGGTTATTGTTCACACCTGTCCTGCTGAAGAAGAATGTGAGTTAGATTAAAAAGAACAAGTAAAATTTTTAAATGTTAGGTGGGCCTATCAAGATTAGAAGGGACTAACATTCCATTTAAGAACAATTAGGCTTTCCTAACACTCTAATTAATGGAAAAAGATTTATAGGTCCTTCTTCAGATTTAAATAAACTCGAGGTGAATAATTTTCCCAATGATGGGGGTAATGATTTGGCAGATGAGCTGGACCTGAAAAATATAAGCGGACTTTCTGAAGAAGAGGGCACCCGTAAAATAAGTGAAGAAGGATACAACGAACTTCCTTCCAGTGAAAAGAGATCATTTCTAACCATTGTATTGGAAGTTGTGCGTGAACCCATGTTCCTCCTGTTAATCGCATGTGGTACCATTTATTTATTTTTAGGAGATCTTCAGGAGGCACTGATGCTCCTGGGATTTGTTTTCGTTATTATGGGTATCACTTTTTACCAGGAACGTAAAACCGAACGGACTTTAGAGGCACTTAGAGATTTGTCCAGTCCCCGTGCCCGGGTAATACGGGATGGGAAGCAAAAAAGGATTGCGGGTAAGGAATTGGTAACTGATGATGTTATCATGCTCAAAGAGGGTGACCGGGTTCCGGCTGATGCCGTGATATTATCCTGCAGCAACCTCCTAATAAACGAGTCCATCTTAACCGGGGAGTCAGTTCCTGTGCGCAAAGTGCACTGCGGAGGTGTGATGGACATGCATCCGCCTGGTGGTGATGGTCTTCCCTCCGTTTACTCTGGAACCATGGTGGTGCAGGGCATGGGGGTGGCTCAGGTGATGTCTACAGGCCTTAACACTGAGATGGGCCGTATTGGTAAACGTCTCAAAACCCTGGAAACAGAGGATACATCCCTTCAAAAGGAAACTCGCACCTTGGTGCGGAATATGGCTATTATTGGGGCAGGGTTCTGTGCAGCTGTAGTAGTAATTTACGGTTTCACCCGTCTTGACTGGCTTAACGGTTTCCTTGCAGGGATAACCCTGGCCATGGCCATCCTTCCTGAAGAAATACCGGTGGTGCTCACCATCTTCTTGGCTTTGGGTGCCTGGCGTATTTCCAGGAAAAGCGTGCTTACTCGCAGTTCTCATGCAATTCAAGCCCTTGGATCCACCACTGTACTCTGTGTTGATAAAACTGGAACCCTGACTGTAAACCAAATGTCAGTCAGTAAAATCTTCGCAGGAACTGATTTTTACGATTTTAACCCCCATGAAACTGACCATCTTCCTGAAAATTTCCATGAACTGGTGGAATTCAGCATCCTTGCAAGTCAGAGAGACCCCTTTGATCCTATGGAAAAATCTCTCAAAGAATTTGGTGATAAAACCTTATCAGAAACTGAACATCTCCATGATGACTGGCAGCTAGTCCACGAATATCCTTTATCTGAGAAACTACTGGCCATGTCCCATGTATGGCAATCTCCCGATGGCGAGGATTACATAATTGCTACTAAAGGAGCTCCAGAAGCAGTAGCGGATCTTTGTCACTTCAACCGTGCTGAAATTGACAAATTATCATCTAATATATCTTTAATGGCTAAAGATGGTTTAAGGATAATCGGAGTGGCTAATGGTTCCTTTAAAAAACCTGATCTGCCTCATGAACAACATGATTTTCATTTCGAGTTTTTGGGGCTGGTGGGTTTCCTGGATCCGGTTCGTATTCAAGTTCCACCAGCTGTGGAAGAATGTTACCAGGCTGGAATCAGAGTGGTGATGATTACTGGGGATTACCCTGGCACTGCCAAAAACATTGCCAAAACTATAGGACTTAAAAATCCGGAGGAGGTTATAACAGGCCCTGAGCTGGATGAAATGAGTGATGATGACCTTAAAAAAAGGGTGATGGAGGTCAATATTTTTGCCCGTATGGTGCCGGAGATGAAGTTACGCCTGGTAGAGGTCCTTAAATCCAATGGGGAGATAGTAGCCATGACTGGGGATGGGGTGAATGATGCACCTGCCCTTAAATCAGCCCAGATTGGCATAAGTATGGGTGGGAGAGGTACTGATGTTGCTAGAGAAGCTTCTGCACTGGTTTTACTAGAGGATGATTTCTCTTCAATTGTAGCCGCCATAAAAATGGGACGTCGCATCTTCGACAACCTAAAAAAAGCTATAGCATACATATTCGCTATTCATGTTCCCATTGTTGGAATGTCAATTTTACCCGTAGTCTTCCAATGGCCTTTGGTCCTGTTCCCGGTTCAGATTGCTTTTTTGCAACTAATAATTGACCCTGCGTGTTCAGTTGTATTTGAAGCTGAGCCAGCTGAGAAGAATGTGATGAAACGGCCCCCTCGCAGTTCAACAAATCCTCTGTTTGACCGGAAAACTCTTGGAATGAGCATTTTACAGGGATTATTTGTTCTTTTCGTTGTTTTATCTGTCTATTTAGCCGCTCTTTACTGGGGTCATGGGGAAGTGTATGCGCGTACTGTTTGCTTCACCACCCTGATCTTTGCCAATCTTTCCCTGATAATTATCAATCGTTCGTGGTCTCGGAACATATTAAAAGCTCCCAAATCCTCTAATAAAGCTCTCTGGTGGGTTATTGGAGGGGCATTATTTTTCCTGGTACTGGTGCTTTATTTCCCACCACTACAAAATGTCTTCCGTTTCGGACCTCTGGAAGTACAAGATATTTTAATGTGTATATTGGCTGCATTTGTCATTATATTATGTTTCGAAAGCTTTAAATGGGTGAATCGATACCGCAAGAAAGGATTGGATGAAACTTATTAGCTATAGCTAGTTATATTCGTTAAATTGCAGCTATGGCTAAGTAAATTTCAATCAATAATCTATCTCAAATTAATGTAAAGATATTAATATCTTATTTTTAATTAATTTCTCAATTGCTGCTTGAAGTTCTCTTTCTACCCGTGGTGCTTAGATCGAAAGAAAACTCACGTAAAGTTCACTACCTTTTTTTAGTGAGGAAGCGGTTGAGGCTATTGAGACTTATTTTGAGTTTGAACGGTTGGATATGGAAGATGGTGATGCCCTTTTTTCAAGGTATCAGTCTGGTGGTGACCATATGAGTACAATGGCCATTCAGCACTCCTACCGTGAACTGAACCGGTTCCTTGGTTGGGTACCAGATGAGGGTGGGTTCTACAAGGCCACCAGTCATATGATGCGGAAGTTCTTCAACACCCAGTTAATAAATGCAGGAATGCCCTGGGAAATCCGGGAGCACATGATGGGACACAAGTTAAAAGATAGGGTCCGTGAGGCATACTTCCTAGCTGACCCAAATGAACTTAGAAAAATCTATTTAAGGTATATAGAACACCTATCAGTCAAAGACTCCACGGCAGGAAAATATTCACAAGATGAAATCAGGGAACTACAAAGACAGAACAGTAAGTTATGTGAAACAGTTGCGGAAATGAAAAGGGAGTTAAAAGAACTGAAAGGTGAGGTTTAGAGGGCTATTTTTTTTGATTGAGAACATTATTAAATTAAGTTTATTAAGAAAATAATCATACTCATGTATATTACTCAACGGGTGGAAGATAAATAAGTTTTAGTAATAATGGTATTTAAATAAAATATGATGTTGTCAATGAGTGGGTTGTTATGGAAAAGGCGTTAAAATACGGTATAATCATAGTGATTATATTTTTTCTTGCAATTTTTTTACTAGGTTTCTTTTTTGGTTTCATGGATTCTATGAACCAGGTGCAATAAACTATAAACAAATATTGCTTAAACGTAAAAACTTTAACCAAAAATCATTTATAACTCGTAATTTTCCAATGAGTTAATTAATTTAATTTAATTTAATTGGGTATTGAGATGGATATGGCTGCAGGAGTTGAATGATGGGGCGTGAAGGCTTATTCTATTGATTATTTTTTATCAAATGCTCTCACAATAATAATAAATATGATATTTGTATATTCCAATATAATGGAATGAATGGGAGTAATAAAATGGAAAAATTTCAGGGAGCTTTAATTAGAGAACAAGGTGTTGAATTTGCAATTGTGATTGTAAAAATGCATGTTTTAAATAGTAGTTCGAGGGCACAAGATGCCATCCTTGCTTTTCAAAGATTTTTTCCAGGGAAGCCAGTTATATTAATGGCACAAGATAGTAGGGGAATACCAAAGTATTATGGTAGGAACGATATTGTGAATTTCATGGCTAATGTGCCAATTGAAGCAGTTCAATGGCAAGAATTCACTGTCCATTAGTCCAATAAGTCTTTTTTTTAATTAGCGTGCTCATGAAGATAAAGAAAGTTTGTTTGTAATTTTCCAAGGAAGGAAATTTAAAAGAATATATTCTGCTGAATGGGGTGATGACCTATTATTTTTGAAAAGAGTGTAGAAGAAATCACAGAATTGGATTTAAACCTTTTAAAAGAACATAAAATACCTGAAAGCAAAAATTTAGAATATAAAGGAAGTTTAGATTTTGATAATCCACGCCATAAAGAAAAATTATTGAAAACCATATGTGCATTTGCTAATACTAATGGTGGGCTGTTGATTTATGGGATAGATGCTAAAGATGGTATACCCACAGAAATTAATGGTATCTCTGTTGATAATCAAGATAAAACTGGAATGAGAATAATAGATATAATTAAGGAAAATTCTGAACCTTCGATTCCTTCAGTATCAGTTGGATTTAGAGATAAATCAGATTCAAATAATGTTTTTATTTTAATTAAGGTTCCAAGGAGTTGGAATTCGCCACATAGAGTGAGTATAACTAACAATAAAAAATTAAAACATTTTTATATCCGTGGTGGGTTTCAAAATAATTTGATGGACATTTTTGAATTAAGAACATCTTTCAATCTCTCAGAAACATTAGGGGAGAAAATTAAAAGATTCAGAGAAGAACGAATCAGTAGCATATTGTCTAGCGAAACTCCGATATCGCTTAAAACCGGAGGAAAACTCATTTTGCATTTAATTCCAATCAATGCTTTTTATCCTGGCCAGAAATATAATATTGGGCAAATTAAAGACCTTATCAATAAACTAACAGCGATTGATGCACATAACCCTCGTTTTAGAGTTAATTTTGATGGATATTTAACTAGTGAATCTATAGGTGATTATGCTAGTGGTAGTTATGCTCAGCTTTATAGAAATGGAATCATTGAAGCTGTTTGTGGAGATTTTTTTGATGCTGAGAAAAAACTTATGTCCAGTAGTTACTATGAAATTCAAGTAGTAAGGGCATTCTCCAACTATTTAGAACTTTATAAAGAATTAAATGTGGAACTACCTGTATTTATTTTCATTACTCTGGTAGATGTCAAGGGATACAAAATGGAACCAGATAATAATGAATTCTTTTTAAGTCATCGAAAAGAAGATTTAATAGATAGAAATGTACTTGCCAATCCTGAAATTTTGATGTCAAAATATCCTGAAATACCTGGTAATTTGCTAAAGCCTGCGTTTGATGCTTTTCGAAATGCATGTGGATTTGGTGGATCTGGGAATTATAATGATGAAGGAGAGTGGAATCCTAAAAGAAGGTGAACATTTCCAATGATTAATTCCAATTTAATCTTTAATGGATTGCAGTAATGTACTTTAAAGACTGGTTAGATAACGTATATGAATTAAGCTTTAAATCGTAGAGTCAATTCGTGTAGGGGGTAGGGTTTATGGAAATTAAAGATAAAGTTCAAGAAATATTTCAAGAAAATAATTGGGATAAAAGACTCATAGATCATGTTTCCGCCGAATTTGATGAAAATGGAAAATTTAAAGCTATGATCAATTACGATAAAGAAGAGTTTATATTAAAGCATGTTTGGGTAAGAGAAGATTTTAGAGGTACTGGATTTACTCAAGATTTTTTAAGGCTTGTTTTTGAAAAACATATTTTCATGTTTGTATGGGAACCGAATGAAGGTTTTATTAAAGCAATGGTTAAAGCGGGTTTAGGATTACATCTAAAAATTCAAAGAATGGATGTTTGGTGTTTAATTCCGCAAATGTTATCCGATTCGTCAACAGGTTTTATTTCAAGGCACGATTACTTAGTTAAGAAAAAAGGACAATATTATCATTTGGGAACAGGGCCAGATAAGAAAACGATTGTAGTAACTCCCTTAATTAAAGATTTAAATAAGATTACAAAAGAAGAAGCAGAGCTAATATCAAAAGATAAGAACATTATAACAAAGAAATGGAGTTTAATCTGGAAAAGATGTAATAATAGGATGAGCATTCTTGTTCAAGAATTTTCTAAAGCCTGGACTGATGATAAAAAAATTGCGTATCAAACCAAATTAGAAAATAGCAAATCTTTTTTGGATAATTATTTCAATCATTCAATTAAACAATATGAACAAATGAAAGAGGATATGGACTGTCTTGAAAATAAATAAAAATTAAATAAAAAAACTTCCTCTACTTACTTTTTAACCAAAAAAGAAAACAGACTAAAGGTTACTCCGCCCCTAACAATTTATTTATTCTCAAACAAAATTCTCATGGAAAATCCTTGAGTATTAACTTATCCTACTAATTTTCCTTTTGATAGACTAAAAAATAAGGCGTAATACCCAAAATCTTTATATAATCATAAGTGACAATTAATGATAATTGTCAATTATAATAAATGTGCCACATTTAAGGTTGATTTTTAACTTGATTTAAAAGTTGAAAAATATTATGGGAAATAAAGAAGAATCAACCGTTTTTTATATTTTTAGACATTTAAATATCCAGAAATGAACAAAAGACTAATTAACAGCCATAACATTTATAAAAACGGATTTTTTTTAGCTTTGCTCTATGGGTGAATTTTCTAGAAATTTCTTTTTAATAATTTATGAAATGATTAAAAAGTTTTGTTTAACATTTAAACAGATTCGAAGAATGGGAATTCATAAAATGTGGTCTTGCATGTGGATTGTTTTTTAAATTTATTTTGCAGACATATAGTTAAGTATTTAATCAGGAATGATCTGATTGATAATTATAAATAATTATTAAATATTAAAGGTGGTTTTATGCTCACATCGGTTCAAAAAGAAATACTCCAAAGTCTCATAAATTTGTACAGGAATGCTGAAGGTAAGTCAATTAAGGGAGAAGAGATAGCAGAGTTAATGAACCGTAATCCTGGTACAATAAGGAACCAGATGCAGTCACTGCGAAGTTTAGGTCTTGTGAAAGGTGTTCCGGGGCCAAGGGGAGGTTACAAACCAACTGTGAAAGCATACCACACCTTGAATATCTCAGAAAGTAACAAAGAAACCCAGGTACCTATCTACAAAGATGGTAAAAAGCTCAAAGACATATCAGTGGCCAAGATAGAGTTCACAAGTATTCCACATCCTGGTGAATGTGAGGCAGCTGTGAAGGCCGTTGGAAACATAAAGAAACTTGACCTGGGTGACAAGATCCGGGCTGGACCAACCCCTGTGAACAAACTTATTGTGGACGGTATCATTGTTGGAAGGGATGACATGGACAACATTCTGCTTCTTGACACCACTGCAATACGCAGCATACCTAAAAAGACTGTTCTTGAAGTTGCAACCGTTGATGTGATTAAACTCAATCAATCCATGACTCTGAAGGAAGCTGCAAGAATTTTAACCCATGAACATATAGAGGGAGCACCTGTAACCGATGATGAAGGTAAAGTTTCAGGAATCCTAACACTGAGCGACATCACACGCGCCCTTGCAGACGGTAAAGAAAATTCCAGTTTAACGGATTTAATGTCAAAAAACCTCATAACAGTTGAGAAAGATGTCATGATTGCAGAGGCAATAGAAATCATGAACAAGAATCGTATAGGTCGTTTGATAGTTGTTGACACCGATGGAACTTCCCTAGGAATCGTCACAAGAACGGATCTTCTGGACAAGATAGCGGGAATCAAATGAACCCACTTCTTTTATAAATAAATTAATTTAAATACATCAAGATCTAAACTTATTTTTAAGAACTCACTTTATTCAATGAATATTTTTCCAATTGAAATCATATTCTTTTTTGAATTAACATTTTTTGGAGATGCTTAAACTGAAGATAAACCATATGAATATCCATGGCGATATGAGCGTGCTGGAACTTATTGAAGAAATGGGAAATTCCGGCGTACTCGGTGCTGGAAGGCTTTACAGGGCCACAGAACTCCTTGCAGATGTGATGGCTGATGAAGACACGGCGGTTTTCTTGAGTGCTGCAGGACCAATGGTGCCGGGCGGGCTCAGAAACGTGATCAGGGATCTCATCAATGATGGATACGTTGACGTCATGATAACAAGCGGTGCAAACCTCACCCACGACCTTCTTGAAGCCTTCGGTGGCAGACACTACCGTGGAATTGAAAAAAATGATGAAGACCTCTGCCAGATGGGAATGGGGAGAATAGCAGATCTATACACAAAATCAGAGGATTTTGAAGTATTTGAAACCAGAATAACAGAACTCATGTCCCAAATTTCCGAGGAAAGATCCAACCTCACAATAAGGGAATTTCTCACAGAAATTGGGAGCAGGGTGGATGATGAACGATCCATACTCCACACAGCCGCAAAGAAGGGCGTTCCAATCTACGCACCGGGTATGATAGACAGCATGCTCGGACTCCAGCTATGGATGTTCACACAGGAACATGAACTACACCTGGACGCATCAGGAGACATGCACGAACTTTCCGATATTGTCTATGATTCCAAAAAGGTTGCAACTGTAATGCTTGGAGGAGGACTTCCAAAACACTACGCACTGGCTTCAAACATCCTCAAAGGTGGAGTGGATGCAGGAATTCAGGTAACACTGGACCGGAGTGAAGGTGGAAGCCTCAGCGGTGCACCCCTTGAAGAGGCAAAGTCATGGGCAAAGGCCAAGACAGGTTCAAACCTCGTAACCGTTGTTGGAGATGCAACCATAGCCTTCCCACTCATGGTTGCAGGTGCAAGGGCAATGATAAACAAAAAGCAGAAATAAGTGTAAAACTGAAATAAATATTCTACAAATTAAAAGAGAAGTGATGCTTATTTTTGAACTTTACCCCCTTTTTTATGCCCTTTCAGGCTTTTTAATGAAACTTTCCGATGATTTCTACGATATTAAAAATAACAAATTACTGGCAGTGATCACGGGACTTCTATGCGTTTTATGCATCAGTTACCTTGCTGTTTCAAGTTCAGATGCAGCATGCATATTCATTGGAGTTTTAATTGGAAATCTGCTGGCATTCAAGGTTGACACAGCAAATCACATACTCTCTCTGATTATATTGAGCACAATACTCTTCATATTTGGAGTACCTGCCATTGGGATAGTAACCCTTATGGTGTGCACAGCTGCAGCATTCCTTGATGAAGTTGGTCACGAGGCTTCATGGATAGAAAAGAGGAGTGATCTAGTTAAAAACTTCTTCGAATACAGGTTCACCCTTAAAATAGCGGTTCTGATCTTCTCAATCCTTGGATTACTCCAGATATTTGTAAATTTGCCTCAAATAAATGGACTGCAGTACTTCCAGCCCCAAACAATCATTTACTTCCTACTGTTTGATGTGTTTTATGAGGTGGCAGGTTCAAAGTTTGATGCCATCTACAATGCCCTTTGCAGTATTTTTAGGGTCATGAGAAAGGTAGATTGATCTTCCAACGATTGCAGCATCAGCAAAATCAAGTGTGCTGGATGTTTCTCCGCCCTGGGCTCCAACTCCTGGAGATATTATGAATGCGTTTTTACCAACGATGTTTCTGATGGTTTCAAGGCGGTTGATCTTGGTTGCAGGTGCAACGTAGTTTTTGATGCCAAGTTCAACACCCATCTCTGCAATATGCTCAGCTGCAGGCTGTAAAAATGCTGAAGCTCCAGGATGGGACATTTCCGTGAGTAAAAAAACCTCTTTATCATGTTCATCTGCAGATTCCATACATGCCGTAACACTGTCTGCCCCAACGAATCCATGTACTATGATTGCATCAGCCCCAGCTTCAAAGGTGAGGTCTGCTATCTTCCTGTTGGTTTCAGGGATATCTGCAACTTTGAAATCAGCTATGATCTTCGAACTGAACTCTTCTTTGATCATGGATATGGATTCAAGACCCTCTGCAAGTGCAAGGGGGTAACCCACTTTTATGGTGTTTATGTAATCTGAAACTGCATCTGCTACTTCAAAGGCCCTTTCCATGGTTTTAACATCCAGGGCCAGTATTATCCTGTTTTTGACTTCCATGAAATTAAATTGGTTTAAATTCTTTAAATGATTTTGGGCATATATCTCAAATTTTAAATAAGGATCAGATATATAATTAAATAAAACATGGATTTAGGGATGGATGTAACTGAGAAAACATCCAATATCCTGTAAATTTTTGTCTGCGGTGCCAAAGATGGATACGAAAAAAATGTGGGAGCTTTCAGCTGCATTCATAACCTTCACAGTTGTGAGTTTGGTTTCAATTGAGCTCATGTACTACCTAATGGGCTACCCCCTTGACATCAACCTTGAGGGGCACTGGTTCCTTTCAACCATTGGCTTTTTAATAGGTGCGGTAGCGGCATGTTGTGTTTATTACCTGCTTAAAGATGTTGAATTTTAGTTTTTTGTCTAAGATAGTTAGATACATTTTTTATGGGTTTCAACTATTTTTTAATAAGAATCATTTATTCAAAAATGAATTATCCTAATAAAAAAATTTTTAATTCCAATGCTTGTTTTAAGTTTTTTCAACCTAATTTTATCACTACTTTAAAAGGCACATAAAATGTCCTGTCATTTTCCTTTTGAATAGAAAAATGGCAACCTTTAAATATAATATTATTCAACTTTACTTTACAGAAATTCAAGTAAATTTTAAATTAAAGTAAATTTTAAATTAAAGTAAATTTTTAGAAAATTAAAGTAAAGTTTAAAAGCTTGAACAAACAGATTCAAAAAAATCAGAGGAGAAAGAAAAGATGCACATATATGAAGGATTCTTACCGTGGTACTGGTGCGTGTTCTGGTATGCATTGGCATTACCTGTCATTGCCTACGGTGTGATCCAGATAAAAAAGATAGCAAACGAACAACCAGATTCAAAACCGTTAATAGCAGTTGCAGGGGCATTTATATTTATCTTGTCATCATTGAAACTGCCTTCAGTTACAGGAAGCTGTTCTCATCCTACAGGTACAGGGTTAGGCGCCACGATATTTGGACCTGCAGTTGTGAGTGTTTTAGCTGCAATTGTCCTTGTCTTCCAGGCACTGCTCTTGGCGCATGGTGGAATAACTACACTTGGAGCTAACGACTTTTCAATGGGTATTGTTGGTCCATTTGCCGCATGGTTAATCTGGAAAGGTGGTAAAAAATTAGGATGGTCCTCTTCAGTAACTATATTCCTTGCAGCGGTTATGGCAGATTGGTTAACATATGTAACAACTGCAATACAGCTTTCACTGGCATTTCCAATACCAACGTTCACTTCAGCATTCGTTAAATTCATGGTGATCTACGCATACACTCAGGTACCACTTGCAATAGCAGAAGGCCTTTTAACCGTAATAATATTTGGATACATAATGAAACTCAGACCGGATATACTGGTACGTTTAAAAGTTATAACGCTTGAAGAAGGAAAAGCAGCACTGGAGGAAGACTAAGATGGTAAGTAAAGTAACTAAAAGAGCCATAATTTTACTTTGTATTACTGCTGCACTTCTAATATTCCCACTTGCATTTTACAATGGTAAAGGGGAAGACCAAGGTTACTTCAGTGGAACAGATGGTCAGGGCCCGGAATATTTAGAGTCCTTAGGTTATCACCCTTGGATAAACTCTATCTGGACACCACCAAGCGGCGAAATAGAGGTTCTTTTATTTTCTCTCCAAGCAGCCATAGGTGCTATAATTATAGGTTATTTCATGGGATACTGGCACTGTGAAGCAAAAAGAAGGAAAGAAAAAGGTAAAGATCTTAAAGATGAGATGAAATGGGAATAGCTTTAAAAAAATGCAAGTAGGAATTAAAAAAATAGTTTAAATCCTAATAAGGATTTAACTGTCTTCGTAGCAAAATAAAAGGGGAAATATGGTACAATGTCTATGTTTGAAACCACTCTGGACAGTTATGCTCATTCAAATGGGCTTAAAGATGTAAATACATATTACAAGGTGCTATTTGCAATTTTAACCATGTTTGTGAGTGTGGTATCGCAATCGCCAATTGTGCCCCTCGTCATATTTGGAATTTTAACGGCTCTGATCATCTTCAAGGCTAAAATTTCTCCCAAATTTTACCTGAAGTTCCTGGCAGTTCCATTCCTATTTGCATTTATAACCTTTGTTTTCATGGCTATATTCTTTGGAGTAGGAGCACCAATACTGAAACTTGGAATATTCAATCTAGCAGTGACTGTAGATGGTTTTAACCTAGGATTTCTTGTTCTGGCAAGGATCATGGGGGGGTTTTCATGTTTGGCCTTCCTGGCACTCACCACACCAATGACAGAACTTTTTTCAGTATTTGAAGACATCAAGATCCCCCAGATAGTTATTGAACTGGCCATGCTCATGTACCGTTACATATTCCTTTTCTTGGACGAGGCCGTAACCATGTACCATTCCCAGGAAACGAAACTTGGCTACTCAAGTTTCAGAAAATCTTACAAGTCCATGGGGATGCTGGCAAGCAACCTTTTCATAAAAACATGGATGAAAGGGGAGCAAGTGTACATCGCAATGGAATCAAGATGCTACGACGGTTCAATAAGAACCATGGGAGAAAAAGGAAGCATAAAAAGTATTGGAGCCCAAAACCTGCTTTTACTGGCTTTATTTGAAGTCACACTTGCAATTGGAACTTACCTAACAGCCAGTTTCAGTGTATTCTGAGTTAAGGAATTATAAGAACCATAAATTTTTTATAACTATTTTTTTTAGACAATCGAATGACTATGATGGGGGATAAGTGAATAGTTGATGTAATATCAGTTTAATTAACTTTTTGCAAGTATACAGTTGTTTTTTGTATAAAATAGTGTAAGGTGGTAAAAATGAATGTTATTGAAACTCAGGATATTGTATATGAGTATCCTGATGGTACAAAAGCCCTTGAAAACGTTAATTTCAAGGTTGATGAGGGTAAGATCGTTGCACTTCTTGGACCCAATGGTGCAGGTAAATCAACGCTGTTTCTTCACTTCAACGGCATACTGAAACCTTCTTCAGGAAAAATCCTGTTCAATGGCAGTCCTGTGGATTATAACAAAAAAAATCTCATGAAGTTGAGGCAGAACGTGGGAATAGTTTTTCAGAACCCTGATGATCAGCTCTTTGCCCCTACTGTGATGGAGGATGTTGCATTTGGCCCCATGAACATTGGTCTCTCTAAGGAAGAGATTGAGAAGAGGGTTAAAGACTCTTTAAAACGTGTGGGTATGGAGGGTTTTGAGAAGAAGCCGCCTCATCATTTGAGTGGTGGTCAGAAGAAGAGGGTTGCAATTGCTGGGATTCTTGCCATGGATCCTAAGATCATGGTTCTTGATGAGCCAACAAGTGGCCTGGACCCTAAGGGTGCCTCCCAGATAATGAGGTTGTTGTATGAGCTCAACGAGGATGGGATGACCATTATCATATCAACCCATGATGTTGATCTGGTTCCTCTTTATGCATCCACGGTTTACATAATCAGTCACGGAAACATAATAAAGGAGGGTAACCCTCGGACTGTTTTCGGTGATGTTGAAACCATAAGAAAGGCGAATCTCAGGCTTCCAAGAATAGCACACCTCATGGAGATACTCAACAAGGAGGATCATGTCTCATTTGGCAAACCATACCCACTCACCATAGGCGAAGCAAGAAGAAGAATACGTGAACAGGCTGAAGATTGAGTTTTCAAAGGTTTAATCTGTTAAAATTAGTTTAAATTAAGTATTAACCTAAAAAAAACTAAAATAAAAATATTTCATATAAATAAAAATATTTAACCTAGAGTAGTAGTGAATCCCTTTTCATTCAACTATACAACGAACCTACTATTTCAGCGCACATTAGTATTACTCATTATATAAATAAAATTTAAAATAGTATTAATAATATCCTTTATTTCTTAAAGAACTTGAATGGAAGGGGTTCTACACAGATCATAGGTATTACTGGACTTATAAAGAAAATTGAAAATTGTATTAACACATTGGAGTGATAAAAATGGCTTTCATATCATCAAATTTAACCACATTCCCCCTACAGATAAGCTTCTTTTTCATGGCTGCTGCATTCCTACTCGGTGCATTACACGCCCTGGAACCTGGACATGGAAAGGCGGTTATGGCTGCATTTGTAATGGGTACAGATGCAGGTTTGAAGGATACACTGTTACTTGGGGGCACAGTGGTGTTTTCCCATGTGATCGTGGTTGTTCTCCTTGGAATTGGTTCAATCTTCCTTCTTGGATCCTTGAACGTCAGTACAACCCATGATATCATGAGTGTAATAGGTGGAATCATACTCGTTGCAGTTGGTCTATGGATAATTAGAAGGTTCCATCATCCACACCATCACCATCATGAACATAAAATCGACACAAAAAAGGGAGTGGTTGCAATTGGATTATCCACAGGCTTAATACCCTGCCCTGCAGCCCTTGCAGTGCTCCTTTTCAGCATTGGAAATGGTCAGATATACAACGGTATTATCTACGTTCTTGTGTTCAGTGCAGGTCTTGCAATATCTATAACTCTCCTTTCAGTACTCTTTGTTAAAGGAAAGGACTTCATACAGAGTTACGTGAGCAACAAGGTCATAAATAAGATTCCCCTTGTAAGTGGAACCATAATTGTTGGAGTGGGGATATTGACTTTGTTACAACCCATAACAGAATATTTACTGCCATTTTTGCATTTGTGAACCATTCACAGCACCAATTTTTGCAGTGAATCATGTAAAGAACCATCATGTACAATTTTGTATCTTAAAAAGTTTTTAACCAAACTTTTTTTTATGGATTTACCCGTTCTCATAAGATCCAGTTAATGATCAATTCAAAGAAAATAAAAAGATAATATACTACTAAAGAAAAAGTTCTATACGTACAAGATTTCATACAGATTTTATACATAAATTCATTGCTATGATTTTTTTATATCTTAAAAACCCATGTGATCATTATGAACGTCATTGAAACCAGAGAAATCATATATGAGTATCCTGACGGCACAAAAGCCCTCGAAAATGTTAACTTCAAAGCAGAAGATGGTAAGATCGTTGCACTTCTTGGACCCAATGGTGCAGGTAAATCAACGCTGTTTCTTCACTTCAACGGCATACTGAGACCCACCTCAGGTGAAGTTGTTGTTAACGGCCATCCAGTAAGCTACAACAAAAAGGATCTCATGAAGTTGAGGCAGAACGTGGGAATAGTTTTTCAGAACCCTGATGATCAGCTCTTTGCTCCCACTGTGATGGAGGATGTTGCATTCGGCCCAATGAACATGGGACTTTCTAGGGATGAAGTGGAGAAGAGGGTTAAGGATGCCTTGAAACGTGTGGGGATGGAGGGTTTTGAGAAGAAGCCGCCCCATCATTTGAGTGGTGGTCAGAAGAAGAGGGTTGCAATTGCAGGTATTCTTGCCATGGATCCCAAGATAATGGTTCTGGATGAGCCAACAAGTGGCCTGGACCCTAAGGGTGCCTCCCAGATAATGAGGTTGCTCTACGATCTTAACGAGGATGGGATGACCATTATCATATCAACCCACGACGTTGATCTGGTTCCCCTTTATGCATCCACGGTTTACATAATCAGTCACGGAAACATAATAAAGGAGGGTAACCCTCAGACTGTTTTCAGTGATGTTGAAACCATAAGAACGGCAAATCTCAGGCTTCCAAGAATAGCACACCTCATGGAGATACTCAACAAGGAGGATCATGTTTCCTTTGGCAAACCATACCCACTCACCATAGGCGAAGCAAGAAGAAAAATCCTGGAAGAGGTTGAAGATTAAATTTGATCCGATAATTGCCTTTAAAATCTATAATTGCATTGAAAAAGACCCAGAAGCTTAAAAATCAAAATTAAAAAAAATCTTTTTTTAAAAAAGGAGCAAATATTCTGTTAATGTTCGATGGATCAATGTGGTGCTAAATTGAATAAAAGTACAGTTTCAATATCAGAATGCAGATCCTACACCCTTCATGAAGTTCAAAGTGCTGTGGAAAAGTCATTAGATGGTATTGGAGGGATACAGTCCTTTGTAAAGCCTGGTGACACTGTACTCCTCAAACCCAACATGCTCCAGGCAAAATCTCCTGAAGTATTCATAACAACCCATCCTGCAGTTGTTGAAGCTGTTATAAACATTGTAAAAGATGCAGGTGCAGTACCAATGCTTGGAGATAGTCCTGGTGGTCCTGCAAGGGGAATGGAAAGATTTTGGGAGATCACAGGGTTTGCTGATGTCTGCAAACGTACAGACACGCAACTCGTTAACTTTGAGAAATCAGGGATCTATGAATTTGAAAGAAATGGGAGAACCTACAGAGTTGCAAGGCCTGTCCTTGACGCAGATGTGATAATCAACATGCCCAAGATCAAAACTCACGGACTCACTAAGTTCAGCTGTGCCATTAAAAACATCTATGGAGTTATTCCAGGACTTCAAAAAACTGAGTACCACAAATTGGCACCGAAGCCATCGGATTTTGCAGAGATAATCGTTGATGTATTTGCGCTTTCCAAACCCCACCTCAACATTATCGATGGAGTGATCGGAATGGATGGAATGGGACCTTCAGCTGGAAATCCCAAAGAGATAGGGGTTATAGTTGCATCTGACGATGCAGTTGCAGTAGACAGTATCCTCTGCCACTACCTGGGCAAAGATCCGATGGAAGTGCCCACAAACAGGATAGCATATGAACAGGGACTTGGAGAAGCCTCAATTGAAAATATAAACGTCTTGGGAGAATTTCCAATTGTTGATGCCTTTAAATGGCCTCTGAACGTTGCAGGTTCCATTGAAGTGGTTCCATCATTTATTTCAAGGGCTTTAATGAAATTGTACTATTCAAGACCTGCAATAAACCCAGATCTCTGCACGAACTGTAACACCTGTGTTCAAAGCTGCCCAACAGATGCGATCCTCGAGAAAAGACCCACACCCATTTTTGAATATGAGAGATGCATAAACTGCCTATGCTGCATGGAGATGTGCCCTGAAAAGGCAGTTTTTGATGATAAAAACAGTATTTACAGATTTATTTCCAGATTTTCAGGGTCTGATTAAATATTTACATTTATTTTTCTATTCATTCGTCATCTCATTGATTTGTTATTTTAAAGTACACTCCTTCTATTTTTTTAAATTAAAAATTGATGATAAATGTTAGGGTTTATAATTAAAAAATAAATTTTTACGACTTTAAAAAAATTTTAAAAAAATATTATCTCTTAAAATAAAATAGAGGTCTAAAACTAAATTTAAATCAATAAAAAAAAACGGATATAACTTAAAAAAATAATGAAAAAGATTTTAAAAAAAGAGTTTAAAGCTTATAAATGCACTGGATATTACTCTGCAACATTTATAGCTTTCATAGGGCATGATTTTGTGCAGAAACCGCATCCAATGCATTGCTTATCATCCACTTCAACTGTCCAGTCTTCTTCAATGGATATGGCCTTCACAGGGCACAGTGAAACGCACTCACCGCAGTCCACACATTTATCATCATCCTTTTTAACAACGTTTATCACAGGATCCAGGTGAATTCCGCTTTTCTCAAGGAATGCTATGCCTTCATCCCTCTGGGTTCCGCTTAACTCAATGAGCATCTTCCCACCCTTGGGTGTTATGTTTGCCTTGAGTATGTTGAAGGTTACATCGTAGTTTTTAATGAGATCCGAGATCACTGCCTTGTTCACGATATTCGGGGAAAAGTTTAACCATGCTTTCATAGTGACCCTCCATTTTTACCTCTTCTCTGACCGTTACAAATCAACATTGAAATATCCTCTGCTGTTATCATACCCTTCACCTTGTTGTCCTTATCGATGATTGGGAGTCCTGAAATTTCGTGTTTGTTCAGGCGCCTTGCCACCACATCCACAGATTCATCCTCCCGTGCTATCACAACCTTACGTGTCATAACATCTGCAAGTTTCTTTTTACCCTTTGCAACTGCATTTGCTATGTCCCATGAGGTTACAATACCTCGAAGTTTACCTTCACCATCAACAACAGGAAGGTGGTTTATGTTATTTTTAACCAGTTTCCCTGCAACATCCTCAACATCATCAGTTGGAAGGGCTGTTATCACAGGTTTGGTCCTCACGTTCTTCACAAGAATTGAAGGCTTCTTAATCTCAAGGGGTCTCACAGTGGAACCCTCAGACTGGAGCCTGGAAATAGGTTCTGTTAGGAAGAACTCCCCATTGTCTATCCAGGTTTTAAGTTCACCTGCAATCTTCCTGGCCTTCTTAAGTGACGACAGTGGTGAAGTTGGAACCTCCCTGCCGTTGAGTTCGATCTTACCGGTTTGAAGTTCCATGTAATTGGTTTTAAGGATTGTGGGTCTGCTCCTCCTTGGAACTCCATAATCCACAACGTTACACACGATCTCTTCGTTGCTTATACCTGTTCTCTGAGCTATATCTTCATTCAGGATGGGTATGGGTATTCCCACACCAACGTAGAGTGTTGGGCCGTACTTGGGCATGCTTGCACCTCTAACATACTCTGCATCCATCTGCTTCATGTCTCCCTTGAGCATGAGGGTACCTGCACCCCCTGTTGGAACACCATTTTCACGTTCAACATCGGTCTCGTGCTGGGTTCCCTCACCAATGATGTAACCCTCTGCACCGCAGAGGAATATACGACTTCCAAGACCAATGGTTTCAAAGTATGGATCATTCAGGAGTGGGCTGAGCTCTCCAGCACTTGAATAACTCACGTTACCCATTTTAGGCAGAAGTGTGCCCATGTATGTGTAGATGGTTTCATCTGTGGAGTTGGTTGCTGCAGCGTAGTTCTGGTATGAATTCCTTGGATTCACCATTATTGCCTGGTTCAATTTATCAAGGGTTAAACTGGTTTTAACCTCTGTAAGAGGATAACAATCAGTTCCGTAGGCCTCTGCAACAAATTCAATCTCCTTACCCCTTATGAGGTCTTCAATTATATGAGATCCACCGTAATCAAGACCAATTTCAGGGTTTCTGTTTGGTTGGGTTGCACCGATGTAAGCATCCACAGCTGCAAGTCCAGAGTAGGCTTCAACACCGTTCAGATATGTTTTGGACATTTTTATAGGAGGATCTGAATGTCCGAAGTTTAAGAATGCTCCTGAAGAGCACATAGCACCAAATGTCCCTGTTGTCACAACATCAACGTCACGTGCAGCTTCTCCTGCACCATTTTCCCTTACAATCTGGGTCATCTCTGCAGCAGTCACAACCACTGCATCTCCATCTTTGATTTTTTGGTTTATCTCCTTAACAGTTCTCATATTGTCACCTGGTGCTTTAATAAAAGGTAATTCAATTAAACACACTTACAATTCTATAAAAGTAATGAAATGGTGAAAATTAGAAATTACACCCATTCAATTTATATCCACGGTCTACTGTTAAGTTTTATAATATAAATTAGTTTTTATGATATGATCCTTTTAATGAATCCTCACTCAAATCAATATCAACCCCTTCCTGAATCCATCCTGTTAGTTTTATGAAAATTAATATTTTATGAAAAAAATCAACCTTAAAATCAATAAATTATAATGAAAGGAAGATCAAAGATTATACTCATTAAGATGAAGGTAGATACCATGGACGATCAATTAGACTTAGATTTACTGGAGAAAACAATTAATTCAATTGAAAAAAGAGCAGATTATGTGGATATAAGGGTTAATGAAACTTACAGCACTGCAATAATAATGAAAGATAGTAAGATCCAGGAAATCAGGTCTGGATCCGATCTCAGTGGATGTGTGAGGGTTTTAAAGGGTGGTGCATGGGGATTTGCATTCACAACCCAGATGGAAAGGATGGGGGAAGTGGCAGAGTCTGCACTGCGCCTTGCAGATTCAATAAAAAGTGATGTTGAACTTGCTGATGTTCCAACCGTGGTGGATAATGTTAAATCCCGTGCAAAACTCAAACCATCAGATGTTTCACTTGATGAGAAAAAAGAGGTAATGCAGGATGCAGATAAAGCTGCAAAACTTGAAAAGGTTGTGAGTACCAGTGTCAACTACGTTGATGCAGAGGGAAGAACAGCTTTCCTGAGCTCAGAGGGCTCAGCATTAACCCTCAATGAATCAAGGGTTGCAATGTTTTTAAATGCAGTGGCCTCAGAGAACGGCATGATACAGTTTGGACACAAAAGTATTGGGGGAGCAAAAGGCTTTGAAGCCATAAAAAATGAGGATTTGGAAAGCTTTGGAAGAACCGCCGCATCAAAGGCAGTGCGACTCCTCAATGCAAACACACCACCTTCAGGAAGTTTTCCTGTTGTTTTTGACTCAGAACTAACAGGAGTGTTCATACATGAAGCACTTGGACATGCTGCAGAGGCTGATCTTATACTTCAGAACGATTCAATACTCAAAGGAAAAATGGGCACCAGAATAGGCTCAGAACATGTTACAATAATCGATGACGCCAGCATGGATGCCTTCGGTTACTACCCCTACGATGCTGAGGGGGTTAAAACACGCAAAAACCTACTGGTTAATGATGGAATCCTCACATCCCTCATGAGTTCAAGGGAATCTGCATCCAAACTCGGAATTGAACCATCAGGAAATGCCAGATCCGCTGTTGGAGATCAGCCGGTGGTTCGTATGAGCAACACCTACCTGAAACCCGGTGATAAAAGCTTTGAAGAACTACTTGAAGGCATGAAGGATGGAATTTACCTCAAGGGTTCAAGGGGAGGACAGGTGGACACTGGAAAGGGAATATTCCAGTTCAACGCTGCAGAATCATTCACCATTAAGAATGGGGAAATTGGAGAGCCACTGCGTGATGTTTCACTGTCTGGAAACATTATGGAAACCCTGATGAACGTGGACGCCGTTGCATCTGACTTCAAACTGGGAGTTGGTTTCTGTGGAAAGGCAGGTCAAACAGTACCTGTTGGAGACGGCGGCCCCCACATAAGAGTTACAAAAGCAATGGTTGGAGGAGCAATGTAATGAAACCAGATAGATCTGGAGAACTGAAAGAAAATACAGAAGAGAAAAAACTGGAAACAAACCTTCTATCAAATGAAGATGGAGAAACAATAGTAAAAATTGCACGAAAAACCATAGAAACCTACCTCAACGAAAAGAGGATCCTCGAAGTTCCAGAGGACATCGATGAGAAGCTGAAGGAGTTCCGGGGTGTTTTTGTAACCCTGGAAGAGAAGGGAGATCTCAGGGGATGTATAGGTTACCCTGAACCTGTAATGCCCCTCATAGAAGCTCTTATCGATGCAGCCATATCTGCAGCAACAAGGGATCCACGTTTTCCACCTGTAACTTTAAGGGAATTTGAAGATATCACTGTTGAAGTGAGTGTACTCACAAAACCCGAGATCATCCGGGTTGAAAATCCAAAGGAGTACATCGAAAACGTTGAGATTGGTAGAGATGGGTTGATAGTTGAAATTGGACCGTACAAAGGACTTTTACTTCCTCAGGTTGCAGTTGAATGGTGCTGGAATGCTGAAGAGTTTCTCTCCAACACCTGTATGAAAGCAGGGCTTCAACCCGACTGCTGGCTTGCTGATGATGTGAAGATATACAGGTTCCACTCCCAGATATTCAATGAACAATAAGAATACATGGGAATGTCATATAGTTTTTAAAGGGCTATTTAATCTGTATACTGAATTCCATCCTTTCATATTCTAATTTTAAAAAAAGAAGGTAAGTTGTGCATTGGTACTGAATTAATCAGTTTATATAATATATTATTGTAATTCAATGCATAATATCATATTAACTATCTACTCAGTTCCATGATCATTTTATAAGTCAAAGTACTCATACACTAATAAAGATGATCAAGTTATGTTCATGATTTTGATATCCCCAAATCAAAACAAGTTTTTAATTATTTAAAATTTTTAGAACCTTATTTTAACATAAGATGATTAACACTTTTAAAAATATAGTATAAACTTAAATAACTTACAAATTAAGCGGATCAGTACTTAAAAAAGTTAATTGGCTAAAACGGGTTTTAACTGAATATTAAGAGATAAGAGAGAGAGTGATGAAATGATTATACCAACCATCCCAACACCAGAGGAAGTTTTGGACAAGGGTTTTAGACGGGCTAAAAAGGCTGCAAACAAGGTGAGGTCTTCTAATATTCCTCGCCAGCAGAAGTCCAAGAAAACTGAGGAGGCAAGGATTAAGACTGCCTGTCAGGTTATAGAGGAAAGCTTCAACATGATACTTGAGAGGGTTCCAAAGATAGAAGAACTGCACATGTTTTACCAGGACTACATCGACGTTGTGGTGGGAGTTGATGAGCTGAAAAAATCCCTTGGAGCCTTGAACTGGGCTGTGGAACTTCTATCAAAATTTGAAAATCAGTACGTCTTTAAAGTAAGAAGATCAAGCCCCCAGGATGCTTCAAAAGTCAGAAGGGAAGCATTTGGCCGTATAGCTTCAGTTGTTTACAGGATAGAGGATGAACTGAACTTCCTGGACTTTGCAAAGTCCAAACTACGTAACATGCCCACCATAGACTTCGATGCAACAACAGCAGTGATAGCAGGCTTTCCAAACGTTGGAAAATCCACCCTGCTCAGACACATAACCACTGCAGAGCCTAAAGTTGCAGATTATCCATTTACAACAACAGGAATTCAGATAGGACATTATGAACGTAGATGGCAAAGTTACCAGATAATAGACACTCCCGGACTTCTTGACAGACCTGTTAAGGATATGAATGAAATAGAATTAAATGCAATGGTTGCACTGGAGCACCTTGCAGATGTTATTCTATTCATCTTCGATGCATCTGAAACCTCCGGATATCCACTTGAAAGTCAGTTCAGACTTTTTGAGGAGATAAAACACATATTTAAAACCCCTATTGTCTGTATTTTTAACAAAATGGACCTCGTGGAAAGGGTTAAGTATTTGGATGAATATATTAATAAAGTGGAAGATCCTCTGTTAATTACAGCAGCAGAGGGAACTGGAATATCTGAAATAATGGATAAGCTGGAGGAATTTAATAATGAAAAGAAGAGGCGTAGCAGAACAGATGTTTAATGACATGGTTGGCACCATCCGTGAGAAACAGGAGGAGCTTGAGAAGGCAGTAGCTGATTACACTTCGAATGTTCCAGCAAAACCAGTGATGGATGTTATTGAGGATGATGAAAATATAATCGTCAAAACAGACCTTCCAGGTGTCAAAAAAGAGGATATAAAGATTGATATAACCGAAGACACCCTTGAAATCACTGCAAACTTCGAAGAAGAAACTGAAGTTGAGGATGTTAACTACCTCCGGAGGGAAAGAAGGTACGGTGAAGCAAGAAGGTTGATGAAGCTTCCTGCAAAAATACTGATGAACGACTCAACTGCAAAATTTGAAAACGGAGTATTAACAGTCACACTTCCAAAACTAGAAAAGAGTGAAAGTTTTGAAGTTAAAGTGGACTGAAAGAACAGTGCTGAAGAGTGAACTGTCCTTAATTCCCTATTTTTAATTCTTTTTGTTTAATTCATTTTTGAATCTATAAACTGTACCTTCAACTAAAAAAAGTTAATTAAAACTATATACAACTATAATTACAACTAAAAAAGGTAAAATAACTATTTTTAAAACTTGTTGATCAATTAAATTGAAAAATAAAATTTTCTATCAGTTGGAATGAGATGTGTAAAGTTAGTTAATATCTAACCTTACCTATGTGCCTTGTACTTCCTGGATCCTCACCATTGAAGTGTGCAAGGTAATATATGAACCATTCTATTGGAATTACAAGCACTAATGGTGCAAGAAGCGGATTAACATTTGCATAGTCTTCCATTTTATATAAAATCTTTTTCACACCAATTTTGTTTGAAAATTCCAGTGATTTATGGGTCAATTCATCTCCAGAATAATCGGCATCTAAAAACATTATTGGAACATCTTTTTCAGCCCTTTCAATTAATCCATGTCTGAACTCTCCTGAATAAAGTGGACAGGCATGTTTAAGGGCACCTTCCATGAACATGGTCATTGCAACCTTGTATGCAAGGCCGTAGTTTGGACCGCTTCCCATACAGTAAAAAATCTCATCGTCCTTGAATTTCTCTGCAAGAATCCGGTTTTCATCCTCTGTACTTGATAGGAGATCCTCAGTTATTGAGGGTATCTTTTCAAGATCCTTCAGAACATCCTTAGCATCATCCGATCCCTCCATGCTGAAGAGAATCTCATACAGGGACATCAACTGGGTCATGTATGTTTTAGTTCCCAGTATGGCTGTTTCCCTGTTACAACGGGTGAGTACAGCATCATCAGATTCATGCATCATGGTGCTGTCTTCCTCGTTGGTTATGGAAACGGTGTAAAGTCCATTTTCTTTGGCTTTACGCAGTGCTGCAACTGTGTCTGAAGTTTCTCCAGACTGTGATGTTAAAAGAACTCCACAGTTGTCCTTCCCAAGATTTTTATGGTAGAAGAACTCGTATCCTGTATGTGCATCGATATCCTTATCAGATAAAAATCCCATGGCATCCCTTGCTGAGAAGCAGGTTGAGAGGGAGCTTCCACATCCTACGAGGTGAATTTTATCAAATTCTGCAAATTTATCTGCAATTTCTTTCATATGAGCTTTTTCAGCTTTCAATGTATTCTTCAATGATTTAGGCTGTTCTAATATTTCGTAGTACATATCATACTTCATGGTTTTCCCTCAAAATATCAATTTTTTCCATGAACCTGGTGTAAGTTTCATTGATACTCTCTTCAACAACCCTTGTATTTGCAGTTGTTTCCATGAAACCGGATTCATATTTGAAACGAGGCACAATATGAATGTGTAAATGGTTTATACTGGAACCTGCAGCTTCACCGAGGTTTATCCCAACGTTGATGCCCTCTGCCTTTATAACTTCCCTAACGAGTCTTATGGATCTTTGTACAAGGATGAATATATCTTTTATCTCTTCAGATTTCATTTCATTTAAATCTGTAACATGTTTCAAGGGCACAACTTCAAGGTGCCCCCTGTTGTAGGGAAACATGTTCATAATTACCATGTTTTTGTCATCTTTATACAAAACCCTGGAATCCACCCTTTCATCACCTTCAGCTATTGCACAGAAGATGCAGGAAACATGTGCTTTTTTACCCACGTATGCGCTTCGTGATGGTGCAAAAACAACACTGTAACTATCTTCAAAACTGCCTGAAACAGTCATGGAATTTTTTAAAAGATTTTCAGTGGATTTAGTGTTACTTTCATTTTTATTCTTTTGGACCCTTACCCTGTAAAGCTTTGAAATGCAAACAGCAGTTCTAGCAACTTCAACAGCATCTGGTCCAGTTAAACAGATCATGGGTTCTTTTCCCCAAGATCCTGTGTGATATACAACATCTGGAATGTCTCCCAGCTTTTTTATTGCCTCCTCAACACCCCATGGAATGGTTCCGCCTTCAAACTTCATAACGTCCTCAGGTTCGTCTTGTCTGTTGTAGGAGGAAACCTTCAAACCAAGTTTCTGGCATATGTCAATTATCTCATCATCGTAGCGTATGTTAAGGGCACTTCGCCTCTGGGGGTCATGTTTCATCATACTCAGCACAAGCCGGGCCATGTGGGATGAAACCCCAAATTCTGGTTTTATAAATGATTTGGCCCATCCTTTAACTGTTGTGATACGTCCGGGGATGCCTGCAACGTCTCTTATATCCTTTGCACCTTCCTTTGCCATGACTATGTTGCTCCTCACTTCAGGAACGATATCAGCAAATTCAGGGGATTTTTCAAGGATTTCAATGGCCATTTCAATGTTTTGTATCTCCATATGAATCAATATATCTTGACTTTTTTAGATATAAGTTTTGGGATTAACAGATTAAAGCTGGAATTTCATCAGAACCTTTAAAATAAGGCTTTTAAAAATTATATCAATTTTTTTTATACCCTAAATTTCTGGTTTTGAATGACTAAATTAACAACCCCTTTCTAATAGTCAATTCCAAAATTTTAGGTAGAAACATGTGTATTTTGTGATTTTATTCTGTTTTATTTCTGAAAATATTTATATATTGGTGATTTAGATTCTACGTTAATCTAAGAAATCTTTCAATAAATTCTTATTTATTCTAATTATTTCTTAGAGTGGAGGCGATATCATTCATAAAATTAAAAGCAAAAAGCATTTGATACTTATATCTGCCTTAATGCTTTGTTTTGTAGTTATAAGTGTTGGTACCGTTAGTGCAGATAACGTTACCAATGTAACACAAAACAATTCCTTGAACCAAACTCAGTCAGTGAATCAACTTGCAGAAACTAAAAATACAACTGTCCGTGGATACTGGATACGTGGAGATACTGCACTTGGAATGAACTCCTCAAATTGGGACGAGCTTCAAAAGGGTGGAGTGACAGATGTTTTTGTATCCTGCTCAAGGTACTCAGCATCCTATTCCTACGATAAGGTCTTGGCGGCAGTGATCCCTTACGCCCATGCCAGAGGCATAAACGTCCATGCATGGATCACGTGCTTCAAGGATGCCAGTGGTAACTGGGTTGACCCGCAGGGCCTTAAATCATCCAAAGTTTCAGTTAAATACAAGTACTGGTACAAGGGATGGTACAAGGTTGCCTACAAGGTCAAAGTCAAGCATTACACCAAGGTCAAATACAAGTACCTGGGCAAATGGAGAACCAAGTACAAGGTAACCTATTCCTACGTTACCAAGTACAAATGGAAAAAGGGATGGACTTACAAATGGTTGTATCAAACCAAGACTGTATACAACTACGACAGTTCATTCAACAATGGACTTGTGAACTACATTGCAACCGTTGCCAAAACAGGAGTTGACGGCATACACCTTGACTACGTCAGATATCCTGGAACAGCTTACAAGTACTCTGGAGCCACTTCAACAATAACATCCTTTGTTGCAAGGGTTCATAACACCGTAAAAGCAGTAAACTCAAATATAATCCTCTCAGCAGCTGTTATGCCTGAGGGTAGTTCAAACAGTTACTACTATGGACAGGATTACAGTCAGATGTCCCGGTACTTGGATTTCATAGTACCAATGATATACAAGGGAAACTACGGGTACAGCCACACAAACGGCACAAGTACCACTGGTGCAAGTGGAACAGCATGGATTGCCAGTAAAACTGCATGGATAGTTCAGCACTCAAATGGAATTCCAGTTCTCGCAGGTCTTCAAACCTACAGATCCGATACTAACTGGTCTTCACTCGTCCCTGCAGATGAGTTAACAGGAGATATAAAGGCTGCAATGACCAGTGGAGCTTCTGGTTACATGCTCTTCAGGTACGGACTCAGTTTACTCAAAGTTCTACCCTGATTGTTCAGTTGATCGAACTTCAATAGGCGAAAAGTAAGGTATTTAACTATTTTTTTCTTTTTTTCTTTTTTTTAATTTTTTGATTAAACATTTTTCATTAATTAAACATCTTCATAGTTTATTCCATTAAAAAAATCAGTTATTCCATTAAAATTTTAATAATCTTGTTTTAGAAGGTTTAAATTAACATATCTGTTTATTTCAGATTATTACGACTCCTTTGATCCTATTTTTCATTTCATTTCCAGTTCCAAACCTTGTAAACTAAATCATTTCTTTAAGTCCCTGAAAAACTTTCAATATTCAAATCTGGCTTTATTTTAGCTTTAAATAAAAAAATTTATATGTACTCCAAAAAAAGATATTAAATTGTTTATTAAATCTTGTAAATTGTGTTCCATAGTTCAAATACTTTTTTTTGTTCTATGGATATTGGAGGCGTTATTTATTTATAAGAAAAAAATATTGCTTGCAGCCTTCGCATTGATTTTTGCAGTTGTTTTGACTGCAGGATCTGTGTGTGCAGAGGATCCAATAAACGGTTCAGATGAACCTGTTATTAATGATTTAAATTCCTCGGGCAATGGTTCAACCAATGGAACTAATAGTCTAAATGCTGCGGGTTCAACAGATGAATCTGATTTTAAAACATCCGCACCCCCCATTGGAACGGTGAAGGGCTATTGGATACGTTACGAAACCCGTTACCTTGACAGTGTCAGTCTGGCCACCCTCAGATCCCAGAAAGTTACGGATCTATTCGTTTTAACTCCAAAGGATAATCTGAAGGCCATACAACCCTTCATAGATAAGTTTGGAGGGACCGGTGGATTGAGGATCCACGCATGGATAATCTGTTTCAAGGGATCAGATGGTTGGATAAACCTTGATCCAAATACCACTGCGGGTAAAAATATTCAGGGCCTGATCCGTACAGATGTGTCTACCCTAGTTAACAACTACAACATACAGGGAATTCATTTGGACTACGTCAGATATCCTGGAACAGCCTACAAATACGCTAATTCAACCAGGATCATAACAGACTTCGTTGCGTCAATACGGAGTATACTCTCTGGAAAATCGATATACCTATCAGCCGCAGTGATGCCAGATGAGGTTATTCTATCCAACGGCGCAGGAAAATACTACGGACAGAGCTACGATGAATTGGCTGACTACCTTAACTTTCTTGTTCCAATGACCTACAAAGGAAACTACAACACCAACACCCAGTGGATAGGCACTAAAGTAGCCCACATAAAATCCCTGGCAAAGGATAAAAACGGCAACTCAATACCAGTACTCGCAGGAATCCAGAATTACAAGGGTGATGGAAACTTACAGCTTCTCTCAGCAGCTGAAGTGAATGCAGATGCAGCATACGCAATGACTTGTGGAGCTTCAGGATACGTTGTATTTCGATATGGAATTGCAAAGTACGTAGCTTATAGTGTTACAGTGCCCTACAAAAAAGTCAAGTACCGAGCATGGGTTAAAAAGGCATACAAAGTTAAGAAGTGGGTTAAAAGGCACGGAAAATGGGTGCGCAAGTACGTAACCAAGTACAAATGGAAGAAGGTATGGAAAACCAAATGGCTCTACACCTCCAGGACCTATGGAAAATACGTTTTAACGTAGATACAGGAACTGGGGACACTAGAACCAATCTTTTTTTCATATGAACTTTCATAAACCTCTTTTTTATTCTTTTTTTTAAAAATATCTTTTTTTATCTTTAAAACAGTTTTATCAGTACTAATCATTAAAATAACTATTTTAAATGTATTAATCATTAAAATAAGTAGAAATAACTAAGTTTAATAACGTTTTTTAAATTTTAAAAATTTTTTAATAATTTTAACATTCCATTTGATGATATTTATAATTCACCGGGTTTTAAAATTCAGAACATCATGTTTTGAAGTGATGAACCTTAAAAGAAGATATTTTTTCATATCAATGTCCTAAATGGACTGGAAATAATCCTCAACACCAGTTTCAATTCTCATTTTAATGGCTTTAAATCATTAAAGAAGATATTTGCTCTTGTTTTTCGGAATTTTAAATCAAAAGATTTATATGTTCAAAAAAAGATCATATTACTTGTCAGAACCACATAAGGTGTTCATCTGACATTTGCTGAATCATTTGGGGGGCAGTACTTATGAAGCGACATTTGTTGCTTGTAGTGCTATTGCTTTTTGGCATGGTGCTACCCAGTACAAGCATTATATATGCCACCACAGCAAACCAGCAAGTCTCAGAAGATATCACGAACGCCAGCAACATCACGGAAAACCTAACTGACCTACAGAACACAAGCATAATTCAGAGTACAACTGCAGGAAATTCCAGCAATGGAACTGCAGTTAGCGATGCAGTGAAAAATCAGTACACAGAGGGCAGCACGAATTCAAACACAACCAGTAGTAACGATAGTGTTAACAGTAACGTTTCAGGAACAAATCAAAGTTCAGAGGCAGCAGGAGATGAATCATATAATAATGTCCACGGGATCTGGCTCAGCACGTACGATGTGAGTAAGATCAGTGCTGATGAATTAATAAAAAATGGAATAACAGATGTGTTCGTAAAAACGAACAGGATCAAGGATCCGACATACCAAAGCATACTGCAAACAATCCTGAGTAAACTCAGTGGTACTGGAATAAGGGTTCATGCGTGGATAACCTGTTTCGTTGATGAAAACGGAAAATGGGTTGATCCTCAGGGTACGTACACCTACAAGGTGAATGTAACCAAAACAGTTAAACAGACAACAGCAGTGAAGTCATGGTACAAATCCTGGTACAAGTCATGGTACAAAAAATGGTACAAGTACAGTGGTAAATGGAAGTACAGTTGGAAGTACACTTGGAAGTACGTTTGGAAATACAAGTTGAAGAACGTTACAACCTACAAACAGGTTACAACAACTGAAAACAGGACAGGTACCAGCACAGCATATCAGGACAATCTGATAAGCTTCATAAAAACCATAACAACCAACTACAACATCGATGGGATACACCTTGATTACATCAGGTATCCTGGAACAGCTTACAAATATACCAATGGAACCCAGACCATAACGAACTTCGTTAAAAGGGTGCATGACACAGTTAAGTCCATAAAGCCAAAGGTAGCAGTTTCAGCAGCTTTAATGCCTGAAGGTGCTGTGAATGGTTATTACTATGGACAGGATTACAGTCAACTCTCCAAGTATCTTGATTTCCTTGTACCAATGATCTACAAGGGAAACTACAATGAGAATACGGATTGGATAGGTGAAAAAGTGGCTTACATAGTAAGTCATTCCAATGGAAAACCGGTACTGGCAGGTCTTCAGACCTACGAGTCCGATGCCAACGTGACCCCAATATCCGGAGCTGAATTAAATGCTGATGTCAAATCTGCTTGGAAAAATGGTGCATCAGGATATGTACTCTTCAGGTACGGTTTGATCAATAAAGCCTTCAACTACACACAGGCGAACAATGGGAAACCATCAACAAACACAACCAAGGTAACAACATTTACTTTGGATCAGATCAAGGACGCAGCTTTAAGGGTTAAAACATACGTTGAAACAAATAAAAAACTTCCGAACTATGTTCAGATAGGTTCAGTACAGGTAGAAATGCCTGAATTTCTGAAATTACTGACAGATAGTTTGTTGAATATTAGCAAAGGTTCAAAAGCATCTGTAGCACTGAAAAGTGTGGACGCTCCTTCGAATCCAACAGAAGACCTTAAAAGTGGAAACATTAACAAAACAGAGTACCTTGCAATTGCAAGTAAACTGAGCTCCTTCATAAATGCAAATGGAGTAGCTCCGAACTATGCAGCAAGTTCTCTTGGAAAAATTCAGTTCGAATCGTTGGTCTACATGTATTCGAAGATACTGAACTTCTACGGGACAAAAAAATACATCCCAAGCTATGTTTCAATGAACACATGGAAGAACACAACCCAAAATGGTACAACCGATACTATACCTGCAGAACTGCAGAAGTATCTAGCTGCGACTAAAAACTGTCAGTCAACGAATGCAACCATAGTTGCACTTTCAAAATCAATAACAAGCGGTGCAACATCAAGCTACGATAAAGCAACCAAGATATTCAACTGGGTAAGGGATAATCTCGGCTATTCCTTCTACTACGACACCAAATATGGTGCAGTAGGGACACTGAACGCCAAGACAGGAAACTGTGTTGACACTTCTCACCTGTTGATAGCATTATCCCGGGCTGCAGGAATCCCAGCACGATACGTACATGGAAAATGTACATTTTCCAGTGGAAATGTATATGGACATGTTTGGGCTCAGCTCTACGTGAATGGTAAATGGTACGATGCAGATGCAATAAGTCTAAGAAACTCCCTGGGAGTTATAAAGAATTGGAACACAACCTCGTGGACGTTAAAAGGTATCTACTCAGAATTGCCTTTTTAAACCTTTTCTTTTTTCTTTTTTTTTTAAAACAACTTTTAAAAACCAATTTTTATAGTAAATTCAATTTTAAATAAATTCAAATAACAATAAAATCATTCTATAAAAAATAACTTCTATAATCCATTGAAATTTTTATTTTAACCTGGAAATTTTCATTTAACTGATTTTAACCAGTTTTATTTAAACAAATCCAAAATGAGCCGTAAAAAGAGTTTTTGTTTAAACTCTTTAAGATTTTTTAACTCTTTAATCTTCTATATTTCATAAAAAAAATCCTTAACAAACATCAATGTTTAACATTTTTCAAAGATCTTTTCATCGAAATCCATCTTCCTTATCTTCTTTATGATCTTGCAGGAACTGTCAAGGTCTGCTTCTCTGTAACCCTCTACCTTCAGGACTTCAGCGTTTAATCCACGTTTTTCAAGTTCCATTTTAAGCTGATCAATGTTAAAAGTTTGATCAGGACCTATTGAGATTATATCAGGTTTCAGTTTCTCCACTATCTCAAACATGTCTGTTGTGCTTCCAAGGTAAGCTTCGTCAACAGGTTTCAGCATCTTCACAACTTCCAAGCGCTGTTTTTCTCCAACCACAGGAACCCTCTTTTTGGATCGTACAGTTGCATCCCTTGCAACAACCACAACTAGTTTTGCATCTTTTCCACCGAGCTTCTTGGATTCTTGAAGGTAATATCCATGACCTGAATGTATTATGTCAAATGTTCCTGTTGCCATTACGAGTTTAATGTTTACACCCCAAATGTTTCACTGATTCAAACTTTAATTTTTTTCTGATTTTTTTGTAGCTTTGTATCAATTTTTCTTTATTATCTTAACCCTATAAAGAATTTAAGATATTTTCATTTTAAGCATTTTTTTTGCTTTAATCTCTAACTTATTCTTAAATATTTATAAAGTTCTAAATCAATAAAAACTATTTCTCACAGTTCAATTTTAAAATTTTAAAAAAAGAATTAGGACAATATTTTAATCAATGAGTATCTTTTATAAGGAGTACATCTCAATCTTAAATCAGCAACCCTTCAACAATTAATATTTGGGTTATAAGATAGAAATCATAGATAACTTCTTTTTTGAGGATGTGTAAGTTGGTAATATCATGAGTTCAAAGATAGCAAAGGGAAGCTTCGTAATCCTTTTAGGTTCATTCATATTCCGTATAGGTGGCTACATTTACCGTTCATTAATGGCAATTCTTCTTGGCCCTGCAGGCTACGGTATTTTAGGTTTAACCCTGCCCGCCCAGAATATTCTGATTTTGCTTGCTGCAGGAGGTCTTCCACCTGCCATTGCAAAGTACGTCTCACAGTACTCTGCAAAGGAAGATGCCTTCATGGTAAAACAGATTATAAAAACCTCAACCAAGATCATGGTCATGTTCTCGATACTTGCAAGTATCCTGATATTCTTTTTGGCCGAACCCATTGCAATAGGTTTTTTACATAAACCTGAAGCAGTGCTACCCTTACAATTAATATCCATCATAACTCCATTCAGTGTGATTGTAGGTGCTTTAAGAGGTGTTTTTCAGGGAATGTATGAGATGACCAACATCCTCATAACACGTGCTACAGAGCAAATATTCACCATAACTGGAGCTGTAATTCTTGTTCTCCTGGGCTGGTACGTTGCAGGAGCAGTTGTTGGAACTGCCATTGGTTTCATTGTTTCCACAATAATCGGGTTTTACATATTCAAAAGGATCACCTTGAAACGGATATCAAAGATAAAAGAACATGGAAGTCTTAAACCACATCAAAAAACAAGCATAACCTGGAGAGAAGAAGTTTCAATAGCAAAAAGGCTTTTGATATTTTCAATACCTGTTGTTATAGCAGGATTTGCAGAACTGGCCCTCTACGATATTGGAACCTATGTTATAGGTCACTTCATGGCAAGTGAATACGTGGGATACTACAATGCAGCAAGTCCAATTGCAAGACTACCCCTTGTAATATCCATGTCAATTGCAACGGCTGCTTTACCTGCTGCTTCAGAAGCATTCACACTAAATGATAAACACATGTTAAGAACCTACATTTTACAGTCCTACAGATACGTAACACTACTCGTGCTCCCACTCTCCGTTGGAACCATAGTCTTTGCAGCACCAATAATAAGCCTCCTCTTCCCAAATCCTGCATTCCTGAATGGAACTGGGGCACTGCAGATACTCTCAGCAGGAATGTTATGTTTCACTGTTTACGTTGTCTCAGCCAGCATATGCCAGGGACTTGGAAAACCCAACCTTCCAATGACAGCCCTTGTTCTGGGAACCATAATAGATCTGGTTTTAAGTTTCATACTGGTACCAGTGTACGGTATAAACGGTGCAGCACTTGCAACAACCATAGCTGCAATCTTCATAATGGTCACGGTCCTGGGTAAAACCCTTAAAATGACTGATGCACAGCTTCCAAAGGGAGACTTCACAAAGATAATAGCTGCTTCCATAGTAATGGGAATAGCATTCATACCCTTCCCAAAAACACGTTTATTCCTACTTTTAGGAATAGCACTAGCTCCATTCATATACGTTGCAGTTTTAGCATTCATTGGAGGGCTTAAAAAGGATGATGTGCATGTTATGTATAAGTTTGGAGAGAAGATGGGTCCATTAAGTGGTGTTGTAAACAGATTTGTGGGTCTCTTTGAGAGGTTTGCAACCTGAACCTTCGGATGATTTTTCATTCTTTTTTTTTATCTTTTTTTAATTTGCATGATCCGCTAGTTTCGACATTCCTATTTTTTTAGATAATTTTTTAGATAATCTGAGGACCTTCAATTTAAAGAGATCTTCCCAAGCAAACTATACTTTCATTTTAATCTGAAAAAAAGAGTTTTTAATTATTTTATTGAGTTTTAACACTTCAAAATCCACTTTTCCAGGATAAAAGATGTTTCCAACTCTCTAAATATCCAAATACCCAAAATATTTCTACAACAAAAAATAAAGAATATAATGTATGATAATTCTTAAAGGAATTGGTACAAGTTCTTATATTGGCATAGGGAAGGTTAAAAAGGTTGAAACTCATGAGGATCTCCATGGACTTGAGGGTGGGGAGATCGTTGTGGTTTCAAGGGCATCAAGGGACATGCTTTCCCACCTCAAAAATGCAGGGGCTGTGATTACCGACTACGGCGGAATAACCAGCCACGTTGCCATAGTTCTAAGGGAAATGCAGGTTCCATGTATAGTTGGAACAGAGAAGGGAACTTCCATCCTGGAAGATGGAATGATAGTAACGGTTGATGGAAAAACAGGTAACATATATGCTGGCTTCATTGAAATTGAATCTCAAAGGGAATTTTTAGAAGTCTGCAGGCCCTCAACCAGTGTTAAGGTGAACATAAACGTGCCTGAAATTGCAGCAAGCGTCGCACCCTTTGCAGATGGAGTGGGATCCATAAGGATCGAGAACATGATACTCAACACCGGAAAACATCCAGCTCTACTCCAGAAAGAGGGAAGATTAACCGGAGTTATTGTGAAGGGTGTGAAAAAGATTGTGGATGCTTTCTATCCCAAACCAGTATGGTTCAGGACATTTGATATACCAACCGATGAACTGAAACGGGTTGAAGGTGGTGAAATTGAACCAGATGAATCCAATCCACTAATAGGGCTCCGGGCAATACAGAAAGATCTTCAAAACCCGGAGATTCTCATGTCGGAATTCCGGGCAGTGAGAACACTTCTTGATCAGGGCTACGACAATCTTGGAGTTAAGATACCCTTCATAAGGGATGTTTCAGAGTACCGGGAAGCAAAAAGGGCAATGAAAGAAGTTGGAATAAAACCCCACAAAGATTTGGAGGTGGGTGCATCCATTGAAACACCTTCAGCAGTCTTCACCCTGGACGAGCTCATGGATGAAGGCATGGACTTCGTAAGTATTGGAATGAGTGATCTGGCCATGTGTTCCCTTGCAGTTGACCGTAGAGGTGTTAAAGTGGCCAAACACTTCGATTTAATGCACAGTTCAGTTATGAAGATGGTTGAACGTATCATAAGAATGTGCAACCAGTGGAAAATTGAAACTTGCATCTGTGGACATGCAGCATCCAATGAAGAAATCGTTAAAAAACTCGTTGATTATGGGATAACCTCGATCTCCACCAATCCAGATCAGATACTCAGAATGAGGAAAGTGGTTGAAACTGCAGAAAAAGGCATTCTCATGAGGGGATTCAAAGCTATTTAACTTCCATTATAAATTCAATGGCGTCATTTTAACTTAAATTGAATCAAAACTAAAATTAATTAAATTAATTAAATTAAGTAAAATTAAGTAAAAAAGTAAGAAGTAGGGGCACGTTTCATGATATTCTCTGATACTTCAGTGCATCCTCGAACTTCATTTTGCCCCTGTAGAGTGCTGATCCAATCACAACACCTGCAGCATCTGTCCTGCTGAGTTTTGCAACATCTTCAATAGATGTAACTCCTCCAGAATATACAACAGGTATTTCAACTGCTTCAAGAAGTTCAATTAGCGGTTGGGTGTCAAATCCCTGGAGCAAACCTTCAACATCAACGTTTGTGAAGAGTATACCTCCTGCACCTTTCTCTTCAAAGAGCTTACCAAACTGTGGGGCTGTTTTATCTGTTTTTTCAGTCCAACCCTTCACAACAACCTGAGAATCCTTGCTGTCAAGGGCAACCATCACCCTATCACTTCCAAAATCATCTGCAAGCATGCTGACATTTTCAGGGTTCTCAACAGCCATTGTACCGAGTATAACCCGTTCAACGCCCATATTCAGGAGTTTGACAGCATCTTCGATGGTTCTTATACCTCCTCCAAGCTGTACAGGGACAGAAACCTCATGGAGGACCTTATCTATAACTGCTGCATTCCTCTCAGAGTCACCGAAGGCACCATCAAGGTTTATTATGTGTAAAACTTGAGCTCCCCTATCTTCCCAGTCCTTTGCAACCTTTTCAGGGTTTTCTATTATCACCTGTTCAGTTCCAGGTTTTCCCTGAACCAGCTGAACACACTTACCATTCTTTATATCCACCGCTGGAATTATGAGCATATCATCCTTTGAAAGAACCATTTTCATCACTTCATTCCTTTTCATGAGCTCTTTTCATGAGCATAAAATTTCATCTTTTTTTCAATTTTTTCTCTTTGAACCCTGATTTTCTTTTGACTGACAACGTTAATTTTATCAACGAATTAATTTGTATAAATCATAGTTCAATGAATTTCATTCCAATTGTAGTATTAAATTCTATTTCCTTTTATCAATAACCATTTATCTATTCTTGAAATAAACCAATTTGTAATAATATCAATTCTTAATAATCCGGTTCTTTCCGTTCCTTAAATTTTTTTCATGTACCATTCTTGTAGAGGATAAAAACTCCAAGAAGCATTAAAAGTCCAAATGCAAGCTGGAGCAGGGTGAATGGTTCACTTAAGATTGCAAAGGCGAATATGGCTCCAAAGAGGGATGAAAGTGAGAACAGGGATCCTGTTCTTGTTGACCCGATCTTTCTGATGGCGAAGTAAACAAGCACGAATGAGAAACCAATACTAACAAGCCCTATGAAGAGAAGGTATGGAAGGTGGTTCATTGGAACGTTGAAGCTTGATCCCACTAATATGGAGAGTGATAGAAGGATCAAGCCACCTATGGAGCATTTAAGTGCACTTACAAAGAGTAAATCTCTTTTTCCACTTAAAAATTTGCTCAAACTCGTGTCTATACTCCAGAAGAACGCTGCAACTATCACAAGTAGTGTTCCAGGGTTACCTGTTAAATTTCCTGAAAGATTCCCTGAACCTCCATTGGTTGCAAGAAACACTGTTCCAATTACAAGGCAGAGAAACCCAAATATGTCCTTTCTTTTCAAAGTTTCCCCTAAAAAGAACACTCCAATAAGGATTATAAAAAGTATTTCAGCGTTCATGAGCAAAGAGCCGGTGACAGCTGTTATCATCTTTAAACCGTTCAAATAGATGATAGGTGCAACAACGGACCCTGAAACTGCGGTCACTATCAGTATCATGTAATCTCTTCGTGAAATATGGGTTTCAGCACTACAGTCCGCATCTAAAAAGGACATTATCCTATTGTTAATGGGCGAAAAACGTATTGTAAATAGAAAAGCACCTGCAATACAGTAAACAATTGCTGAAAGGGCTATTGGATCTAGATACTGCAGTAAAATTTTATTGAAGGTGTTCCAGATTCCAAATAGAAGAGTTGCAGCTATTACGCTCAAATATCCCCATTTTTTACTCATAAAACGCTTAGAATCACTGGGAGTGCACTCTTGCTCTCCGGGGTCTTCCATGGGTATTCCGGGAATCGAACCTTTCATGGGAACATATTGAATTAAAATATTATATAAAACAATCATAAAAACAATGATAAAATCAGGATGTTGATCTTCTCTTCCAATTTAAATAATATTTGAATTTGGAACAAAAATTTTAGGGAAATAACCACAGGTCATTGAGAATATCAGTTAAAGGAGATATTTAAAGAGATTAACGGATTAAAAACAATTAATGAATTGAAATATAAATTATTTTAATTGCATTGGTTTGAATAGTTTTTTAAGGGTGATGAAGTGGTAAGGGTAGCTTTGAAGGTAGGTTATATTGGAGATGGCTTTCACGGATTTCAGAGGCAGTTAAATTTCCAGACAGTCGAGGGAGAGCTTATCAAAGCCTTCAAGAAGGTGGATCTAATGGATGCACCGGAAAAATCAGGTTATTCAATAGCTGGAAGAACTGATAGGGGAGTTCATGCCCTTGGAAATGTTGTGTCGTTTGACACGGATCAGAACTTGATAGTGAACCAGATAAACGATCTACTACCTCAAAGCATAAGAATCCTGGCATACACAGAGGTTCCATCCAACTTCAATCCGCGTTTTGCAATGGAAAGGCATTACAGATATGTTTTTACCCAGGATCCCCTGAGTGGATCGTCCTTCAACATTGAAAAGATGAAGTCTGCCTCAAAAATCTTTGTGGGGACCCATGACTTCCACAACCTATCAAAGAAAAGTGAGAGAAGTCCTGTTAGAACCATAAAATCCATTGAAATATTTGAAGACCCGGGCTGTATGGTTTTCGATGTGGTGGGGCAGAGTTTCCTTTGGAACATGGTAAGAAAGATGGTCAATGTTCTTTTAATGGTTGGAACTGATGAAATGGATGTGGATGAACTTGAAACACTCCTCAATCCCAGTATAAACCAGATAGTTCTCCCGGCACCTCCAGAAAATCTCATACTCATGGATGTTGTTTATGATGGAATCGAATTTAAGGAGGATTCCTATGCAAAAACCAAGTTTTTAAAGAGCATTCATGAGGAATACCTCAAGAAAATACGGGCTGCGGCAGTTGAAATGGAAATAATTCGAAGTTTGAGCTTAGAATAACTAGATATAACGTTAATTTTTAATCAATTTTAACTTGGCAACGTTTTATTAAATATAACCTTTTTTAAACATTTTTTACATTTTTTAAGCATTTTTACAAAAATCAGGAATGATACTCCGTGAAAATGGAACAAGAAAATAATAAGTATTAGATAAACCTATAATAAACATGTGGATTGATATTAAAAGAATATTCGGGGGAAATTAACTGGTTTATAAGAATATTCATGGTTTAAATCAGATGACAGGTTCAGATAGATTTTTAAAGGATGAAAAAACCCTTGATGGGCAGAGGGGCATAATCGTTGGTTTCGATCCAGGACTTACGGTAGGCCTGGCGATCCTGGACCTTGAAGGTAAAATTCTTTTTATAGGTAGTTTTAAGGAGATATCACGTGCAGATGTGATAAAAAATATAATAAAATATGGTAAAACCGCTTTAATTGCAACAGATGTTTATCCACCGCCAAAAACTGTTAAAAAACTTGCTTCAATCCTAAACTCCAGGATACATTCGCCTTACCAGGTAATGTCTGTGGAATCAAAGACAGAACTTGTGGATGCCTATCTAAAATTAAAATCATCTGTTGACCGTTCAAAGGTTGTACCTTCCCATGAGATCTCTCAGAATGCTCATGAAAGGGATGCTCTGGCAGCGGCTGTTAAAACCTACAAGGACTATCAAAATAAACTTCTGCAGATCGAAAAACGGGCAAAAAGTTTCAATTTACCTGCAGATGCAGTGGACACTGTAAAGATAATGGTTATAAATGATGTTCCCATAACCAAGGCAATAAAACAGGTTTTAGAGAATATTGAAGCTGAAAAATCCCGTAAGCTTTCCACTGTTGAAATAGGATTTGAAAGGAAAGTTATGGATGTTCCAATGTCCATGGAAGTATCTGGAACCTCTGAAGATTCGTATGAATCTGAACTGGAAGGTTACAGGGAAACAGTTTCAAGACTTAAAAAGCAGATAAAATCACAGAAAAGAGCCATAAAAAAATTGAAGGCCAAAAACAGATCCCTTGAAAGTGCAATCACCATGAAACAGTCTGAAGTGTCGAAATTACAATCTAAAATGGATAAGATGTACCATAAATATTCCACTGACGTACTGCTCCAGAAAGAGGTGGCCTCAAAGGTCAAAATCATAAAAAATCTTCAAAAAAAGCACAGCGAGGAAAGATCAAGACGAAAGGAACTTGAAAAGAATTTAAAATTGATCAGGGGAATGGAATCCCTTGAAGTTTCAGGGAACGTTGTTCCAGTTAAGATCATAGAATCATTCACAAGGGATGGAATAAATCGTGCATGTGAGTACTGGAAAATAAAAAAGGGAGATGTGGTTTTTTTGATGAGTTCAGAGGGTGGAGGTTCACAAACTGCATCATTGCTCATTGATATGGGGGTTAAGGCAGTCATAACCAAAGATAAGATATCACACCCTGCTGAAGAAGAATTTGAAAGAAACATGGTCCCAATACTCGCTGCAGAGAACCTCAACCTTAAGGTTATAGACGAGTTTGCAGTGGTGGAATCTGAACTACTCAAAGAAGAGATTGAAAACTGGCACAAAACCATGGAATCCAGGATCCTTGATGAGGACAAGAAAAAACTTTTAAAGGTTATAGATGAATATCGTGCTAAGAGAAAGAGATAAATCTATGTCTAAAAATATTAACTAAAATCTTAAAACAGGTAAAAATAAGATCCAAACAATTAAATAGGAAAACTCATTTTAACAGGGATAAAACATGAAAATAGCAATAATAATAGGCACACGACCTGAAATCATCAAAATGGCCCCTGTAATTGATGAAATAGAAAAAAGGGGAATAGAATATATTTTAATTCACACTGGACAGCACTACGACCATGAGATGTCCCACCAATTCTTTATTGACCTGGAACTTAAAAAACCAGACTTCAACATAGGTGTTGGTTCAGGTTCCCATGGAAAACAGACAGCCACAATGATGGAAAAGATAGAGGATGTTCTTGTGGCTGAAAAACCTGACATAGTTCTGGTTCAGGGAGACACCAATGCAGTTCTTGCAGGAGCCCTTGCAGCAAGCAAGCTCCACATTGCAGTGGGACACGTTGAAGCAGGACTTCGTTCCTATGATAAAACCATGCCTGAAGAAATAAACAGGCAGGTTGCAGATGTCACATCGAACCTTTACTTCGTACCCACAGAGGAATCTGCCCTCAACCTCATATTTGAAGGACTGGATCCACATGAAATATTTGTAACAGGCAACACAGTTGTTGATGCATGCATAAGAAACCTTAAAATAGCCCAGAAAAGTTCAACAGTACTATCAGACATTGATGTTCAGGGGGATATTTTAACACTCACCATGCACAGGGCAGAGAACGTTGATGACCCTAAAAGACTTCAGGAGGTTATGGATGCCCTTCTTGAACTTGAAAACATCAATGTGGTGTTCCCTGTCCATCCAAGGACCGTGAAAACCCTCAAAAAATTTGGTATCTATGAGAAACTTGAAAACGCACCTCACGTGCTCATGACCAAACCCATAGGATACCTTGATTTCCTTGTTTTGCTTTCGAATTCGCGTTTCATAATGACTGATTCAGGTGGACTTCAGGAAGAAGCCATAACCTTGAACGTGCCATGTTTAACACTCAGGTACAACACAGAAAGACCAGAAACTGTAACAGCAGGTGGAAACATCCTTGTTGGTTCATCAAAGGATAAGATCCTTGAAAACCTCAGGAGAATAGCAGGTGATGAATCAGCCTACCAAGAGATGAGTGATGCAGCCAACCCCTACGGTGATGGGAAAGCTTCGGAGAAAATCTTAAATGCAATTTTAGATGCTTCAAGTTCTGGAAAACTTCAGATAACTGCTCCAGAGCATATAATGAGTCATGCTGGAAGAGAACTTCTCCAAATAAACGAGGAGATGTCAGTATCTGAATTTGAAGATAAAAACAAGGGATCAACCATAAACATAGTTTTCAATGGTACTGAAGCCCAATTTCCAGTTCCTGATCTTGATTTAAAGGATAAACAGGTACTTGTGAACAGGTTTGACATTAACTAAGGGAATGAAAATTTCCTTTTTCTCATGAGAAACACTAACTGGAGTTGAAAAGATTTGAAGCTACTCATTTTCGAATTTGCAACAGCCATGGGCATGGAAGATCCTGCATTAACAGCCGAAGGCAGAGCAATGCTCTCAGGACTCATATATGACTTTGAGAGTATGGATGCGGATTACTTGCTATCACAAACCTTGAAAAGCTTAATACCGAAGAATGAAGGAATTTGCAGACCTATACTGATTAAAGGAGATGTTGAAACATGGTTAACTGAAAACATTCAAGGTTACGATGCCTGTCTCCTAATAGCACCTGAGGAAGATCTCATACTCCACGATCTAACCAAACTCATTGAAGAGGCTGGAGTTGAGGTTCTTGGATCCAGCTCAGATGCTGTGATGACGTGCACCAATAAATACAGGATGTACGAATCCCTCAAAGGTTCAACTAAAAATGATGATTCGGTTTTAGATGCGTTAATAAAAACCGAAAAGGTGTGTTTCAAAGATCTGGAATCTGAAGATTCTAAGGGTACTGAAATTTACAGATCACTCTTTGATACGGCTAAAAATCCAGAAAAAATTTACGGATCTTCAGAGGGAATAGGAAAAAAAATCTTCAAGGTTGTGAAACCTGCAGATGGGGTTTCATGCACAGGTGTTCATGTTGTGGATTCCTTCAAGGCCTTCCATGATGCTGTGGATGCTGTGAAAAAGTTCACCAATCTCCCGTACTTCATTCTTCAGGACTACGTTGAGGGAGTGACTGCAAGTGTCAGCTTACTTTCTGATGGTGAGAATGCACTTCCATTGAGTTTGAACTTTCAGAACGTCCATTTGAAGAATGGTAAAATAGATTACAATGGTGGTCACGTACCCCTTGAACACGAACTCTCTCAAAGAGCAATGGAAATTGCAAAAAGTACTGTAGAATCCATTCCCGGTTTGAGGGGTTATGTTGGGGTTGATGTGATACTTGCAGAGGATGTGAAAATAGTTGAAGTAAATTCTAGACTCACAACACCCTACGTTGCCCTGAGGCAGATTTTGAACTTCAACCTTGGAGAGGCCATACTGGAATCTGTACATGGAAAACTTCCAGAGAATGTTTCAATTGATGGAACAATTGAATTTCAGAAGGTTGGAAATGATCTGACCATGAAAAGGGTTTAAAATGGATTTATGGGTTAATGTTAATTAACATGTTAAGATTGGAACGTTAAACTTAATTTAAACTTTAAATTTTTAAATTAATAAACTTAAATTAAAAAAAAGTGTTTTCAACAAGTATTTCAACAATATCTCATTAAATCCATTAAATATTTCATTAAATAAAAGATTTCGTTAGAATTAAAACATTGTATGCTTTTAAAGACTTTTAACACGTGATAATATGAAAATAGCAGGCTTTGACATTGGAGGTGCAAACACAGACCTTGCGGTTGTTGACTTCAATGAATCAGGTAAAATTAAAGGTATAAAAACAGATTTTAAATATCTTCCAATGTGGATGAAGAACGATGAGCTTGGAGATGCACTCCTGGAACTTCTGGGATCTGAACTCCATGAATTGGATGCAGTTGCAGTGTCCATGACCGCAGAACTTGTGGATGCTTATAAAACCAAAAAAGAAGGAGTTTTGGATGTGGCCATGAAGTCTGATGAAACATTCAAGGTTCCTGTGGGCTTCGTTGGGCTGGATGGCATAATGGATCTTCAAGGGATAAAGAAGGATCCTCTAAAGGCTGCAGCTGCAAACTGGGTTGCAACAGCACCAATAGCTGCGCAGTTATCTCCAGACTGCATAATGATAGACACAGGCAGCACAACCACTGACATAATCCCAATAAAAAATGGAAAAGAATGTGCGAAGGGAAGATCAGACCTTGAACGCCTTAAAACAGGAGAACTTGTCTACACAGGCACGCTTCGAACCAACGTAGCAGCCCTGGTGGATAAAGTACCGCTCGGGGGTGAATGGGTACGTGTGGCTTCAGAACTCTTCGCACTAACTGCAGACATTCACATGGTCCTTGGAAACATTGAAGAATCAGATTACATCTGCAGCACACCCGACGGTGCAGGAAAATCCACCGAAGAGTGTATGCGAAGAATTTCACGGGTCATATGTGGAGACATGGATGTTCTAACCCGGGACAATATTCTGGAGATAGCAGAGTACGTACATGAAGCACAGGTTGCCAGGGTTGCCGAAGCCCTCCTTGAAGTTTCAAAGAGAAATGAACTTGACACGGTTGTCACAACAGGCCTTGGAATGAAAATAATCTGTGAAAGGGCCTGTGAACTTGCAGGGTTAAAATCAAGGGGAATGGATGAAATCATAAGTGCTGAAGACTGTGTTGTAGCACCTGCTGTGGGTACAGCCATACTAATGGAAGAATACCTCCGTAACGAATAAAGTTTGGATTTAAAGTATGTTTAAATCTCCAATCTATTTTTTATTATTCTTTAGGGTGATGATCTCTTTTTTAAGGTGATGATCTCACTATTTAAATAGAACTATTTTATTTTAAAAAAATTAATTTTAAGCAAAGTTTTAATAAGGGGAGTGTTAAACGATTTATCTTGGTTTAATCTTTAATATAAGATAAAAAAGAGAAGTTTAAACCGGATATTTGGAAACAGTAGTTCATTTACAAGTTTGGCATTGGCATTAGATATCAGTTATAAAATGGATCGAGTGATTTCATGGCAGGAAAGTACAAGTTAATCCCATTAATTTTGGTTTTTATAGTTGCAGCGGTAGTAGGAGTTTTTATCCTTGCAAACTGGAGTGTTACCTCAAGTGTTGGCTCAGATGATACAGGTTACGTTACCAAGGAGGTTTACTCCCATTATTCAAACCCCTCTGCAAAGATTGCAATTGTAACAGGTATGCATTCCCGTGAAAATGTTTCAAAAACAGTTGTACCCTATTCAATAAAAGCCTATGCCCTCACGCACAACGTGGAAATTGTTAACTACAAGGTAACAGTTACTGCCAGTCCACAGGACTTCACAGTGGGCCGTGCAAACGGTGAAAATCTTGTGAATAAATACGTGGTCCCAGATGTGGATAAATCAAATTACGACCTTGTGATTGTCTGCCATGACCATGAAAAAGGTTACGGTGAAGGTTTTTATATCGCAACACCGGTTATGGATTCTGAATCAGTGACCCTGGCCACTGGTGTACAGCAGCTCCTGCCAAGCTTCAATTACTACAAAAGGTCCACAAGCAGCGAACCAAAAAGCTCATCAATAACCAAGGTTGATGCACTAATAGTTTCTGGAGGAACACCCATGTTCGTTTATGAAATTCCAGAATGGATTGGAAACCAGGAAGCTTTTACAATGTCCTACAATCTTATAGATGCATGTTTCAAGGTTCTGTAGTTAGGGAATCATCTAAGAAAGTGTTTAACAATGATCTATCTGTAAATGAACATGATGTATGACCCTCCATTGAAAGAGTTTTTATAATGTGGCAAAACTTGAAAATTTCATTGGGTTGAAAATTTCATCAAAATTATGGGGTACTCTCCTAATTATGGAGAAAACAATTAAAATCTGTCATACTCAAACATATAACGTATTGCCCCGTTTTTTAACCAAAAGGTCATTAAATTTCATTATATGTTTTAAACAATTAAACAATTCATTTAAAATAAAATTTAAAAATAAAAAAAAGGAATGAATTAAAAAAGGATAAATTTAGTAATTCTTTATCCAACAAACTAACATCGTAAAATATTATTACTAAACATAATACATTATAAAACACAATTATATCAAAATTGTTGCTATCTTGAAATAGTTTAGATTTGGGGGTTCAGTACCAAACATCCTTCATACCTAAAAGGTACGCAATGATGTTGGCTCCAAGATGTAAAAATACACTTATAACAAGTATCACAATTATCAGTTGGAATGGAATTACAACCACCAAGGATGCAAGCAGCAGAGCCCCAACAACGAAGTCGAGCTGGTCAAGGATTGGTGCAGGTCTTCCCCTGCCGATGTTCAATCTACGTTTGATAAAACTTCCGCAGGCATCTCCTAAAAGGGCTCCTCCGCCAAGGCAGAGGCCTAAAAGTATACCCTGCAGAATATCTCCAGAGATGATTCCCTGTATCGTTCCGACGCATGTTCCAATGAGGGTTCCAATGATGGTGCCCCTGATGGTTACACCGTTACCGATCAGTCTCCTTCCGTCGCGAAAGTTCCTGTTGAAATCCAGTGGTTTTCCACCGCCAAAGGTTAAAGCTGTAACATTTGATAGATATGCTGGTAACATAAAGTATATAGCATAGACTGCTAAATTGAAAACACTGATAATACTTGAGTCCATAGTTAGTTTACCTCCAATTTAAAACAAGATTATAATTATGTTATCTATTAAATAAACTATTGTATAGGGTGAGATAATGGTTATAAAGAAAACCAAAAGTCTGTGTCCCCAGTGTCTTAAGGTTGTAGATGCTGAAGTTTGCGAGGACGAAGACAAGATCATAATAAAAAAAGAATGTAAAGAGCATGGAAAATTTGAAAACACCTATTGGGGTGACAGTGATCTTTACAAAATGGCCGTTGAATACGGTGAAGAGGGAAGGGGCCTTGAAAATCCTCAAACAGTTGTTGAGGGTGAATGTCCCCAGAACTGTGGGCTGTGCTCAGAACATGAAAGTCACACAATCCTTGGACTTATAGACGTTACAAACAGATGTAACATGAAATGTCCAGTTTGTTTTGCAAATGCAGCAGTTTCCGGACGTTTATATGAACCGTCTCAGGAAGATATAAGGCAAATGCTGCGCAATTTAAGAAATAATAAGCCGGTTCCAACACCTGCAATTCAGTACGCTGGTGGAGAGCCCACCGTGCGTAAGGACATAGTTGAACTCATAAAAATTGCAAAAGAAGAGGGTTTCACACACACTCAGATTGCAACCAACGGTATAAAACTTGCCAAAAACCCTGACCTTGCAGGGGAACTCAAGGAAGCTGGATTAAACACAGTGTACCTTCAGTTCGATGGGATTACAGAGGAGCCATACCTCAAAATACGAAACAGAAACATACTCTCAATTAAGTTAGAAGCAATAGAGAACTGTAGAAAGGTAGGCCTCGGAATAGTTCTTGTGCCCACACTCATAAAGGGAATTAATCATGATCAAGTTGGAGATATAATTAATTTTGCTGTTGATAACATTGATATCATCAGGGGCGTGAACTTCCAGCCAGTATCCTTTGCAGGCAGAACTCCTGCTGAAGAGGTTGAGGAACAGAGGGTAACCATTCCAGATTTCACAAAATTCGTGGAAGAACAAACAGACTCTCAGATAAAGGTTGAGGATTTCTATCCTGCATCCTGTGTCACTCCAGTTTCTGAATTCGTTGAGGCAATAGAGGGTGGAACTCCTCAGGTTACATTCACCTGCCATCCACACTGCGGTACTGCAACATACGTTTTCATAGATGACCACAATGGTCATAAAATGATTCCAATCACACAGTTCGTTGATGTTGACAGGTTCTTCGATCTTCTTGAAAGCAGTAGCGAGGATCTGACTGATGGAGGTATAATGGCCAAGGCAAAGGTGCTTGCAAGGGCCTCAATGGAACTTCCAAGAACAGTTGACATGTCAAAATCCCCAGAATCCGTTGATATTAAGGGAATACTCTCCCAAATATTTAAGGAAAGATCTTACGATGCATTGGGACAGTTCCACTACAAATCCCTCCTTGTATCATGCATGCACTTCATGGACCCATGGAACTTCGACCAGGATAGGGTTAGAAGATGCGTTATCCACTACGCAGTACCTGATGGAAGAATAATACCCTTCTGCTCAATGAACACATTATACAGAGAAGAAATCGAGAAAAAATTCTCAAAACCATTAAACAAAGAATAACGGTAGTTGAATTGATAATAGAAACCCCATCAAGGCTTCATGTAACATTGATAGATCTCAACGGTGCCTACGGCAGGATCGATGGAGGTGTTGGCATAACCCTTCAGAAACCGAAACTGCAGGTTCGGGCTGAAACCCTAGAATCTGGTATTGAAGTTGTCTTCAGTGAAAAAGAGAAGCTTGAAAGCGAACTCATGGATGATTACACCATCAAAATAAAAAAAGCAGCTTTGAAGATGGTTGAACACCTTAAGATCAATGAAGGATTCACATTCACAGTTGATAAAACTTATCCTTCCCATTCAGGTCTTGGATCAGGAACACAACTCTCCCTTGCAGCAGGAAAGCTTATATCCAAGATGAATGACCTGGATCTAACAGCAAGTGAGATAGCCAGTATAGTTGGAAGGGGAGGAACATCTGGAATAGGTGTTGCAGCATTTGATAAAGGAGGATTCATAGTTGATGGCGGTCATAATAAGGCTGAAAAGCCAGGATTCTTACCTTCATCAGCTTCACACGCATCACCTCCACCAATAATAGCCAGGCATGATTTTCCAGAGGATTGGAAGATAGTTCTTGTGATACCAAACGTTGAACCTGGAGCATCAGGAAGCAAGGAGGTCAACATCTTCCAGAGCAACTGTCCAATACCCCTGGGATCTGTTGAGAAACTTACACACGTACTCCTCATGAAGATGCTTCCAGCGGTGGTTGAAGCAGATCTGGACTCATTTGGCTCTGCCCTTAACATGGTGCAGGATGTTGGTTTTAAGAGTATTGAACATAAACTTCAAAACCCTCGCATAAAAGATATAATGAACTCATTAACTGAAGCAGGTGCAGCAGGTGTGGGTATGAGTTCCTTTGGACCAACTCTTTATGCAGTGACTGATACCTATGCCACAGATATATCACGTGCAGCAGAGGAGGCCATGAAAGATGTTGGTGGTAAAATTATTATAACAAAGGCCCTGAATAATGGTGCAACATTGGGTGAATGATAAAATTCTTGCAGGTTAAATCATGGAAACAATGGAAGGAAAAGTTTGGAAATTCAGAGACAGCATAGACACAGACGTGATCATAGCAGGCAGGTACCTCAGAACCTTCAGCCCAGATGACCTTGCATCCCATGTCATGGAAGCAGAAGACCCAGAATTTGCAGATAAAGTCCAGAAGGGAGATATAATAGTTGCAGGCTGGAATTTCGGTTGTGGATCATCACGTGAACAGGCACCAGTTGCCCTCAAACATGCAGGTGTATCTGCAATCGTTGCAAAATCCTTTGCAAGAATATTCTACAGAAACGCAATAAACGTGGGACTTCCAGTGATCATTGCAGATGTTGAAGCCCAGGAGGGGGATGTTTTAAGGATAAACCTTGAAAATGGATTGATCCAGAATATCACAACAGGTAAAAACTTTCAGATCCAGCCATTCAAAGACTTCATGCTGGAGATACTGGCGGATGGAGGTCTGGTTAAACATTACCTCAAGGAGAAAGAGGCAGGATCCACACAATAAATGGATCGATTTAGGGAATTTAAAAAATTTAAACCCTAAACCCTTCAAACTATTGATCTGACTTTTTTAAATCTCTTATAATCCTCAAATTACATTTTTATTCAAGAACTAATTTTAAGGAAGGATTTTTGGGAAGATTTTTGACTCATCAATACGATCAAGGAGTATATTAAGCCAAGGTTACTAGCCCCAAAGATTTTTTTTAAGTCATAAGATAATTCTAAATATACCCCACTCCAATCTTATAATAAGAACATCAAATTTTTAAAATAATTTTACTTTAAGAATGAGTGACAATGTTTAATTAACCCATTAAATAACAACGATACTCTATTATAATTTTTGAATAATCAAATTTAAGCAATTTATTCAAAAATACTCAAATAATCCATTTAAAAACAATGATTTTGGATTGTTATAATTCGTATTAATAACATCAGTTTTTAAGAATAATTTGTACAAGAATAATTTGTACGGTTGAAATGAGTAGATAAAAATTTTTCATTGAATTGAGAATATTGAATTTAATGTAATGAGGAGTTAAAAATGAAATGTCCTGTATGTAATTCAGAATCATTTGAAGTATTAAAATCTAAGGGTAAAAAATCAAAGGAACTTCTTCTGCAGTGTAACGAATGCGGAAACATATTCCGGGAAACTGTTATCCCTGAAAAACCCCTTGAATGCAGGGTTGTTGTGAGTGAATTTGAGAAGTCCCATAAATCCTCAGTTGAAATCTATCCAGACGAGATCATTGAGGTTGGCAACGTTTTTGAAGTGGATGGACGTCCAGCAGAGGTAACATCCGTGGAAAATAAGCGCGGAGGAAGAGTGCCTAAAAGCATTGCAACAGAGGTAGAAACCATATGGGCTTCATACACAAATATACCTGCAAGGGTGGGTATTTCAGTGGATTACCATGGAAGGATTCTTTCAAGGAAGGTTGAAGTTGACAGGGAATTTGAATTCACAGTTGGAGACATCATGAAACTTGGGGATGTCCTTTTCAGGGTGAATTCAATGAAAACCCTTGAGAGAAAGATGAGGAAGGGTTTTGCAAAGGCATGGGTAATAAAAAGGGTTTATGGAAGACCAGTTGAACCTGAAACCCGTTATCAATACGACCTGACACCCAAACTTGTGAACATTCGTGATGAAGAGGATGAAGATGAATTCTAACTTAAAAAAATAAGTTTAAAAGGGTTGAAAATGACAAGAAGAGACAGTCTTGTGGATAAACTTTTAAACCAGGGTTACATAAGAACTGAAAAGGTAAAGGCTGCAATGCTGAAGGTTCCAAGGGAGGAGTTCATACCTCCTGAGAACAAGCCCTATGCCTATGCTGATCAGCCCCTTCCAATAGGGGGCGGTCAGACAATCTCAGCCCCACACATGGTGGCAATAATATGCGAAAAACTCAATTTAACTGAAGGTATGAAGGTTCTGGAGATAGGAACTGGATTTGGATACAATGCAGCAGTTGTTTCAGAACTCTTAGGAGATGATGGGCATTTATTCACAGTAGAACGCCTGGAATCCCTTGCAAAACAGGCCAGGGATAACCTTAAAAGAACAGGATACTCAGATAAAGTCACAGTCATCACAGGTGATGGAACATTGGGTTATCCAGAAGAAGCACCCTACGACAGGATATATGCAACTGCAAGTGCTCCAGAAATTCCAGAACCCCTGAAAGAACAGCTTAAAATAGGTGGAAAACTTATACTGCCCGTTGGATCCATAGATTACTTCCAGGAACTTGTTTGTGTTGAACGAATTTCCGCAGATGAATTCAAAAGCCGTAGACTTGGTGGAGTTGTGTTCGTACCAATGATAGGGGAGCACGGATGGCCTGAAGAGTGATAACCGGGTTTACTCGGATCTGGTGGACAAATGAAATGCTTATTCTGTTTTTCTCATTTAACTTAATTAAATGATCAAATTAAGTTAAAAGATAATTTTTTAGGATATACTCTTTAAACAACTCAGTTAACATTGACATGAACTTGAAATAGACCATTAAAAAAAATTGATAAAAAGGATTAAAATGAAGGTTTACATTGAAACATTTGGCTGCACATTTAATCAGGCAGATTCCCAGATAATGGCAGGTCTTCTCAAAGAAAAGGGTGAAGAACTGGTTGAAGATCCCAAAGAAGCGGATGTACTGATTTTAAACACATGTTACGTTAAAAAACCAACGGAACAAAAAATAATAAACCATATGAAGAAGATTCAGGACAGATATCCTCATAAGAAGCTTGTTATAACCGGCTGCATGGTGGAGATAGACCCTGAAAAACTCCAGAGGGCGGCACCACTCGCAAGTTGGATAGGTCCCCACAAGGTAACGTCCACACCAGAGGTAATAGAATCCATCTCAAAGGGTGAAGTGGTTAGGGAAACAGGTTACGGTACAGATTACAAGGTATGCCTTCCCAAAATACGTTCAAATCCGCTCATCCACATCATTCAGATATGTGAAGGATGTGATGGTAACTGCAGTTACTGCTGCACACGCTTTGCAAGGGGAAGTCTTCAAAGCTACCCCCAGGAGATGATAGTGGAAGAGGCAAGAAGGGCAGTTGAAGAGGGCTGTGTTGAGATAGAGATAACAGCTCAGGACACTGCAGCATACGGTAAAGATAATGGAACCTCTTTATCAAATCTCATAAATGAAGTTGCAGCTATTGAGGGGGATTTCAGGATACGTGTGGGTATGATGCACCCCAAAAGCATGATGAACGATGTTGATGGTCTTCTTGAAGCCTTTAAAAATCCAAGGGTCTACAAATTCATCCACATGCCGATTCAGTGTGGAAGTGACAGGGTGCTGATGGACATGAACAGGGGACACACCGTTGATGAGTTCATGGAAATAGCAAGGAGGTTCCGCAGTGAAATTCCTGAAATATCCATCTCAACAGACATCATAGTTGGATACCCAACAGAGGATGATTCAGACTTTGAAGGCACCTTGGACCTAATTAGAAAGCTGAAACCGGACTTTTTAAACATATCCAAGTACATGCACAGGCCAGGAACAAAATCCTCCTCACTCAAGGAGATAAACCACAAAACCATGAAGCAACGTTCAAAAGCCCTGAACGATCTCAAGTACAGAATAAGCTATGAAAACAACCTTAAACTTGAAGGTTCAACCCAGAACATCCTTGTAATTGGAAAAGGGAGTAAAGGAGGTTATGTAGCCAGAACAAATTCATATAAACAGGTAATTGTTCCAGAAGCTGTACCTGGAAGTTTTGTTGATGCTGATATAACCCTTACAAAGAACACTTACCTCATGGGGATCGTTAAGTAAAAATCAAAGCCTCCACGTGCCTAAAATTGGAACAATTTTTGTTTCATGCGTTAATTTGGTGCAAATGTTTTTAAGTGGTATCTTAACAATAGATGAAATGGTGATACTACTTGTCGTACCTTATCTGTGAACGTTGTGGTGGATATTACGAGCTTGATGTTGGGGAATCCCCTGATGATTTTGATAGATGTCAATGTGGAGGTAAGTTAAGATACTCCAAAACTCTGGCTAATTGCAACGCTTTTGATTCACATGAAACTGAAAATATAAAAACCTATAAAGAAGAAGTGGATAAAGAATTAAAACTTTATCAGTCAATAGTTCAAGATGAACAAAATTACAGGGATCAACATTTGAATAATTTATTTTCGAGTAATTTCCTTACAAATTCCGGGTTCATTGTTTTGACCTTCACAACGATCCCCCTTTACTATGGATTCCTGTATAACAACTGGATTTTCTATTTAATAGTTGTAATTGTTATCTTGTTGAGTTTAACTTTCCTTTTCCTCAAGGACATGAAAAATGAGCTTAGAAATAGTTACCTCCAGAAGTGTTTCATTTTTACAGGTATCATTTTCGGTTCGATTACCTTGTATTTTTTGGCACTCCTTGGGGACACAGAATTTTTACATAGTTTATTCCCGAAATATGGTCTGGGTGGATCTTCAACTATTTATATGCTGTCAGTTACTGTTTCAGCTTACTTTTCTTTTATTTTTCTGAAGAATTCTCAAATGGATGAACCTACAGATTTTATGAATTCAATGGATAAATTGATATTATTCTGTTATTACACCTTCATTTTCTACTTATTAATGGTCATAATTAGTGGGATGATGCTGGTTATGCTTTCACCTGTATGATCCCACGGATTTGGAACCCTGTTTCATTTTTGATAGAATAATATACAAACATTTAAAGGGTATTTTAACAAAATAAAGGAATCAGTGATTTTATGTCGTATCTCGTCTGTGAAAAATGCGGTAAATACTACGAACTAAATGAGGGAAAGGAATCCTTCTACTTCGATAAATGTGAATGCGGAGGAAGACTGCATTACACAGAATCTTTGAATGGGAACACATCTCCAAGGATACAGATCCAGGTGGTTGCTGCAGATAAAAAGAAATGTCCGCACTGTGGATTTGAAAACCCTAAAGGAGCGCTGTTCTGTTTGGAATGTGGTAATGAACTGGGAATTTTAAACAACTCCAAACAAGAGAAGTTCACATCTGATAATGATATTCAAAACCCTCCAAATGGTACTTTGAATATGGATGCAAAAACTGAGGAACATGTATTCAGTGTAATGGGTCTTCTAGGAGTTATAACAGGATTTGGATTCTTAATAGTTTCCATGGTATGTGCTGTTTTGTTACTCGTTGGAACAAATATTCCACACGTTGCTTCGGACCTTTCCCCGAATATTCTGGCAGGTCTGGGAATACTAGCCATAGTCATAACCCTCATCTCTGGAATGTTGGCATCATACATAGGAGGCAGTAAAAGTTACAAAATAGGAATTATAAATGGTGGCCTTGTAGGATTTATCCTAAGCGTTTTTATGGGTGCTGTAAGCGGAGCTTCAGCATTTCTACTGGGCTTTTCAGTCTTTGGATTTCTCTCGATTTTAGGAGGAATTCTCGGAACACTTTTAAAGAAATATGGTCATTAAGGGATGTTTATTAAATATAACCTCTAATTTTCCCTTAAAACATTTTATGAGGAGGTTATTCATGGAATTCTATTGATATAACTTAATCAAATTGGTTTTATATATTAACTGGATTTTATTAAGCTTCATAAGGATTAAATCACTTTATTTTTAAGCTAATCATCTATCTATTTTTTTATAAATAAATTTTTTGTTTTTAACCTAATGAAAAATAATAAAACATGTTTTTACTGATATAAATCTAGTGATTTTATGCCTTATCTGATATGTGAAAGTTGCGGTGGATACTACGAATTAAGGGAAAATGAATCTCCAGAAGATTTTGATAACTGCCAGTGCGGTGGAAATTTAAGACTTGTAACCTCTATCAACGAAATTCAAGACGAAATTCAAGTCCCTGAGAAAGAGCATCTTATATGTCCCAATTGTGGAAAAAAGGAATATGAAGGTGTTTTCTGTTCTAAATGTGGTGGAAAGTTAATTACTCTCAAAGAAAATGTTCACAAGCCTGGACATGAAACTGGGTTCAATACAACTTCAGATGTTGATGCGGAAATTAATTTTCCAGGGGAAACAAGGGGGCTGTTTGAAAGAATAAGGTTGATAGCTGTTGCTGATGGGATCATCTTCTTTTTAGTAGCGGCCATAGGTTCTGCACTCATAATATTTTTGACGATGCCCAGTTCTTTAAACTTCTCCTTCGGATTTTCAGTTATAACTGCAATCTTCCTTACCTTAGTTGCTATTTCCGGAATTTTAGCAGCCTACCTCAGTAAAACTGATGATTACTTTGATGGAGCTATGAATGGATTAACCGTTGGTTTCATCATGGGGAGTGTAACAGGAATTTTAACCTTCAGCGTTCTCTACTTACTGGCCAACACAGTGTTATACGCCATTTTTGGGGCTTTGGGTGGACTCATTTATCTCTGGTTTAAAAAAAAGTATAACACCTAATCCTGAATTTGGGAGAAGTAGTTCATCTGTTACCTTCCCCTCATAAGCTTTTTCTGAAGTTTTTCCATCTTTTTAGCTTCTTTTACTTTTTTATCAAGATCTCCATCTTCTATTACTCCAGAACCCCTGTAACCACATTTTTGGCACTGCCAGAATGACATGTTTGGGTCTATCCATTTGATCTTCTTTGAACCGCACTGTGGACAGAATTTTTGTTTTACCATGCTATCCTCCAGAAACATATCAACCATCTTATTATTAATACATTTGGATGGCAAGGCAACGTTGTTTAATGGTGGGTGATGAACAAATGGATTTTATAAAAATAATGGCTGAAAAAGGATTCATCATGTACAATAATCCATTTAAAACGTTAAATGAGTATATAAAATTATGGAATGGTTACGTGATGTAAAATGAGTTATTTAAAAGAAACTTCATAAAAAATAGATTTTTAAGTGCCGTGGGCCGGACTTGAACCAGCGACATCCAGATCTTCAGTCTGGCGTTCTCCCAACTGAACTACCACGGCAAATGGGCCGGACGAGATTCGAACTCGTGATCACCTCCGTGTCAGGGAGGTATCATACCCCTAGACCACCGGCCCCCTTCGACTATCCAAATTATGGTTGTAGTAGTATATAACCTTTTCCACTCCTCATGGAAAAATCCCCATAAAATCTGCTTATTCCATCAATCTTTATGAAAAACTTGGAATTTGTTCTTAAAAAAACCTTTCTTCCAAAATCTCAGACAATCCCAAACCATACAATTTTATTACATCCTTTAAGAAGATTATAATGTTTTTAATTAAAATCATTTGTTCAGGGTTTCTTTCAAAGGATCCTACTTTAATCAGGTTCAGTTACAGTTGGTGTTGAACTTTGTTTTCAGTTCTGCTTTTTTTGATTCTCAATGATAAAACCATTTAATAAATTTTATAATTCCCTACCTACAAAATAATGAACACTGTAAAAAAAAAACTGTGGGGTGGATTCAATGGATATTGGAGATCCAATAAAAACAACTGTGGATGAGTTAAGGAAGGTTATGAACATTGAGAATGTGATTGGTGAGGTAATAGAAACCGAGGACAAGGTTCTCATACCTGTAACCAAAATGGGAATGGCCTTCGGCGCAGGAATGGGTGGAAGTAAAAATAAATCAGGATCTGAAGAAGGTCAAGGTGCAGCATCAGGTGGTGGTGCCAAGATAGAGCCCATAGCCATGATAGTGGTATTTAAGGGTGTTGAAGGTCCAGAGGGAGTTAAACTCTTATCACTCAGATCACGGGACCCCCTTGCAACTATCATAGGTGAAGTTGGAACGGCTGCCGTTGAGATAATGGGTCAAGGCGGTAAGATGATGAAGGGTAAAAAACACAAACACCACAAGGAAACTGAAAAACCTGAGGAAGCTGAAGAAACAAAAACTGCAGAAGGATCAGAATAGATAAAAAAATCCAATTGATGAACTAAACGAAGAAAAGGACGGAAATAAGTGTTTCTTTTAACAGCCATCATAATAATCCTTCTAGTTCTGATTGGGATTGTTATGTTGGTTCCATTCCATATTTTCTTCGACCTTTCATTCCATGACATGAAACTGGTTGGAAACTTCCAGTTAAAGTGGATGGGAATAAAAATAGTCTCACGGAAAATACCTTCAGAAGAACCTTCAAAAGAACCTTCAAAGAAAGAACCTGAAAGGGAAGAAAAGAAGGACGAGAAGGAATCAAAGGGATTCAAACTTGATGAAGCAAAAGAATTTCTTCATTTAGGACTGAAGGCCCTACCCCATCTTAAACCCATTTTAACAGGTTTCATAGATTCCATAAACATTGAAAATATTCTATTAAGGGTGAATATAGGATTTGAAAGTTCAGTTGACACTGAATTTTTAATTGGATGTTTATGGGCAGTTGCCGCTCTCCTGAAACCAGTGCCCAACCTTCAACTGGAGGTGATCCCTGTTCTTGATGGAAAAGGTGTCTCTGGGGATTGTAATGCACACATCAGTTTGAGGCTTTCAAGGATAACCTACGAGATCTTACGTGCACTCTCACACAAACCAGTTCGAAACATGTTGATGTACATTTTAAGGAGAAGGTCCTCAAAGAATTCAGGGGGAACCAGTGATGATGGAATTTTTAAAGGACGTAAAAAAAATTCAGGTAGCTCAAACCCTTGAAGTTGAGGGAAGAACCATCCACGCCATTGTGGAGGTATACACAGTGGATGGCTACAACTACTTCACACAGCAAGTAAATCCAATATGCCTGGCTGTTGAAGATACTGAAGATTACATAATACCCTTAAAACCTGTAAAATCTGAGGCGGTTGAAGAAGATTCGGATTCTGGTGAAATCCTTGATTTAGGAATGGATCCAGAGAATATCTGGAACATGGTGAAGGAAAATAAGGAAGTTTAAGTAACTGATAAAGCTCTTCTTAAACTCTAAACTTTTTTTTTAATTTTAAATTGAATTAAAAAATGGTTAATTAAAAATTGGTTAATAGATACAAAACTTTTTAGTGATTAAAATCTTTTTACAATACTAAAATTCATATTAAAAATTTTAAAAAAAATAAATAGTGATTGAAGGGAAATTTCCCTCTAAATTATGGGCTTTCAATCCACCTTGAAGAACTCAGATTTTGGAGCTCCACATATTGGACATTTTTCTGGGGCCTCATCTTCAACTGTGTTACCACAGAATCCACAGACGTAATAATCCACTTCTTTGTTGTTTCCAATGTTTTCAAGGGCCTTCTGGTAGAGAACTGCATGGATCTGTTCCACCTTGTTTGCAACATCGAAGGTCCAGACAGCCTTATCATTTTTCTCAGCCTTAGCTTCAACTATGAAATTTGGGTACATCTCCTCAAACTCTTCTGTTTCTCCACTTATTGCCTCTTCAAGGTTTTCCTTGGTGCTCTTTATTCCACCCATGATCTCAAGGTGGTTGTGTGCATGGACAGTCTCTGCTTCAGCAGCAGCCCTGAAAAGCTTAGCTATTTGTTTAAATCCTTCCTCATCAGCTTTTTTTGCAAATGCCAGGTATTTTCTGTTAGCCTGTGATTCTCCTGCGAATGCTTCTTTTAAATTATCCATACTGCTCATTTCGCTACCTCCATGTGTCACGAATTTTTTTACAAAAGTTATGTACAATCTTGCATATTTTATATTGAAAAACCAGTTACTTAAATTTTTTCATAAAAATACGAACAGATTCCAATTGCGTGAACATTTTAAAGTAAATAATCCTTTGAGCAATTTATTAGATTTAAACTGGTAACTGTTTAAATGGTAAAATTAACGAATTAGAATAGTATAAATTTAACTAAATTAAAATTATTCCTAAAAAAATAAACGTATTCTTAAAAAAACAAATATTAATTAATATAAATAAAAAAGAAGAAAAATTAAGCTGTTTTGACAGCCATTTCGATGTCTTCAGCTTTGACAGTTTTTCTTCCAGCGTGTTTTGCAAGTTCAACAGCTTTTTTAGCGATTTCTTCACCTTTTTCTTCAAGGGATTTTGCTAAAGCTTCCTTTGCATCATCGCTTATCCTTTGAGCACCAGCGTTTTTTATGATCCTTCCAACTGGAGCAATTGGTAATTCAGCCATACTTTCACCTCCTATTTTACCTTCGAATAAATAATATTTAAATTTATCGGTTTTTATAGGTTTTTCAGCCATGAGATATAATATACTGTGCCATGAATGGAGATAGTTAGCCAACCAAAACTTTAAAGGTTACAAAGTAGAATAAAAAAATTCATGTTTGAGCAGTTGAACATTGACCCACAGATAGCGGAGATACTGGAAAAATCATTAAAAACCAGAATTTCACGTGAAGAAGCATTGGAACTAATGAAAACAACTGGAAGAGACTTCCAGGCACTTTTAATGACTGCAGATACCCTTCGTGAGGAACTCGTTGGGGACAGGGTTACCTACATCAAAAACTGGAACATAAACTTCACCAACATGTGCACTGGAACCTGTGGATTCTGTGCATTTAAGAGGGAACCAGAAAGCAGTGAATCATACTTCTTAAATCCTGATGAAATTGCTAAAAGGGCTAAAAAAGCATGGGACAACGGGGCAATTGAAGTGTGCATACAGGGAGGTCTGCATGAGGATGTGGATGCGTACTTCTACGAAGAAATCCTTAAAAAGGTCAGGGAAGAATGTCCAGACATTTACATACATGCGTTCTCACCCATGGAGATACTTCACGGTGCAGAAGGGGCAGGAATGTCCCTCAAGGATGAACTGAAAATGCTCAAGGAAGCGGGTCTTAATTCAATGCCCGGAAATGCTGCAGAAATTCTCAACGATGACGTTAGAAAGATCCTCTGCCCCAGCAAGATGAACACTGATAAATGGGTGGAGATCGTTGAAACTGCCCATAAAAACGGTGTTCCAACAACATGCACCATGATGTACGGGCACATCGAAGAGCTTAAACACAGGGTGGAACATCTGGATATTTTAAGGGGAATACAAGGGAGAACAGGTGGTTTCACAGAGTTCGTGCCCCTCACGTTCATGCACACCTACACCCCCATTTACAGAAGTGGAATTTCAAGTCCGGGATCAACTGGTGTGGAGGACCTGAAGGTCTACGCAGTTGCAAGGTTGATGTTCAGGGAACTTTTACCTAACATACAGGTTTCATGGGTTAAGCTGGGCTTCAAATTTGCCCAGGTATGCCTAACAGCCGGTGCAAACGACCTTGGAGGAACACTGGGCGAGGAGAACATATCAAAATCAGCAGGGGCACAGTACGGAGTTAAAACAGAACCTGAAAACTTCCAGAGAATAATAAGAAACATGGGAAGAGTTCCTGCAGAGAGGAACACCCTCTACACGGACATTAAAAGAGTATGATTTGTGCAGAGTCCCTTTTTTTATAAGAAACGCGAATATTAAAGATTTAGAATTGGAAATCCATTTTTCTTAGAAATTCCCTTTCCAATTCCTTTTTTTTAATTCAATAATTACTTGTTTATGAATGAGATCAGCCTACAGGCTTTATGATGATCACGTCTCCATCATCAACCTTGAAGAAGAGATCCAGGTTTTCTTTGATCCTTCCGAAGTTATTAACCTCAGAAACCGGCTGTGAACCTCCGTAGAAGATGCAGAATGCTGGTCCTGGAGGCCAGTAGGACAGGTCACCTTCACGAACACGTGGAGAGGGATTTTCATATTCCAGCTGCAGATCCATGTCGAAGTAAACCTCCTGAAGCCATGTAACAGCTTTTCCCTCAACTGGGAGGTTTTCGTATATCATCTTTGCAGTTTCAGGGTTTCTATCATCCAGAACAGCTATGGCTTTTCCTTTTCCAACAACTTCTATCTCTATTTCCATGTAAATCTCCTTAAAAATAATTCATTTATAAATATTCACTGATTAAACTCCGATTTCATTGAACTTATTCAATTAAAACCTTAAAATAAATCTTCCGTTAACTAACCCTTTCAGTTTTAATTGATTCAGATGTTTTACTGTATTAATTTAACATATACTTAATACTTTATTCTGTTTTTAAGGCCTTAAATGTTCCTAAAAGTTATGATGGTTAAATGCCCTTGGATCATCCTTCCTTGAGGATCTCCTCCATTATCCCAACACCTGTTGAGGTTCCTATTTTTGATGCGCCAGCATCTATCATTTCTACAGCAGTTTCAAGGTCTCTTATTCCTCCAGATGCCTTCACTCCCATTTCTTTCCCAACGGTTCTTCGCATGAGCTCAACATCATAGGCATTGGCACCGGGATAACCCACTCCAGTGGAGGTTTTAACGAATTTTGCCCCGGATTCCTTTGAAATTTCACAGGCAGCCACTTTCTCGGAGTCTGTGAGCAGTGCAGTTTCAATGATGACCTTAACAGGTGTGTCCTCTGCAGCATCCACAACAGATGCAATATCATTGGCAACGAGATCCGTTAGTCCAGATTTCATTGCACCTATGTTCATGACCATATCTATATCTCTTGCACCCTCTTCAATGGCCATTATGGTTTCAAAGGTTTTTGTTTCAGATTTTGGAGTCCCAAATGGGAAACCAACAACAACACAAACTCCAACATCACTTTGTTTAAGAAAACGACTTGCAAGTGCAGTATTTGATGGTGTTACACATGCACTGGAAAATCCATAATCAATTGCTTCCATGCAAAGCTTTTCTATGTCCTTCAAGGTTGCATCAGGCTTCACATTTGTGTGATCTATCATCCTTGCAAGTTCTTCAGGGAATATCATCCAGATCAACTCCTTTTTTTCAGTTCCTTAAGATCTTGATGCATATGAAATACTATTAATATTTTTTAATATTATAATATTTCGATTCGTGTGGAACGATTCATGATCAGAACAGGACCCTCTTTGAAATCATTCCTCCAGCTTTTTGGCCATGTAAGGACCTTCCCTTTCGTATCCAAATTTCCTGTAGTAATTACGTGCCCCTATACCACTTATAACCAGGAGCTTGGTTTTACCGTACTCTTCACGTGCAATACGCTCTGCCTCTGCCAGAAGCTCCTCACCGTAACCTCTGTGCTGCCATCTTTCATTTTCTCTCTGGCCCAGCGGTACCATGGATCCGTAAACATGAAGTTCACGTACCAGTGCAGTTTTATCATCAACTTCCACCCTGTGGGCTTTATCTGAGGGTATTCTGAGCCTTAAAAATCCTATGAGTATGTCAGATGCCACATCCTCAAAGGAGAGGAATACCTCATGCCCCTCACCTGCAGTGTAATCCTCACGAAGAAGTTTGACGCTGTCAGAATCTGGGAATATTCCCTCTCCTGCCCTGTGGCCAACTTCCCTGCACCTGATACATTTACAGTTGGCACCATGTTCTTTCATTTTGTTATATACAAGCTCACCAAGGTTGGATTTTTTAACACCTGCCTCTATTAGGGGTGATGGAATGTCCCTCTGAATACGCATGGTCCTCACCCATTTGGGGAGCATCTTCTTAACGTCAACGATGAGATCAACGGCTTCATCAGTTGTGTAGGGCTTGTACTCTCCCTTCTCCCATAGTTCGTACAGCTTGGAGCCTTCAGTTACAAGACATGGGTATATCTTGAGCATGTCTGGTTTGAAGCGTTCATCCTCAAAGACGCGGTGGAATATCCTCATATCCCGCTCTGGATCTGAAAAGAGGCCAGGCATGATGTGCATCGCCACTTTGATCCCAGAATCCCTGAGTATCCTTGCTGAATCAACAACGTCCTGAACGTTATGTCCACGGTCTATTCGTTTGTATATGAAGTTGTAAACTGTTTGAACACCCAGTTCCACCCTTGTAACACCCATATTCAGCATGCGGTCAACATCAGGTATCTTACAGTAATCAGGGCGTGTTTCGAAGGTCATTCCTACGCATCTGATACTGGATCTTTCGTTGGTGTCCTGAACATCCCGGAGGTACCTGAAGTCTCCTGGAACTGCCATGTACTTCTCAGACTGAAGTTTTAACTTTTCTTCAGGATCCTTTACACCAAAATCATTCATGGCCCTGAGACAACCTGTTATGAACCATTCCTGGTAGCAGAGCGACCTTGATGGGAAGGTTCCGCCCATGACTATGAGTTCCACCTTGTCAAGGGGATGGCCAATACTCTCAAGCTGAAGCAGCCTGTTGTAGGTCTGTCTGTAGGGGTGGAAGTCAAACATACGTGCCCTTAAAGCTGCAGGTTCCTCTCCAGTGTAGCTTGGGGGTGCCTTTTCACTTTCAGGGCAGTAGAGACATCTTCCATGGGGGCACTTGTGGGGCTGGCACATGACAGCAACCACAGCCACACCTGAGATGGTTCGGGTTGGCTTCTTCTTCACAAGGGGTGCTATCTTCTTCCTCTCCTCGAGGGTTGCACTTCCAAGTATCATGGAGTTACTCATGAACTTGGGAAGCTTGAAATCACGACAGGCTCTGTGTTTGGCCTTTTCAAGTTCTTCCTTGGTTTCTATTCGTCCAGATAATATTTCGTTGATTATGAACCTGCAGGCATCTTCCATAACAAATTTTCTCCTTAAACAGCAATCTTAATTCAATTATCAATTTTTATCAATTAAAATATTAGATTCAATGTATTTTTAATAGATTCAATAGTATTATTCTTATGAAATTTGATGTTGATATGTGATTGATGGTTATATGATTGAATGTTCATTTTTTAATTTCTTTAGTTATTCAATATCAGTTTCATGGTACATTTATTCATTCTCCAATTTTAAGGTTCATAACCTCAACTGCCCTTAAGATATCTGTTTTTGAAATTATTCCAACAAGAACACCTTCACTCAGGACAGGTAGTCTTCCGATCTGTTTTTTGTTAAGCCTTTCAAGGGCATCGGCCACAGGCTCTTCAGGATAGGTTGAAATGATGTCCCTCGTCATGAAAAGCCTCACAGCTTCACTTCTCCTGTCTGGAACCACCCCTGATACATCATGGAAGGTTAGAATACCCACCAGATTTCCATTCTCCACAACAGGATACCCCATATGCTTTTTCTGGAACATGAGGTTTAAAACCTCACTAATGGGGGTTTCAGGGGTAACGGTTTGAACGTCACGGGTCATTACGTTCCCCACAGTTATTCCCTCAAGGAGTGTGGACACCATGATGGTTCTGTACTCCTGCTCAGCACCTATGTAGATGAAAACAGCTATGAGTATCAGAAATATGTTGTAGAACACTCCAACTATTGCCATGATGATTGCAAGCTGTTTTCCAATGTTGGCTGCGAGCCTGGTTGCCCTGACGTAGCTCATTCTCCCTGCAAGGTAAGCCCTTAAAACCCTTCCACCGTCCATTGGGAAGGCCGGAAGCATGTTGAAACCTCCAAGTATCAGGTTCACAAGTGCGAAGTAGTAGATGGCATCCTGGAGAGTACCTGATAGGTGGGAAGCCCCAAGAAAAACCAGGATGTAACACACCCCTGCTATCACGAAGTTGGTTGCTGGACCTGCAACTGCTATCCTGAACTCCTGTCCTGGATCCTTGGGTATCTCCTCCATTGCAGATACTCCACCAATTGGAAGCAGAACTATCCTCTCAATCTTAACCCCGTACCTTTGAGCAACGTAGGAGTGACTCAATTCATGTATAACCACAGTTACAAAGACAAGGGTTATTAAAACAGCCAGAAGAAGATTTATCCCTGGAAAAAGGTTTAAAGCTGCCACTGCATAGATGAACAGCATGAGAATTAGAAAGGAAACATGGAGTTCAATGGGTATTCCAAATACTGTGAAGAGTTTAAGGGAGTACTTCACATTTTTCACCTTTATTAACTCTGTCGGAAGAAATATAATAAGGTATTTCTTTGGACAAACCAGATATTTTAAGGGTTTTCCAGGTTTAAAAACTCCTTTATCTACAGTTTCATGTGGAATTGAACATGAAATCTTTTGATTATCTCAAGGGGGTACCTACAAAAAACTATATACTCATAAAAAAACAGATCATTTTTCGGTGTTTTAATGAAGGTTAGTGAATTTTTGGGCAAAAAAGTTCTGGACAAAAACGCATTGGAACTTGGAAAAGTTTCTGAAATGGATATAGAACCGAAAAAGGGCCTTATGGAATCAGTGATCATATCAACTGGTGAAATTGCCATTAGAAAGAACGATCTCGTGGTAACATCCAAGGACATAGCTGAAGTAGGGGACTACGTTCTTTTAAGTATTGATAAACAGACCATACTGGATAGAATTCAGGAACCAGAAGAGGAAGAACCTTCAAAGAAAAGAATCAACCTCAAAAAATCAGAATGATCCTATAATCCAATGGGGGATTCAGAATGGAAGTTAAGGACGCACTTGGAAAAACCATTTCAAAGGGATTTTATGTGAGATACTCTGGAACAGGCAGTGCAGGAACTGTTATTGATCTTAAATCTGATGAAAGTGGAAACTGGGCAAAGGTAGATGCAACAGAACTCTGGTACCAGGGCCAGTACCTCGAAATCATTGACAAGGTTAAGTACGAGAATTTGAACCATGGAAAAACTTCAGAACCTGAAGAAACCCAAACCGACCGGGAAATGACCAATAAAAAGCTTGAAAAGGCCAAGAAGATCAAACTCGATGACGTTGATATGAGTTCGGAACTCTGTGATGGTGGAGGATAAAGTCCAGAGCACTGGATGCTGCTTGAAAATTTTAATCTGCCCTTTATGAACTCTTTATTCTTTTTTAATATATTTTTGAATTTTTTAGGTAATTTTCACTGATCTAAAGTCCTATTTTTTTCACTCCATTATTAAAAAACTCCACTATTAAAAATATTACAAATTTAGTTATAATCCTTTAAATTCTTCTAAAGGATTATTTAAGAGTATCAAATCCTTGTTTTTGAATATTTATATCTACCTGCCCTTATGAAGATCTTTCATAAAACTTAAATATATCTTTTTGATATATATCTTTTGGATAGATAGGAGGTTCGGGATGGCGAGGGAGAACATTGCAAAGTACATAATTCTTGGATTATTATCAATACAGCCATTATCTGGTTATGGAATTAAAAAATGGGTTGAAGCATCAATCTCCAACTTCTGGAGCATCAGCTACGGTCAGATATACCCAACGCTCCAGAAGATCGAGGCAGAGGATCTCGCAGTGAAAAGGGAATTCAAACCAGATAAAGGTCCAAAACGCAACCAGTACACCATAACAGAAAAAGGAAGGCAGGAATTTATAAAATGGCTTCAGAGGGATGAAGCCGGAGAGTACGAGATACTCCTCAAAATCTTCTTCGGAGCCAGACTCTCCCCTGACGAAAACATCGAAAAAATCCAGAGATTCCGTGAAAAACGGGTTCATGATAGGGAAAGACTTGAAAAAACACTGGAAGATCTTCATAAAAACCTTGATGAAAGTGAGGACAATCTGTACTTCCTTTTGATCACGTCATTTGGAATAACGTCCTATAAATCCCAGATAGAATGGTCTGATGAGGCTCTTAAGCTTTTGAACGATAAAAATAATCAATAAAAACATTTCAATGAATTGGTTATAGATGGTGAATAAAAATGAGCATGAAAAACGTTGATCTCTACTACTTCTCAGGCACAGGAAACACCAGACTCGTTGTTGAGAGGATGGTTGAAATTTTCGGGAAAAATGGAGTTGATGCCGCCCTGAAGAAAATAGAAGATTCCCGACCTGAAGATGTGGATTTGGACCACACATTGGGGATAGGATTTCCAGTTGCAATACTTTCAACCTACAGTTTCGTATGGGACTTCATAAATGCACTTCCAGAATCCCCGGGGACTGAAGTGTTCATGTTGGACACCCTTGGAGGATACTCCGGGGGAATCGTTGGACCCCTGAGGAATATCCTTGAGAAGAAGGGATACAAACCCATTGGAGCCTGTGAAATAGTAATGCCCCTGAACATATTCTACATCCAGGACAGGGCTGTTTGTGATGAAAAGGTTAAAAAGGGGCTGCAAAGGGCTGAAAAATATGCGTATGCATTGATCGAAGGTAAAAGTCAGTGGGGACGCGTTCCAATCCTTTCTGATGCCATGAAAACAGTTTCAATGGGTGGTCTGAAGCTTGCAGCCTGGGGGCCACACCAGAGGTACCTTAAGTTCAGGGTAAACCAGTCCCTTTGTAACGGATGTGGAACCTGTGCAGATCTCTGTCCAGTTGGAAACATAAAAATGGATGAACATCCAGTTACAGGGGACAACTGTCAGTACTGCATGCGCTGTGCTTCATTCTGTCCTCGCGGTGCAATTCCATGTTTCATCAATTACAGGGGCAAAACCTACGCTGCCATGAAGCCTGGTGAAATGCTTAAATGAGTGTATGATGTCTGTGAGGGATTATCATTATACTGGAAAATTTGTAAAAAAACCATTCCATTCCAATGCATACTAAGAAAACCAAATCGCATAGTAACTTTTTAGAAAAAAATATATATCCTCCACTATAAAAGTAAAATTATATTAAAGGTGATGAAATGGAAAAAGAAGGTTTACTCGTACCAATTTTAATTGTTCTGGTCATTCTGGGAATTATTCTTGTTTTTGTGTTCTCAGGGGATAACACCTTCAAAACAGGAAACGTATCCTTCCAGTACCCAAGCTCATGGAGTCAGGACCATACAGTTGGAGAATTCAACAGCACAGCCCTGTACTCTGAGGTGACACTGACCAAAGATGTTGCAGCAGGCAACACAACCCAAACAGCTTACATAGTACTTCAGATGCAGAAGAGAACAGAGGGAGTTCTCCAGTTACCAAGTGCATCTGCACTCGCAGGCAACACAACCAACTCCAGTGTTTCAACTGTGGATGTGGCTGGATTCAAGGCATCTCAACTTGCAAACTTCGGCCCAAACCTGTCCCAGAAGATAACCATAATCAAAACACAGGACTTCTACTACACCATTGAGTACATAACCCCTACAGGAGCTTTAAACGAAACAGAAGATGCATACAGCACAATACTCCAATCTCTAACTATCATTTAGAGATATTAACCACTTTTTTTATTTTTAAATGGATGATGTATAATTCTGCTGTAACTCTTAATGGTAAGAATTATTTGTTTGAGAATGTAAAGATCTGGGATGTGAGTTAATGAAAACTCTTTTGGTTTTGTATTCGTATCATCATTATAATACTGATAAGATAGCTAAAGTCTTTGCTAAAGTTCTTGATGCAGAAATAAAAACTCCACAGGAAATTAAACCGGACGAACTTCAAGAATACGATTTAATAGGTTTTGGCTCAGGAATTTATAGTGCAAAACATGATAAATCTCTACTTAAACTTGCCGATGAGCTACCCGGAGTGAATAATAAGAATGTATTCATTTTTTCAACTGCAGGAATGACTGGGAAATCCAAAGTCCACAAGGATCACTCTATGCTTAGAGAAAAACTTGAATCAAAAGGCTACACAATTGTTGATGAATTCCAATGTAAAGGTTTTAACACCAATAGCTTTCTCAGGCTCTTTGGGGGAATGAATAAGGGTAGACCTAATGCTCGGGATTTAAAAAATGCCGAAGATTTTGCTGTGAACTTAAAGGAGAACGCAGTGGAATAACAAAAAATTATTTAGAATAATATTTGATCATGCTCTGAAAAACCATACTTTTAATCTTTAATTCCCTGAATATTATAAAATTCATTTAAGAAAATCATCTAAAGCTTGAATAAATTCAGGGCTTCTGTCACGAGGAAGCCAGTGACCACAATCCTCCAACTCAACCAGTTTAGAATGTGGAATTAGAGTATGGGCTCTTTCTACATCTCTGCTGGGTACCAAAGAATCTTTTTTCCCAGTTAAAAGGAGTACGGGCATTATTAGATTATTTAATTCATCAATAAAACATGTTCTAAGCTTTGATTTTTTAACTTCGCTTAGTTGAAATGTTCTCCAGGCTTGACTGCTCTTGGAGTCACTTCCGGCCAACATAACTTGTTCCACAAGGGCTTCTGTCATTGCCTCGGGATTTACCATGATTCTTTTCAAACTGGTCTTTAAAAGCATTTTATTAGAAAGAGTCAGATTATTTATACTGTCGTAGATACTGGGATGTTCCAGTAACCATTTTGTAATTTTAGCATAGGGAATTTTATCAGTCAGCCCGTAAGGGGCAATTAAAACCAGTTTTCTAACTTTTTCTGGATGATTGAGGGAATAACTCAGTGCAATACCACCACCCAGTGATAAACCTGCCAGATCAATTTTTTCATATCCTAAAACTATTAATAAATTATCCAAAAATTCATGATACCATTCTATGGTGTAAGGGACATCCGGCTTATCACTCTTACCATATCCAGGCATATCTGGGGCAATAATATGATATTTTTCACCTAAAGTTGCCATAATGCTCCCATAGGAAAGTAATGCGGAGTCAAGCCCTCCGCCATGCAGTAAAATCAGGGGATTGTCTGATTGTTGGGCAAATGATTCATAGAATATAATATTGATGCCATCAACCACAACTGAACGCTTTTTAATATTCATATTATATCCTCGGTAGGTTTAATTGGTGTTATATTGTGCGTTATACATATATTTGGATTAAAATATTAAAATATTTCTAAAACTCCTATATTTTTAGTAATTTTTAATTAAATTCGATATAACTATCTTTAAAAGAAATATTGGATAAAATAAACTTTCAGAATGAATATTCCATTATTAAAGGCGCATGATCACTCATTTTTTCTTCTCTTTTTTTAGAATCATGTCTAACATCCACCACTTCAAGTTCTTTTGCTAACGTGGGGGATAAGAAAGCGTAATCAAATCTGAATCCATTTCCAATATTACTATACCAAGTATAACATTCAGAGGCATCATTTTTGTAGTGGGTCCATGAATCAATCCAGCCAATATCCCGTAATTTTTTTAATTCAGCTGCATTGTATTGGGTGCTGTTCATTGAATCTTCTTTGGTGCAACTGTTAAAATCACCGGTGATTATACAAGGAATATCTTTATTTTCCTGGGCAAATTGGAGAATTTTCTGCCAAACGGCATCCTTGAATTTTTTATCTTTACTTGCAGTGGGCACATAAACACCTAAAACCCTTAGATTGTAATCTGAAAGCTCGATTCCCAGCAATCTGCTTTCCCTTTTAATTAGAGAAAAAGGATGTTTTGATGCCACTAGAACTCCCAGGAGATCATCAGCACTAGTTTCATAAGAGTAACCTTCCTTTTTGAGAGTTTCCTTTATCTTCTGTCCGTTTTCATTGTCCTTATATTCGCCCAACACTAAAAGATCTGCATTCTGATTGATTAAATAATCCAGAATAGAATCAGTTCTCCTTTGACCACCGAAACGTAGATTTAAACTTATTAATTTCATATTGCTCTTTAATAAATTTCGACTATATAAATTATTCCATTAGAAGGGTTGTATCCGTTCATCTAAACACCAATAGTAATGAAGAATGTTCCATTCCGGAATAGATTATGAACTCAACGAGACAATGTTGGGCAAAAGGAATAATTATTACTTATTTTTATATTATTAATATTAATTGGGTTTCTGAAGGCCTGTAACCTTGATTATGACTTTGAAAAACAAAAATGATAATTTATAAATAAAAGAATCCTATTTTATTAATTATGAGTACTTATCCTGAGAACTTCCAGCCAAAAACAGAATATCAAACAAGGAAGGAACTCATCGATCCCGTGCTGAAGAAAGTGGGCTGGATGGATAGGTACATCAAGGAAGAAGTCAACTCAGTCAAGTCAGACTTCAAAAACAAGGATTTCATTCTTTTTAAGGGCAACCCTGAACACAACGTTGACAGGTTCATTGATTATCTACTTCTGGACGAGGACAACACACCCCTGGCAGTCATCGAGGCCAAGAGGTTCACAAAAAACCCTGAAAATGGAAGGATACAGGCAAGAACCTACTCCAAGGACATTGAGGGTCAGATCGGACTGAACGTTCCTATCTTTTTAACCAACAGTGCCATCTGGCGTTTCATAGATGAAGATGGGATTGAAAGAAAGGTCAGTGGACCATTCTCCCAGGAAGACCTCAAACGCAGAAGAGAACTCCACAAAAAATGGAGAGACCCTGCAGCTGTTAAGGTAAACCCCAGAATCGTGGACAGACCCCGCAGCATCAAGATAGTCAAGGAACTGGCAGAACATTTCTCACACGGCCACAGAACAGCCCTGGTGCAGATGGCAACAGGAACAGGAAAGACAAGGGTTGCAATGGCAGTCATTGACCTTCTCATAAATGCAAACGTTGTCAGGAACGTGCTCTTCGTTGCAGACAGAATAGCACTGGTTGACCAGACAAAAACAGCAGGATTTGAACAGTTCTTCACAGAACCAGTTGCAGATCTGAGGGACGGTTATAAAAGCACAGCAAGACTCTACGTATCCACAGTACAGACACTCATGGGTGGAAAGATGGCTAAAATGTATGAAAGGTTCAGCCCGGGATTCTTCGATTTAATAGTCTTCGACGAGGCCCACCGTTCAATATACGACAAGAACAACCTCATACAGCAGTACTTCGATGCCATAATGATTGGACTCACAGCCACACCACGTGAGAGGGAGAGCCAGAGCACCTACGAACTCTTCGGCTGTGGTGAAGGCAAACCCACAGTTGAATATAGCTACGACGAGGCCATACGCGACGGTGTGCTCGTACCCTACCACGCCGAGATCATAGACACCAAGGTACTATCACTGGGTATCTACGGACTGGAACTGGACAAACGCCTTAAAGATCAGCTCAGAAGGCAAGAGGAGGACCCTGAAACCTTCGAGGTCACAGGTTCAGACTTCGACAGAATATTCATGGATGACAAGACCAACGAACTGGTGATAAGGGAGTTCATGGATGGCTGCTACAAATCTGATGAGGGAAAACCAGCCAAATCCATATTCTTCTGTGCAAGTCAGCGCCATGCACGTCAGGTTAAGAAGGTCTTCGGAGAGCTGTTCCCAAAACTTTCAGGGGATGTGCAGGTCATAACCTCAGACATGTACAGGGCAGAGGATGAGGTCAAACGGTTCAAAACAGGTTCAGAACCGAGGATAGCACTATCCGTTGGAATGCTCGACACAGGCGTGGACATACCAGAGGTCTGCAACCTGGTCTTCATAAAACCGGTTTTCTCCAATGTAAGGTTCTGGCAGATGCTCGGAAGGGGAACACGGAACTTCAAGTCATGCAAACACCCTGAATGGCTTCCAAACAGGGACAAGAAGGACTTTCTCATATTCGACTTCACGGTGGGTGGCTACTCCAACATCAGGATCCACACCCAATCCAACGGTGTGACTGAAAAGGACCCCAAAAAAAGTGTTATGGTCCAGATATTTGAAAACAGGGCAGAACTACTTTCCAAATCTCTCACAGAAAGCCAGAAGGAACTCATATCCTGTAAGGTCATGGAGAACATTGATGCACTGGATGAGGCTTCATTCATAGTCAGGGAGAAGCTGCCTGTGATACAGGAGATACGCTCCAGTAACCTTGAAGACTACGTTGAAGAACTTAAGGGGGAGATTGCACCCTTGATGATACTTGAACCCGGTGCAAACTCAGTTGTATCATCCTTCATACTCAAAACAGAGAACCTCTTCGGATTCATACTGGAGAGGAAGCATGAGGACATAGCCAGGATCAGGCGATACGTGAGCGGAATGCTCAGGAACATCCTCACCAAGAACAACCTCAACGCGATAAAGGACAATGAGGATAAAATATTCAGGGCCATGCAGAACGATTTCTGGGAGGATCTGAGCTTTGAGGATGTTGAATTCCTTGTCAGGGAACTGGCACCACTCATGAAGTACTTCGAACCAGAAAGGAAGGAGATCATTCAGAGTGATGCACCGGATTACGTTATGAGCAGGGAGCAGTTCGTGAAGGAGGTTGAAGAGGATCCCAAGATCAGGGAATTCTTAAATGGGAACAACACAATCTGGAAGATACGTGAGGGACAGGGAATCACCTCACCAGAACTCCTGGAACTTGAAAGGGAACTGAACAACCTCAAAGAGGGACTCACAATTGACAACGTCCAGAAACACCAGAACAAGGACTTTTTAATCTTCCTGAGAGAGATAATTGGTCTGAGCCGTACCGAAGACCCGAAGGAACTTATAGAGAAAAGATTCACCCAGTTCATAGTTGAAAAGAGCCACTACAACTCCAGACAACTGGAATTCTTAATGCTCCTGAAGAAGATCTTTGCAGAGCGGAAGCATGTTGAGCTGAGGGATATGGCTGAACCACCACTATCTGATGAGAATCCTCTGGAATTATTTGAGATTGGGGAGCTTGAGAGGATTGTGGATTGCTGTAACAGGATTAGGATGTGTTGAAACCACATTATAATTATTATAAATAATTTTTGTTTTATTTAAATCAATTTCATGAGTTAATACAAGATTAAACGGTGAAAAGACATGAGTTCAGAAGTAGCAAGTTACATTGAAAAGGCAAATGAAAAATTCAAAGAAAATGAACCTCTTGAAGCGATAGAATACCTTGACAAAGCAATTGAATTGGAACAAAATAATACCAAAGCGATTTTCTTGAAGGGAACTGGTTTGGTAGATCTTCAAGAAGATGAAAAAGCATTAAAATGTTTTGATAGAGTTTTAGAGTTGGATCCAAATTATACTGATGTTTATTACAACAAAAGTCTTGTATTACTCTATTTGGATGATTTTGAGGAAGCAGAAAGATATATAAATAAATTTTTAGAATTTGAACCTGAAAATATCAATGCAATCATCTTAAAAGGTTTAATACTTGCAGCATCTGACAAAAAAACTGTTGCATTAAGTTATTTTGATGATGCCTTAAACATTGATTCAAATTCATTTTTAGCCCTAAAAAATAAAGGAATAACACTATCCGAGCTTGAAAAATATAAAGAGGCCATAGAATCTTTGAAACTTGCTCTAAAATTAGAACCTGAAGATGAAGATTTATTATTCTATTTAGGATTATCTTTGGCTTGTTTAAACAAATTTGATGAAGCAATTAACTTCTATGACAAAGCTTTAAATGTAAATAAACATAATTCTTGGGTTTTATATTATAAATCCTGTGCTTTAGCTGATATAGGCAAAGAAGAAGATGCAATTAAATGTTTAGATGAAATTCTAAATTTCGAACCAGAATTCACAAATGCACTCACATTGAAAGCAGAATTATACAGGCGTCTCGAAAAGTTAGATCATGCCCTGAAATGCTACAAAAACGTAACAGAAATAGATCCTGAAAATCTTGATGCATGGATCGGCATGGGAAATGTTCTGAAGGATATAGGGAAAAAAGAGGATTCAATTAGAGCTTACGAGAAATTTATCCAAGTTGTTAAGAAAAATAAACGTTCAGATCTTGATCTTCAATCTAAAAGAGTTAGTGAGTATCTTAATTGGGTTAAAAGTGGTAAAACCATAACTTTTTCACCTAAAGAAAAACCTCAATACTGGCAGTGGTCCACAAGACCAGAATATTTCCTTGAATGGGATGGAAGTGAGAAAAAATCCCTTGAACCAAATGATTCAATTTACGACCCTGGAAGCTTTTGGACATGCCACAAGGACACCCTTGCAGGAGATTTAATCCTGCTTTACAGAGCAGGTAAAAAGAACGGCAGGGAGTACATGGACATTAAATACCTCATGATGGCCAGAAGTGATGCCTACCCACTGGATGATCTCGATGTTGAGGATGGATGGAACTATGGGTGCGATTACATTCCACTTTTCAAGTTTAAAAAATCACTGAAACTCAGTGAAATGAAAGCTGAACCAAATCTCAAAGGTTGGAATGCATTAGGTGCTAAATTCCACAGGAAAGTTTACAAAACCAAGGATATGTACTGGAAATATCTCATTGATCTTTTAATGAAGAAAAATCCTGATTTTGCAGAATTCTGGAATACATTCGACAGGAAGAAGGTCATTGCCAATATAAAAACAGAAAAAGAATTTGAAGATAACCTGAAAGAGAACATCCATGTTCTGAAGAAATTTGGATTTGATCTAAAAGTTGAAAGCAGTCAGGAGCGTTGTGTTGGTGATGAAGGGTATATGGACTTACTCTGCAGGGATAAAACTAACAATGACTACGTTGTAATTGAGCTTAAAATAACAAAAGCCCATACAAGTGTATTTGGACAAGTATCCAGATACATGGGCTGGGTCATGGATCACAAAGCCAATGGTGAAGCTGTTAAGGGAATTGTGATAAGCAGAGGTTACGATAAGAAGTTCCAATCTGCACTCAAGACAAATCCAAATATTGACCATATCGAGCTGGTGGATGTTGTTTCAGAGCTTGGGATGAAGCTTAAATAATTTTTTTAATTTTTATCCTTTGCAATTACTTAAAAAGATTATAATAATGATTTAAGGTGGGAAAAAATGATTTATGATGATGATCCAATCGAACTATTTTCAGAATATTTTCCAGAAGATGAATTAGGCCGTCATAAATTTGCAATTTCAGTTGCTAATTCTATTCTTGCATATAAATCTAAAAAAAGTCTTGTCGTGGGAATAACTGGAGAATGGGGTTCTGGAAAAACAACTCTTATCAACATGATCTTAAAACAGATAGATCCAAATGTAATTAAAACTGAAGATGAAGGAAGACTAAAAAGATTTTTTAATAAGATTTTTAGAACTGTATTCCCGAATGATGTTAAAGAGGGGATCATACTCTTTAAATTTAATCCATGGTATTTTTCTGAGAAAGATCAATTATTATCTTATTTTTTCTTAGAATTAAATAACCAACTTAATAAAATTGAAGGATTTAAAGATATTACAAAAAAGTTGAAATCATACTCTTCTCATTTACTCACAGTACTTGGAATAGTTGTTTTCCCTAAACAAACGCAAGCTACAGTAGGCTATTTGGATAAAATAGGTCATTTTGATAAAACTGAGGATATTCAGTCTTTAAAAAATGATTTATTTGATTCTCTTAAAAAGAAGTCAGTAAAAATATTGATTACTATTGATGATATTGATAGACTTGATAAAAAAGAGATTAAAGAAATATTTAAACTTATTAGGTTAATTGGTAATTTTCCTAACACTATTTATTTAGTATCTTTTGATAGGAAAGTTGTTGAAAAAGCATTGGAAGAAGAGGGCATTTCTGGAGAGGAATATCTTAAAAAGATCATACCTGTGATGTTTGAAGTTCCAAATATAGATAAAAGCGAACTTAAAGATCAATTTTTTGAGAAAATTACTGAAATTAAAGATTTAACTGGAGAAGAAGAAAGTATATTGAGTAACTTATATGATTCTGGTTTAATTCATTTTTTCAATAATTTAAGAGACTTAAAAAGGTTTGTTAACACTTTATACTTCACTTATATTCCTGTTAAAGATGATGTTTACTTTGCAGATTTTGTGGCAATCACAGCGTTGCAAATGTTTCAACCGGATCTTTACAAACAAATAAAGAATAATAAAAAGTTATTCACTAGTTGGAAATCTGATTTCAGAGATAGAGATGAAATAATAAGGAATATTAATGAGATAGTTTATGATCTAAATGATAATTTATCTCCGGATTTAAAGAAGAATATACTTGAATATCTAAAAAATATATTCCCAAAACTTCGTTTAATTTATAATAACTACGATGCACGTTCTGATGCTCCTGAATGGGCTCAAGAAAAAAGAGTTTGCCATGAAAGTTATTTCCATAGGTATTTCAAATTTTCTGTTCCAGAGTGGGATTTTTCAGATGCAGAAATGTCTGAGTTCTTGGGGATGCCTAATGAGCAAGATTTTGTGAAATATTTAGAAAATAACGAAAAAAGTGGAATAATACTATCTGAGCTGCATTGGTTTGTAGAAAAAAACAAAATGAATGATGAAACAATTGATATTGTAATTGGAAGTTTGTTAAGATATGGTGATCTAATTTTGGAGGATCCTTTTACATTTGGAGCAAGTGAAAAAATTAAGATACTCCGAATATTGATAGCATTATATAATAAAATTGGTTATGAATCCTTTTTGAAGATATTTAAAACAAAAATAGCCAGTGATACTATTTACACAGCATGTGGATTTTCAGATAGCTTAATTAAGGATCGAAAATCTTTAGATCCAAAATTAACTTCTGATCAAAAAGATACATTATTAAAATTTATGTGTTCCAAAATTTATGATATTTTCAGATTTTCTCTCAGAAACCTTAAAAATCCTCTAAATATTCTATACTTCTATCAAATCAACTGTAAATCTGCAGGTTCTATCCTTTCAATTTTGGACGTTGATAATTTTATTATCTTATTTTCAGATATCATTTCAAATGAGCTAAGCGTTGAAGAGAATTTAGACAGAATAAAACGTAATAATTTGATAGATGATATGATTGATGATATAAAAAATAAATTGAATGATATAAAAAGTTCAAGTGATTTTGATGATCTTAAAAAGGATCATAAAGACTTTTTAGTACTTTTTGAAAAAATTTTGGAAAAATATGATGGCCCTATTATCTTTGATGATGAAATTTAAGTGATATATGGCCTTTTAAGTTTTAATCTAACATTTTATAAGAGGATATGTTATGGAAGCTCATTCATGGAATAAATGGAAAAAAGTTAAATTAGTTGAGGTTGCTCAAAGTATTAAAGCAGGAGGCACACCAAAGAGGACAGTTGATGAGTATTGGAAAAATGGAAACATTCCTTGGTTAAAAATTTCCGATTTAAAAAGCACTTATATAATCTCTTCTGAGGAAAAAGTAACAGAAGAAGGTCTGAATAATTCCTCAGCAAAGTTATTTCCAGAAGGAACAATTTTATATTCGATTTTTGCTACCTTAGGTGCAATTGGGATTTTAAATTTTGAATCTGCTACAAATCAAGCAATTGCGGGGATAATTCCAAATAATGAGATTGTTGATACAAAATATTTGTATTATTGTTTGATATCGGAAAAAAAGAACATAGTGGCCAAGAAAAGTCGTGCTACTCAAGATAATATCAACTTAAAAATTTTAAAAAATCATGAAATCCCACTCCCACCCCTTAAAACCCAGCAAAAAATAGTTGAAGTCCTTGAAAAAGCTGAAAAGCTCAAGGAATACCGGGCTGAAGCTGATGTACTGACTGATGAATATTTGAAAAGTGTTTTCCTGGAGATGTTTGGGGATCCTGCTAATAATCCCAAAAAATGGCCTTTGAAAAAATTCAAAGATTTGATGGTAGGAACCCCTCAAAATGGCTTATATAAAAATTCTTCTTATTATACTGAAGGAGAAGATGGACTTCCAATTTTAAGAATAGATTCATTTTATGATGGTAAAATAGAAAATATTCAAAATTTAAAGCGTATTATTTGCACAAATGAAGAAATAAACAGATTTAAACTAAAAAATCAAAATATTGTTATTAATAGAGTTAACAGCATTGAATATTTGGGTAAATGCGCATTGGTTGAAGATCTTTTAGAAGAAACTGTGTATGAATCAAATATGATGCAAATAGAACTCAATTTATCTCTTATTAATCCAGTTTATTTGACCAAATTCTTGTGTACTAATTATGTGCACAACCAAATCATTAATAAAGCAAAAAAAGCTGTTAATCAAGCCAGCATAAACCAAAAAGATGTTAACTCCTTGAATATCTTGCTTCCACCAATCGCACTCCAAAACCAATTCGCAGAAATCGTCAAAAAAGTAGAACAACTAAAAAAACATCAAAAACAATCCAAACAGGAAATAGACAACCTCTTCAACGCCCTAATGCAGAAAGCTTTCAAAGGAGAACTCACATGTTAGATTCAGATTTAAAGTCCAAGATAAATCAGTTATGGGATAAGTTCTGGAGTGGGGGTATCAGCAATCCCCTCCAGGCAATAGAGCAGATGTCCTATTTATTGTTCATGAAACAGCTTGAAGACCAGGACAATGCCAAGCGGGACAATGCCAGACTTGCAGGTGAAGATTTCACATCCATCTTCCAGGAATGTCCAGAGTGCAGATGGTCGGAATGGTCAGAGTACTCCTCAGAGGAGATGCTTAGCCACGTGAGGGACAAGGTCTTCCCATTTCTCAGAAACCTGGGGGATGAGGACTCCCTCTACTCACGCTACATGAACGATGCAGTCTTTGCAATTCCAACAGGAAGCCTGCTTACAGAAGCCACCAAAATAATTGAGAAGATGCACATAAAGGAACAGAACCGTGACACACGTGGAGACCTCTACGAGTACCTGCTCTCAGAACTCACAACCGCAGGTAAAAACGGCCAGTTCAGAACACCCAGGCACATCATCAAGATGATGGTGGAACTTGTAAACCCCAAAATCGGTGATGCCATCTGTGACCCAGCCTGTGGAACCGCAGGATTCCTGATAAACGCCTACAGCTACATACTCAGAAACAACACATCAGAGGAATTCATAAAACTGGACGATGAGGGCAACGAGTACAACTTCAAGGGAGACAGGCTGGACAAGGAGGACTGGAAGCTTCTCAGGGAATCAAGCTTCTACGGCTATGACTTTGACCGTACCATGACCAGGATATCCCTAATGAACCTCATGATGCACGGTATCAGGGACCCAAACATTCAGCAGCTAAACACTTTATCAAACCGTTACAACGAGGACAAACGCTACGATGTTGTCCTTGCCAACCCACCATTCAAGGGAAGCATAGACAAGGCTGAGATAAACCAGAACTTCACAATCAAAACCACCAAGACAGAGATACTCTTCCTGGAGCTTATGTACAACATCCTTGTCAGCGGTGGAAGATGTGCAGTTATCGTACCCCAGGGAGTCCTCTTCGGTAACAGCAGGGCACATAAATCCATAAGAAAAAGATTGTTAGAGGACTGCAGACTGGACGCTGTGATATCCATGCCATCAGGTGTTTTCAAACCCTACGCAGGAGTTTCAACTGGAATACTGGTCTTCACCAAGGGAGAACCAACCAAGAAGGTCTGGTTCTACGACATGGAGGCAGACGGCTACTCATTAGACGACAAGCGAAACTTCATAGATGGTAAGGGAGACATACCAGACATCCTTAAGAAGTTCAAAAACAGGGAAGATGAGGACTTCACAGACAGAAAGGCCAAGTGCTTCTTCGTACCCTTTGAAGAAATAAAGGAAAATGACTACGGACTTTCAATCTCCAACTACAAGGAAATAGAGTACGAGGAAGTTGAGTACGAAGCTCCAGAAGTTATCAAAGGGAAGATAATTGAGTTGGAAGAGAAAATTCTAACTGGATTGAAGGATTTAGAGATTTAGAAAAGCCACAATCTCCCTTTTTTACTCATTTTCAAAGGTCCTTGGTTCATCCTAAAAATGATAATTATCAATTTTTTACTGAAAACAGCATTGAAAAAATTAAAAATTACAGCTAAATATAGCAGCTAAACATATTTTGAATTTTTTTAGAAGGATAATAACATGAATAAGGAAAAATTATGGACAAAAGAGTTTATCACATTATCTGTGGTTAACTTTTTAATTGCTTTGATATTTTATCTATTGTTGGTTACGATAGCTTCTTATGCCATAACCAGATTTCATACTTCAACAGGTGTAGCTGGACTTGTTTCAAGCATTTTTGTTATTGGAGCTTTGTTTGGTCGATTAGGAATTGGACGCATTATTGATGATGTGGAAAATAGGAAAATTTTAATTGTAAGTATAATATTCTTTGCCATCCCATCTGCACTGTACTTTGTGGCAACCAGTTTGCCATCGTTAATATTCATCAGAATTTTACAGGGAATGGCTTTTGGGGTGGCAACCACAACCATAGCAACAATTGTTGCCCAGATTCTTCCTGCCAATAGACTCGGAGAAGGCCTTAGTTACTTTAGTATAAGTATAATATTGGCAACAGCACTAGGCCCTTTTATAGGAATTCTTTTAACGGAGTATGCAGATTTTAACGTGATTTTTATTTTTAATTTAATATTGGTTATCTTCTGTTTTTTCATGTCCTTTGCAGTTAAGGAACCAGCTCATAAAATATCTAAACCAGACAAAATTAAAGGTGCAAAAATCTTTAAAATTTCAAATTACCTCGAATTTAAAGCGATACCCATTTCAATCATTGCCTTAATCATTAGTTTTGCTTATTCAGGTGTATTAACTTTTATTTCAATCTATGCTGAGCAGATCAATTTAGTAAATGCTGCAAGTTTCTACTTCATTGTATTCGCAGTTACAGTCGTGGTCTCAAGACCATTCTCAGGTCGTTTAATGGATGCTAAAGGTGCAAATATCGTGATGTATCCTTGCTTTTTCATTTTCGCAATTGCCATGTTCTTATTTAGTCAAGCAAACTTTGGACTTGCTTTATTATTAGCCGGAGCATTGTTTGGGTTAGGTTTTGGTAACCTTCAATCCATTTCCCAGGCAATTGCCATACAAGTAGCTCCCCCACATAAATTAGGACTGGCAACAGCCACTTATTATATGTTTTATGACATGGGATTTGGAGTAGGACCCTATCTATTCGGATTTTTCATTCCATTCCTAGGATACCGCGGTTCATATTCAACCATGGTCATGGTGATACTTGCAACCATTGTTCTTTACTATTTTCTACATGGGAGGAAGGAAAAGCAATTAATAACTGTTAAATAGATAATGATGCTGGGAAGTATGAAACTAAGGTCGCATCGTATTGATAAAGTAAATTAATGTGCCCTTTATTCGTTTTTTCCTTTAAAAATGTCAGGTAGTGAATAAATATTTATAAAAAAGGAATTTTTTTAGTTTTGCTCTCAGGTTGGAATTTTTTAGAAATTCTTTTAATAATTTAGGAAATATTCCAAAGTTTTATTTAACCTTTAACCCGATTCGAAGAATGGAAATTCATAAAATGTGGTCTTGCTTGTGGATTGTTTTTTAAATTTATTTTGCAGACATAGAGTTAAGTATTTAATCCTGAATAATCTGATTGATAATTATAAATAAAGATATCCTACCTTATTAACTATGAGAACTTCCAGTCAAAAAACAGGGATTCCATATTTCTAAGGCAGTTCCAAGGCCCAGGAGTTCTGATTAGTTTTAAAAACAATTTACAGGAATAAAAGGGTGAAAAAAGATGACTTCAGAAGTATCAAACTATATTGAACTGGCAAATGAGAAATTTGGGGAAAATGAACCTGCTGAAGCAATAGAATTCCTTGAAAAGGCATTGGAATTGGAACCAGATAATGTTACAGCAATTTTCCTTAAGGGAACGGGCTTGATAGAACTTGGAGATGATGAAAGAGCATTGCAGTGTTTTGATAAAGTTTTGGAACTGGATCCAGGTTACACTGATGTTCACTACAACAAGGCTCTGGCATTGTTATACCTGGATGATCTTGACGAGGCAGAACGATCCATAGACAAATTTTTAGAATCTGAACCAGAAAACATCAACGCAATCATCTTAAAAGCTTTGATAATGGCTTCTTTGGGTAAAAAGACTCTGGCTTTGAATTACTTCGATGATGCACTCAGTATGGATCCCAACTCATTCTTAGCCCTGAAAAATAAGGGAATAACCTTATTTGAGCTTGAAAACTATAAGGATGCCCTAAAATATTTGAATCTTGCTTTAAAAATGGAACCTGAAGATGAAGACATATTACTGTACCTTGGATTGGCATCAGCATCTTTAAACAAGCTTGATAAAGCAATAGGATTTTATAACAAAGCTTTAGATATAAATGAACATAACACGTCTATAATCTACTACAAAACCTGTGCCATGGCAGATATGGGCAAATTAGATGAAGCAATTAACTGCATAACTGACATCTTGGAGGTTGAGCCGGAATTCACAAGTGCACTCACCCTGAAGGCTGAAATCTACATGGGCCTTGAAAGGCCAGAAGATGCTCTGGAATGCTACAAAGCAGTAAAAGAAATAGATCCAGATGACCCTGAGGCATGGTTGGGTATGGGAAACGTTCTGAAGGATCTTGAGAAAAAAGAGGATTCAATCAAAGCATACGAGAAATTCATTGAGGTTGTCGAGAAAAATGAGCTTTCTGATTGGGATCTTGAAGTTGGTAGAGTTCGCGACTACCTCAAAACTGTAAAACCATAAAGATCATTGAGTTAAAGTAGAATAACTGGATTGGAAGATGGGAGTTTAGAAATAATTTAAGGGTTTAGAATGGATGTTGGGATTTAAAGGATCATCCTCAACCCCTTTCCAAAATCTCCTTCTTTGCTTCAAGCTCCTTTATAATCCTGTTTGCACTTTCAATAACTTCTCCCATAACTTCCGGCTGTTTCTTGGCCTCAAGGCCTTCAATTTCCTCTTCAAAGCTACGCAGGACTATGATCTTCAGCCTTTGAAGCTCTGACACGTATGAGGGAAATATGTTTTTGATCCGCAGGTAGTAGTCTGGATCGTACATTATCTTCTGAATACCGTTTTTATCATCCATTATGGCGTTTAAAACGTTCACAGACTTTGGTGGTTTAAGATCAAGCTCCCTGCTGAATTCTTCCTGTGCTCTGCGGTACTCTTCGCGGTTTTTAACCTTTATGTGGGATCCCTTCTTCTCCATGATCATGTTCTTGAACATGCTGGCGTTGGAGCCGTAGAATATGCTCTTCTTGAAGTGGGGATAAAATTTGGAAACGTTGTTCAGGTAGGTGCTTGCAGTTTTGAAGGGTTCATCTGATGCGAATGCGAAGGTCAGTGTGTTCTTAAAGATGTTGTACAGATCATCATCATCTGAGTAGTAGGACTCAACAACTGATAAGATCTCTTTCCGGGTCAGTTCATTTGCCGTGAGGTGTTCTGCTATAACTCTGTTTTTCTTACTTTTGGAGAGCGGCTGATCATTTGCACTGGAAATTTCAGGGTTTTCCTCACTTCCAGCTCCACCTTCCATAGTATCAACTTCTTTTTCAACGTCTATCTGCTTCAATTTAGCCTGGAATGCCTTCAGGGCCCGCATGGTTGGGGATTCCATATCTGCACTGTAGAACTGTGCATCTTCAACCATTCTTGTGGGCTTTATTAAACCACAATCCTTTAGCTTGTTGAAAAATTCCTGAAGGGAGTTTCCGCCAATTTCTGCACATTCGAGAAGGTCTTCTTCGCTGTATTCTGAGTGGGGATTTGATAGAAGGAATTCTATAACCTTGACCTGGGGGTGGTTTCCAAAGATTTCTGTCAGCATACTTCACCTCTATTTTTCATTTTCAGAGCAATCGTATATTTAATATTTTCCAAAATAAAATTCTTAAAAATCCCATATTCAAGAATAGTTTTAAAATGAAGTTTTAATTATTTATAATCAGTTTTTTAAGTTTTTATTTCTGTAAAACTGTCCCAAAATACTGAAGCTGCGTTAAATGACTCCATGGATAACCATGTTTAAATACCTCAATTATTAATATCAGATTCACACAAGCAATATAATTAAAAAAATAAAATAAAAAAATAAACATTATACAGGTTCCAAGATGCAAGAACGCGTAATGATATTCATAGATGGTGCAAACCTGTTCCATGGCTGCAGCAACTACAAGAAGGGCTATAAAATTGATATGCTGAAACTTCGGGATGAACTGGTTGGAGGCAGGAAGCTTGTAAGTTCCCATTACTACGCTGCAATTCCAAGGGAAAATTCAAGCCAGTTCCCAGCCCAGAAAAGGTTTCTGGACATGCTAAGTTACAACGGCTTCAACGTAACAGCGGTTCCCCTCAAAACTCACAGGGTGACTGTGAAGTGCGACTACTGTGGAATGGAGAACCATACAACTGAACAGGTTGAGAAGGGTGTGGATATTGCACTGGCCACTGATCTCATATCCTTTGCAATGGACGACCAGTACGACACAGCCATAATCGTTTCAGGTGACTACGACTACTTCAGGGCCATTCAAGAGGTTCAAAGAAGGGGTAAAAAGGTTGAAATAGCCTACTTCCTTATCCAGGGAATAACAGAGGAATTCATACAGGTTGCAGATAACTTCATTTCTTTAAATGGAATTGCAGATAAGATCACTAAGGAATGATTTGTTTTGAGTTTTTTGAAGGCTCAGATTCTGTACCCCAAAACATGGTTCTACTGTAGAATTTTAATGAAAGTTTCATTTTAAATTTCAATGAAGTGTTACTTTTTAATTTTAACAAGAATATTCGAGATTTTAATTTCAAAACTTAAAAAAAATCATTATAACTCCTTATTTTAAAAAAGTTCTATTAAATATGCGATTTATTTTAAAATAAGAAATTAAAATCGATAAAAACTTTAAAATTCATGATTAAATCGCATTCGCATCCTGCACCGACACGCAGAACCTGCAAAGCGCACTGGGATTTCTCTTCTGCCTGTCTTTCACAGGACACAGATACTCTCCACCCTGGAACTTGAGGATGAAACCCCCTGGAAATTTGGTTCCAACGGGATGTATGGACTCCTCACGTATGAAGGTTGTGTAAGTTGCAACGATACGGGCGATCCTCAGAAAGCAGAGCTCCCTGTCACTTTTAGCATTTTCCTTCTGTTCATCAAGGAGCTTGAAGAATCCTCGAAGCTTAACCATGTCCACGAAACCATGGTAGTGATCATCATCCTCCTTTATGTCCTTGATTCGTGTGAAAAATGCCTTTGAGAAGGTTTTGATGTAATCCTCCCTGTAGCCTCTGGGCATGAACTGGGCATCCTCCTGGAAGAATGCAGTTGCAAGCATGATATCCTTCATGTGAAGGTTATGGGCTTCCTTTTTGAGAAGGGACAGAAGCTCCTCCTTGGTCATTTTCTCCTTCAGGGGAGTATCAAGAAAACTTTCAGGCATCGGGGCACATCCATTTATTTACATCAACATCCTTATTCATATCAATTTTGGGTAAATATCTTGAAATAGGATCATATAGAATCAATTTCAATAATTTAATGATTTTAATTTATTAGAGTCTTGGCAACTTTTAAACATCTTCGTCCTGCTCTGCAATGCAGAAACCACACACAGCCCCTGGATTGTCCTTCTGTTTCTCCTTAACCGGGCATAGATAATCATCGCCCACCTTTTTAACCTTGAAACCACCAGGAAAAGGTGTTCCAACAATGTGTATGGGTTCCTCCAGAACGAAACTCGTGTAAATGGACATAACACTGTATATCCTCCAGAAGCATGGATTGAACTCGCCTTCAACGAGATTCTTCTCCTGATGTTCCAGGTTATCCAGTGCATCCTTCAGTTCATCCACATCCACATCGGAAGGATAGGGGATGTTGTCATTTCTTAGGTCCCTCAAACGTGTTAAAAAGGCCTTTACGTAGGATTTCAGGTACTCGTCGCGGTAGCTCTCCTGAACGTACCTACCCTCACTGACCAGGTAGCTGTGGGCCTCCATGATATCCATCACAGAGATATCATGAACCTCATTTTTCAGAGCCTCAACGAGTTCAACCTTTTTAAGGGGCTTTTCAAAGTCAAATTTCATTCCCTGCACCATTTAAATATAAATTTAAGAGTTAATTCCATTTTATGAATTAATTCCTTAATTTTCGAATTAATTCTCATTATGGTAAAAGATGAATTTTCAAACATCCTCGTCCTGTTCTGCAATACAGAATTTACAGAGGGCATTGGGGCTTTCCTCTTGTTTCTCTTTGACAGGACATAAATAGGTTTCACCATTCTTTTTAATCTTCAAACCCCCTGGAAACTGTGATCCAATGATGTGTATAGGTTCTTCCAGTATAAATGTTGGATACAGGGTTGTTACATAGAGCACCTTTTTTAAACGAGGCTTTGAATATTTTTCATGGTGTTCAAACAGGCTTTCCAGATGGTCCACTGTGCACTTCAACTTTTCCATATCAACGTAAGAATTGTATGGAGTTTCATCTGTTTTTAAATCCTTTAAATATTTTAAATAAGATTTTATGTAGAATTTGATGTACTCATCTTGGTAGCTCTTCTGAACGTACTTTCCTTCCCGGTTCATCTCAGTGTAGATCTCCATTATATCCTGTACTGAAATTTCATCAGCCTCATTTTTGAGCATTTCCACAAGTTCAACCTTCTTAAGGGGCTTTTCAAAGTCAAATTTCATTCCCTGCACCATTTGAGTATTGATTCCGCAGTTTTTGGACCTATACCTTCAATACGCAGGAGTTCCTCACGTGAAACGTATCGAAGATCCGTTCCAAAGGCATCAACAAGGGCACGTGCCCTTCTACGTCCCAGACGCTTAATTGATAGTACCATTGGCACCAGATCCTCCTTAACACCGTAGTAAAGCCTTGCAGATAGGGTGTCAAGTTCGTTTAGGCCTGTGTAGATCCCTAGAACTTCACATATCTTCCTGAAGAACTTCACAAGGAGCGAAGCCTCGTAGGATGTTCTCCTGGTTGATGCAGCGTAGACGTTGAAGGCATTCTCTATCTCGTACTCACTGCGTTCATCCAGCCACTCCATGAGGGTTGCAGCCGTTGCCTCAGCCAATCCCATGTCCACTGCAAAGATACCTGCCTTGGATAACCGTTCCCTGACAGGATCCTTACTCTTACGGCCCTTGAATGTGATAACTGGAATGTCAGGGGTTCTTGCAATCTCATACAGTAATTTTTCAGGTTCGATGTCACCGGAACGTGCAAACTCCCTGAGTTTAACTGCTGTTTCAACTGTGTAGTTGCTCTTGGCAATGAGCATTCCAAAATCAGTTGCTTTAAGCCCGTCAGGTGTTGCACGGATTATACCGTTCTGCATGAGAAAGTCAAGGGCTTCCTTCAAATCGTACTCCATTGATTCGGCTGAAAATGCAGACATGTACTCGTTGTGGGACATCTGAAAACCGTAGAATGTATCGTTGAAGAACTCCAAAATCTCCTGGGGGCTCTTTGCAAGGCTGGAAGCCACCTGAGTTATTATCTGCTTGTAAACCGCATCCCTGTTCTCAATGAGCTTGGAATTGGTTGTTTCTATCTCACCGTAGATGTAATGGTCCTTGAGGTTGAATGCCTCATCAACACTCTTGGCAATGAGGTAAGAGTATCCCTCATCATCGTAGCCTGGCCTTCCAGCCCTTCCAGACATCTGCTCGTAGTCGAATACAGGTATTGGTTGGGGGCCTTGCCCTGTCCATCGTGTGTAATCCCTTATAACAACGTTCTTTGAGGGAAGGTTCACACCGTACATGAGGCTGGGGGTTGCAGTTATCATGAGGAGGTTTCCTGCACGGAACTCATCCTCGATGATCTCCTTCTGTTTGTCGAACAAACCCGCATGGTGAAATGCCACACCGCTCTCAACACACTCTGCAAGCTTCAGACAGACAGCTGTTGGAAGGGTTCCTCTGCGTTTTGGAACGTCCAGTATCTTCTCCGCAACCTCCTTGAAGACCTTCTTCTTCTCAGCAGGTAACTTCCGTTTGATCTTGCCCGCTATGTGGTTTGCAAGGGATTCTGTGAATCTTCGTGTTGATACAAAGACAAGGGCCTGGGATTCCTCCTCCATGGACTGGTTCAGTATCTTCAGGATGACATCGTTTTTGTTCTTAAGTCCAAGTTCCTCGGTTGTGAGCACGTCCTTGTAAAGTGGCACCGGACGGTAATCGTGCTGAACTACATGTGCATCCATCCATGAGGAAAGTTCAGGCATATTCTGGAGTGTTGCAGAAAGTGCAACCATCCTCATACTCGGGTTCAGTATCCTTGAACGGGTTATTGCACATTCAATGGTTGGACCCCTTGAGTACTCCCCTATCATGTGGAATTCATCGATGATGAGGAGATCAATCTCCCTGAGGGTATTCCATGAGAAACGTGTCACTGCATCGAAGGATTCAAAAACCATAACCGCAATATCAGAGGATGAAGGATGCTTTCCAACCTTGATTCCAAACTTCTCAAAGGCTTTGAACTCTTTAACCTTCTCGTTCTGGATGGATATTAATGGAACTGCATAAACTGCCTTACCTCCCTTCAACACAGTGTTCAGGGCTGCCATAACTCCAAGTAGGGTTTTTCCACTGGCAGTTGGAATGGCTATGATGTAGTTGGTTTCATCCTCCAAATATCCAGAATCAACCACGGCCTTCTGTGCAGGGTTCAACTCATTTATATTGGGATAAGAATCCTTTATAATCTCTCTGATTTCCTTTTTTATAGTTTCCATGACCATCAAATCGTAGGGTTTGATTAAATTTTAGCTTTTTCCATGTTTCATTAGGTTCTGTAAAAATTGTTGAAGGTTTTTTAACATCTAAACTGAAGTTCCGCACTGATTTCAAAATCAACTGGATCTTATGTTAAAACTCCATATCTCCCTTTCTGGCCATGACCCAGCTCAAACCAAGGATGGAGCCCAGGATAAATATCTGAAGTACCTGTCCAGGTTTTGGCATGTGAATCCCAAGGGGCAGAAAATTCACAAGGGGAGATTTGGATAGATGAAAGGTTTCACTTTGAATGTTCAAGTCTGCATCATCAACTGCAAGATCTGAAGTCCTGTTCCTGTTGATTCTAATGTTCTGTGAGTATCCGGCACCAACCATGGAAACCAGTATCATGACAAAAATAAGCAGGGCAATTCTACTCTTCAAAGTCCCACCTTCTCCTTCTTGACAACTTCAATGTCAGATATTCTGGTTGATGGGTATTGGCCGTTATCGTCCTTTTCAACACTTTTAACCATGTCCCATATGGTTAGAAGTCCAACACTTGCACCTGTAAGTGCTTCCATCTCAACACCTGTTTTTCCATCGCACCTGACACTCACCTCTATCTCGATGGTGTCAAGTTCTACGTTGAAGTCCACTTCAATGCCTGTTATCTTCAGGGCATGGCATAGGGGTATGGTGTGATGGGTTGATTTCACGGCGCTGATGGCAGCGATCTGTGCAGTTGTGAGCACGTTACCCTTCTTTATTTCATTGTTTTTGATGAGATCCACCGTACTTTCCTTTAAATAGATCTTACCCATTGCGGTGGCTGTTCTCCTCACAACTGGTTTGTCTCCAACCTCAACCATGTGAACACCACCCTCTGTAAGATGTGTAAACGTTTTTTCACCCATTTAATCTGCCTCCAACTCTAAAAAGATTTGATCTTGAATGTTTAACGAATGTTCAACAAATTAACCAAATACTTGAAGATTTTTATTGAATCAGTATCTCTCTTATAAATCATTATTTTCTTTTAATCATTTATTTTATAATGAATTTTGTAAATATTTCAATCTTATCATTTCATGTTGTATATCTCATATAAAATTTTATCATAAAAGTGGGGATATCTGAATCCCGGGGTTAAAGAAGGTTTAGTTATGAAAATTCCCAGATAAAAAAAATTTCCAAAATTAAAAAAGGCAAGGCATTGAGTTGATGATCTAGGGTCCTGTTTTTTTATGAATCCCCTCGAGATCCAACCTTTATCTCATGATTATCGTTAAGCACAGTTCCATCCATCCTCAGTATCACCACATCAATTTCCATTTGATACTTGGCAGTGCAGATCTCTTTAATTGAATCTGCAATACTGTCAAAAACAGGCAGTACCATGTTAAATTCATTGAGAACATCTATCATTTCCTCGGTTGTGTTGGACTCAAATATTCTCTTCACAACTCCATGATCTGCACCCTGAAGGGCTGCATGTGCCATTATAACCTCACGTCTGCCGTCTGCAATGCTGTGCTTGGTGTTGAATATGCCTGCAGCGATCTTGATGAGCTTACCTGCATGTCCAAAGAGGGTGATCTTCTTAACACCTGCTGATTCTGCTTCAGAGAGCATGTAACCCACGAAGTTGCTCATCTGAACCACCTCATCCTCCTCAACATCCAGGAGTTTCAATGCAAGTTTCTCTCCGATATTCCCCGGCACGAAGATGAGTTCATTATAGCCCTCAGCCAGTGAAACGTCCATCTGACACTTGAATGATTTTTTGTAACTGGCAACCGACATGGAACGGGCAACACCTGTTGTTCCAAGTATGGAAATCCCATCAACGATTCCAAGACGGGGATTCATGGTTCTTTTAGCAGTTTCCCTGCCCTCTGGAACTGATATCACAACTTCAGCACCCTTATAGTCCTGAAATTCCCTTTCAATAATCCTTTGGAGGTTGGATCGTATCATTTCACGTGGAACAGGATTGATTGCTGCCTCTCCAACTGGAACCTGGAGTCCGGGTTTTGTAACCCTTCCAACACCCTCACCACCATCCACAGTTATGCCTGGCTCCCTTTTCAGGGTCACCTCTGCAAAGAATTCCAGGTTTCTTGTAACATCAGGGTCTTTGTAGGGTCTTTTTATCACTGAAGCCCTTCCAGATGTTTCAGTCACTTTCTGGGAGCTTTCCACCTCTATATCCAGATGGGTGATGGGCGTCTGGATCTTCACAACCTTCACATCTCCCTTCAGGGATAGAAGTGCTGCAAGGGCTGCTCCTGTTGCAGCGCTGCCTGTTGTAATCCCGTACTCCTCCTCAGAAATTGGAAGGTTAACCTGTGGAATCTCTCTGTTTTCCATGGACTTACTTTAAAAAAAATAGTATTTAAAATTACCAAATATTCCTATAAAATTTAAAATTACCCTGTTTATAAAATACCACGTATTATAAAAAAAATTATAAAATGAAGGGTAGGTACCTCACAGTACCTATTTGATCATCCAGTTTCTTCTTTGATAGCTGCAACGAGTTCTTCCTTGCTTGGTGCACCCACGAATTTCACAACACCGTTAAGGGCAATTGCAGGTACTGCCATCAATCCGTATTCAACGGCCTTTTCCTGGTTGATGGATATGTCAATTTTTTCAACTTCTAACTGGTCACCCATATCCTTTTTAACTTCATTTACAAGTTCGATTGCCATTGGGCAGTATGGGCAGGAAGGGGATGTAAATACTTCGACTTTAACTACCATATTTATTCACCTCTTTTTTAACCTCAATTTTTTTTACTAATCATAAATGAATGTATTGTAATTTATACCCTTATTGGAATATATATTCGATTGAACCTTCCTTAAGGTTGCTTCCAATTCCTTTACCAAGGGAGTAGGCAAGGCTTGATGAAACACTGCTGAGCATGTCTTCAAAGCTTGTTGGTGGAGTTATGGTCACTTTGTTGTACTCACCATCTATTCCACCCAGCTTGGCTGCAAGGTCCAGTGCATGTTCCTTACTACCAGTATCATCCACAAGCTTTAAATCTTTAGCCTGTGTGCCTGTATATATCTTTCCACCTGCAACACTTTCAACGTAGGTTTCGTTGAGGTGTCTGTTGGTTGCAACGATGCTTATGAAATGGGCGTAATCCTGATCCACCATTGATTGAAGCATGCTCCTTTCTTCAGATGTTAGATTACGGTAATCTGCACCCATATCCTTGTATTCTCCGGCTTTTATTGAGTACTTGTTTATACCCAGCTTCTGGTAGAGTCCTGAGAGATCTGTCATGTCCATGATGACACCGATACTTCCAACCATGGATGATGGACTTGCAACGATCTTGTCTGCAGATGTTGATGCAAGGTATGCACCTGAGGCACCCACATCACTTATCCAGACCACAACTGGTTTTTTTGAATCGTTGATGGATTCCATGATCTCTTCACTGGCAACAGGGGTGCCTCCTGGACTGTTAACTTCAACGAGGATTGCACTCACTGAAGGGTCGTCCTCTGCCTGGGACATTTCATCGTCAAAGGTTTCAGGCGTTACAACATCGCTGCTGAGCACACTTGAGGATGCGTATCCGATCTCTCCCTGAAGTGGTATAACTGCAACTGTGTCTCCAAAGGGGTTTCCATCGGTGGAGCTGCCGATGTAGGCAACAAATACTATCATAAGCAGTAACAACACCGTTAATCCCCCACCAATAACTGTTAAAACTATTTTGGTATTTTTGTCCATGATCATCACTTTGAAACTTCAGTACTATGTGATACTATTTTTATTATTTTTATTAGTCCTTTTTTACCTATATAATTATATCAAACTTTTTTCCATGCCCCCTCTTCGAGCCACCCTTTGATAATATGTAAATAAAATCAAAAATAGAAATAATTCCATGGGTGAAAAGGAAGATAAAGAAAGGGAAATAAATAGGCTCATAATCATTGGAGTGTTGGTGCTCCTTCTTATTGTTATATTGATTGGGGCTTTAATACGCACGGGAAACATCATGTACAAATAATACTTAAAATTAGAATAATAAGAATTTGCACGGTTGAAACCATTTTTAAGTTTCAAAGAATTCCTTTTATGAAAAATGTTTTAACCACATATCTCCAATTTAATTAATGGATAAAGAAATCCTTATCAATCCCTAATTATATAATGTGTTTTACCATTAATTTGTAGTACAGAATATGATACCTTTAATTGAAGGTTGTTGAACAAGACATAAATCTTTTGAATGCCCATGGTGATGTTATTGAACACAAAAGTCAGATCTCCCGGCTCTGCCACAGTAATAAATGCAATATCAACAGGATACGGTTCAGCATTTGGCATAAAACTTTATGTTAATGCAGAAGTTAAATTTAAAGGTCCTAAATCTTCAATATTATGTGAAACAGACAGTTTCGTTGACACAAAGCTCATGGAACTCTGCGTTGAGAAGGTCATTGAAAGGTTCGGAATCCTCAGGATAGGGGGTGAACTGAAGTACCTGGACCTCCAGACAGGTGTCAGCGTTAAAACAACCTCCACCCTCCCTGCTGCATCTGGGCTTTCAAGCAGCAGTGCAACTTCCAATGCAGTGGTCATGGCAACTGCACGTGCAATCATGAATGAGTATGGATTTGAACTTGAAGATGCAGGTTTGAACGAACTTGATCTTCTCAACCTTGCAATAGACGCATCCCTCGAGGCAGGGGTTACCATAACAGGTGCCTTTGATGATGCAAGTGCATCCTTCTTCGGTGGTCTGACAGTCACAGACAACATGAAGAGAAAGATTCTACAGAAGAAAAACATGGAGGAGCAAAATATATTAATACATATGCCAGATAGAAAGTCACCCACTGCAAAGTCAGATGTAGGGCGTATGAAGCTCCTTGCTCCATGGGTTAAAATGGCATTTGATGAAGCTTTGAATGGGAGAATCTACAGTGCCCTTACATTGAACGGACTTCTTTACTGTTCAGCACTTGGATTTGATTCAAACATTGCTTTAGATGCTTTAGACGCTGGTGCAGTAGCAGCAGGGCTTTCAGGTACAGGACCCTCATTTGTAGCAGTAGCCAACAACAGAAATGCCGACAAAGTGGAGGAATCATGGAGTTCCTACCCTGGAAGGGTCATAAGGACAGGGGTTGACAACGAAGGCACAAAGGTGGTTCGCAGTGGATAGGGAAGAAGCTTTAAGACTACTTCAGGATTCAAGAAATAAGATAGATGAGATGGATGAAGAGATAATAAATCTCATTGAAAGAAGAACATCCCTTGCAAGAGACATACTCAATGCCAAGATCGTACTGGGCATTGAAATTGAGGATAAAAAGAGAGAAGCATTTATTCAGGAAAAGATCAAAGAAATAGCAAGGGAAAAGAAAATTGATGAAGTCAGCCTTACCCGTATAATGAAGATACTCGCGAGTATGAGTAAAAGAGAACAAGAAAAAATTTTAAGGAGGGGAAAGCATGGGTAACATACGAACATCATTCGTTAAAAGAACAGCTAAAGAGCTGATCGAAACTTACGAGGGCCAGTTCACAACTGATTTTGATAAGAACAAAAAATTAGTTGAAGAGTTCTCAACAGTCAGTACAAAACATTTAAGAAACAAGATAGCTGGATACGTAACCAGAGTAGTTAGGCAGCAGTCCTAAAAAATCTTAAAAAACTATTTTAAGTTTGCATTCTTAAGATTACACGATCTTAAGATTTAAACTTAAACTTTTATATTTATCTAGCTTTTACAATTCTCACATATTTTTATAAAATTTTTATAAATCCTTATAAACAAAAATATACTATAATTAATATTAATTTTTATAGAATACTTTTAACCTAAAGGTGTGTATTTAATGGAAGTAATTGTGGCCAAATTCGGAGGAACATCCGTAGGAAATGGAGAACGAATAAGAAAAGCAGCAGAATCTGTTGTAAAAGAGTATATGAAGGGTAAGAAGGTCGTTGTTGTGGTTTCTGCCATAAACAAGACAACGGATGATATCCTGAAGATAGTCCACGAGGCAATAGGTGATGCTGTAACAGAGAAGCAGCTTGCAGACATAGTATCCATGGGTGAAACAACAAGTGTCAGAATCTTCTCAGCAACCATAGAGTCTCTCGGTGTGAAATCTGAATACATAGATCCTCACATGGACAACTGGCCAGTTATCACAGATAGTAATTATATAAATGCAAAGGTCAACTACGAGTTAACCGAAGAAAAATCCAAGGAAATAATGAACCTCCTTGACCAGGGTATCATACCTGTACTCTGTGGATTCCTTGGAAGGGATGAAACTGGAAACATCACAACCCTGGGCAGGGGTGGCAGTGACATAACAGCCTTCCTCATGGGCCACTGTCTCAGTGCAGAGGAGGTCATCATTGTAACGGATGTTGGCGGAGTTATGTCAACGGATCCAAACAAGCTCCAGAGTGCAAAGAAGCTTGACAAAATATCTGTTGAAGAGATGAGGGACCTTGCAACCCACGGGGCACAGGTACTCCATCCACATGCACTGAGATACAAGGATCCATTGATAAATGCCAAGATAATAGGATTTGAGCATGGAGATCTTTCAGCCCTTGGAACAGAGATAATAGGTCCTGCAGGGGATCAGATGCTTAAAACAACTGCCCTTAACTCTGAACCAATATCTGTTATTGCCGTGGTTGGGGAGGAGATACTCACAAAAAGAGGAATACTCTCAACACTCACAGATACCCTTGCAGAGAACGATATAAACATATATGGCATATCAACAGGCCAGAATTCTGTAACCCTTTTCATAGATAAGGCAGTTGCAGACAGGGCCCATGAAGTCCTCCATGAAGTGGTTGTTAACAATGAATACCTAAGTTCGTTGTCCCTGGGAATGGAGATAGCTATGATAACGGTCACAAGCCAGGACTTCATAGACACGCCGGGAATAATAACCAAGGTAACGGAGCCTCTGCGCAGAAACAAGATCAATATCGTTGAGATTTCTTCAAGCCAAACTTCTGTGGTGATTTTTGTGGATTGGAACGATGGGAAAAAAGCTTATGAACTTGTAAGGAGAGTCTTAGAATGAATTTTGAAGGTACAACAGTTGCTATGGTAACACCCTTCACCAAGGATGATGGGGTGGATGAAACAGGAATGCGTGAAAACATAAACTATCTCATTGAAAATGGAGTTAATGGAATACTTGCAGCCGGAACAACCGGTGAATCAGCCACCATAACCCATGACGAACAGAGGAAGATGATAGATATCCTCGTTGATGAGGTCAATGGCAGGGTGAAGGCAATAGCCGGAGCCGGAAGCAACTCCTCAAAAGAAGCACTGGGACTTGTACAACACGCAGAAGACTCAGGAGCAGACGCGGCCCTGGTAATAACACCATACTACAACAAACCACAGCAACACGGACTTTACCAGCACTACAAACTCCTATCAGAATCCACAAACATACCAATAATAGTTTACAACGTTCCATCCAGAACAGGAACCGACATAGACGTTGAAACCATAGGAAAAGTTGCCCAGCTCGATGGAATCGTTGGAATAAAAGAGGCAAACCCTGATATGGACAAGGTTTCCCATACCATAAAAAGACTCCAGGACCTTGACTGTACGGACTTCGCAGTGCTCTCTGGAAACGACAACCTAACACTTCCAATGATAGCAATGGGAGCAAAAGGTGTTATAAGTGTGGTTGCAAATGTTGACCCTGCACGTATGAGCCAGATGGTTGATGCAGGTCTCAAAGGAGACTTCAAAACAGCTTTCAAACTTCACTACGAACTCTACAATCTCATGAAGGTTCTTTTCATAGAATCCAATCCAGTTCCTGCAAAGGAATCCCTGAACATGATGGGAAGACCTGCAGGTCATGTTAGAATGCCCCTTGCACCCCTTAAAGAGGACAGCAAGGCCAAACTCTCTGAAGTCTTGAACGACCTTGGACTGATTTAAGGTTGAGCTAAACCCTTTTTAAAGGCTTTACCTTTTTTAAAGTCTCTTTTTTAGTTAAATCCTAATTCAACCTATTCCGGTACCTCAATTTCTGTATTTTTTTTATTCATGAAATTCAGGTATTTTAATTCTTTCAGGACATATTTTACTTCTTTTAGGGTGTTTGCGTTGATTCAAACGGAATTGGGGAATGACCTGAGTTTATGAATTATCCTGAAAGGATGTGCAAAAACGAAAACTAATTTTTCTTGATATTCCACGATGAAGAAATCTTATCAAAAAAAATATTTATAATGCCCTATAAATCTTTAAAAGTTATTTTAAAAACATGGATCAACATAAAAATCTTTAAAGATTCATCATGTATATTCTTATTTAAACGGAGATTGATAAAATGATAAAAGTGGCTGTAACAGGTGCATGCGGAAGGATGGGTTCAAAGATAATCAAAACAGTACTTCAACAGGATGATATGGAAGTTGTGGCAGCAATAGAGGCTCCAAACTCTCCCTTTGAAGGTAAGGATGTTGGGGAGACCATAGGGATTGGAGAAATTGGTGTGAAGGTCACAGGGGCTGAAAACCTCAAAAAAGAGCTTGAAGCGAAGAAACCAGATGTGCTCGTTGACTTCACAATAGCCAAGGCTGCAATGGTCACCATAAAGACATGTGCAGAGTGCGGTGTGAACCTGGTGGTTGGAACAACAGGATTCACAGATGAAGAGATGGAAAGTATCAGATCCACAATAGAAAAGAACAGTATCAAGGCAGTAATAGCTCCTAACATGGCCGTTGGTGTCAACGTGTTCTTCAAGGTTGTGCGTGACCTTGCAAGGATACTTGGAGACTACGATGTCGAGATCATCGAAGCCCACCACAAGCACAAGAAGGATGCACCATCTGGAACAGCAGTAAGGGCAGCTGAAATCATAGCAGAGGAGCTCAACCGCAACATGGACGACGTTGGGGTTTACGGCAGAAAGGGACTGGTCGGTGAGAGAACCGCAGATGAGATAGGCATACATGCCGTGCGTGGAGGAGACATTGTGGGAGACCACACAGTACTCTTTGCAGGTGAAGGAGAACGAATAGAATTTGTTCATAGGGCCCAAAGCAGACAATCATTTGTAAATGGAGTTATAAAGGCAGTTAGATATGTTGTAACTGCAGAAGAAGGAAGGATCAGTGATATGGGAGATGTTTTAGGTTTAAACTGATTGTAAAGGTGAGTAAATGCTTTTTCAGCGTGATGACTACGTCACAGAGTTTCTCCCAACGTTTTTAAAGGAAGACAGGTCCTACCTCAGGAAGATCCATGAAAGGATAAGCTACGCCCAGAACTACATCTACATCATATACCCCTGGATAACCCTGGGTGAAGAACTTGTAACGGCGTTTGAAAATGCTTTATCCAACAATCCCAACCTTGAAGTTTATTTAATAACCAAACTTCAAAGGGAGGATGTTTTCAGGCGTATTCATCAACTGGATGATGTTGAACAGTGGAAAAGTATCTTCGGGGACAGACTGTTTGTGAAGTACAACAACCATGTACACTCCAAGATCATTGTAATAGATGACTCTGAGATGATCCTGGGCTCCTCTAATCTAACTGGAAGCGGTCTGGGATCCTCCAGGGAAAATGAGGGACATCCCCAGATAGAGGCAAATCTTTACACAGACGATCCAAGTGCTGTGGCTGGGGGTTCAAACTTCTTTGCAGATGTCTGGAACCATGAAACATCAAAGGAGTATGCTGAAGATGAATACGTACTATCATGCAAGTCCCACAACCTCTCGGGAATCTTCCAGAACTACAAGGGAGAATTCAACAAGATAACCAAAAGGGAAGACATCACATTTTCAAATAATGGAATCGTTGATTTCAAGGGAAACCTTGCCTTCTATGACGAAAACAAGATGTATCTACTTGGAAATACCAGAAAGGATATTGCAGTGAAATTCATAGGAGATACTGAGAATTTAACGACCTCACATATTGGTGAACCCCTAGAAGTATCTGGAAAGCTCATGGATGTTAAAGGATGCTGTGAATTCACTTTGATGGATCCAGACCTTGTGGATGATAATTACGCTAAGATAAGTGAGTTGAAGAGTGACCTGGCCAGAGTTAACGTTATTGGAATGGTTTCAAAACTTCCTAGGGAAATTAAAGATGAATCTGGAAGGGTTTACTTGGTTCTGATTAAACTCGTCGATGATACTGGAAGCGTAACTTTAGAACTGTGGGACGACAACATTCCAAGGGAAAAGATTAAAAAAGGTTCAATAGTAGAAGTAATAAATGGATTTACAAAAATATACAACGGAGAATTGAGATTAGGTCTCAGAAAAGATGGAAATATTGAAATAATAAGGGGAAGTTGAGAAAAATGGTAAACGTAGGAATTCTTGGAGCAACTGGAATGGTTGGGCAGAGGTTCATCCAGCTACTGGCGGATCATCCCGAATTTGAGATCACTGCCCTGACTGCATCCCAACGATCAGCAGGCAAAAGATACGAAGATGCAGCGACCTGGCATTTAGACACTGGAATACCAGAATCAGTGAAAGATATAACTGTGGTTGACACAGACCCTGCAGAGGTTAAAGATGTTGAAATAGTGTTTTCAGCCTTACCTACAGATACAGCAGCAGTGGTTGAACCTAAATTTGCAGCTGCAGGCATGAAAGTTGCATCCAATGCAAGTGCAATGCGTATGGAACCAGACGTGCCCCTTGTCATACCAGAGGTCAACCCAGACCACCTGGAACTCATAGAAACCCAGCAGAAAAACAGGGGCTGGGATGGATTCATAGTCACCAATCCCAACTGCTCAACCATAGCACTCACCCTAACCCTGAAACCACTCTACGACCAGTTCAACATCAAAAGGGTCTACGTATCCACCATGCAGGCAGTATCAGGGGCAGGATACAACGGTGTTCCATCCATGGCAATAGTTGACAACCTGGTGCCATTCATAGGTGGGGAGGAGGAGAAAATGGAATCTGAAACCCTTCACCTCCTTGGAGAGTACGATGGAGAATCTGTTGTACCTGCAAACTTTGGACTCAGTGCATCATGCAACAGGGTTGCAGTACTGGACGGCCATACAGAGGCAGTTTTCATAGAGATGGAGGATGACTTTGAAGTAGATGAAATTAAAGAATCACTCGCATCCTTCAGGGGAATGCCCCAGAAACTCAACCTCCACTCAGCACCAGAAGCACCAGTGGTCATAAGGGAAGAAGATAACAGGCCACAACCACGTATGGATCGTAACACTGGCAACGGAATGGCAGTGTCTGTCGGTAGGATCCGTAAGGATGAAGTGTTCTCCAAAAGCCTTAAATATGTGCTTGTTGGTCACAACACCATAAGAGGGGCTGCAGGAGCGTCAATACTCAATGCTGAGCTTATCAATGAGATAATGTGAAATTATCTCATTATTATTTTATTATTTTTTTAGCTGAAATTTTTAAAATGCTTAAAACTCATTATTTTTTTATTCAAACTTTTTTCATCATTAAAACAGGATGTTGACATTTTTTATCAGTTTTTGGTGTTTAAGTTGATCTATCCATATGTTAAATTCATCTCGATGTTGCAATGATCAAAGTTTTGTGATATAGCTCACAAAGAACACTTCTGGAAATTAAGGTAAAAATGAGTATGTATTAAGATATAACTGTCTTTTTAATGTTTATTTTATTTTAAAGTCAATAATTTAATTTATTTTGTATTTAAATTCCTTAAAAAGACTTATATTATTGATGTGAATTTTTTTCATTATCCGTAAGGTTTATACTGTTCACAACCACAAAAGATAATAATTAGTTTAATGTGATGATGTTTTAAGGATATTTGAAGATGGTTGGGATGTTGGATATAGAAAACAGTGTTTTAATATTAGTAATAATATTTGTAATAGGTTTCAGCAGTTTTTTTGGATACATTGGAACTGCAAGTTCGGTTAACGATACCAACACTACCCATGCAAACGTGACTAAAATTACAAAAATTGGTAGTAATAGTGGTACAACTGGTCGTTTGATGGCTCCAGCAGCTGCAAAACCAAGTAAAAATTCATTCACATACCTCAGTGTAACTCCAAGTACTTTGAACTTAGGTTCTGCACTGGCTGATAATTCTGAAAGATCTTATCCAGCTGCGACAACTGTTGAAACTTGTGCCGGGGATTTTAATTCATTCAATAGTCTTAATTTATATGTCCAGGCAAGTGGAGCTATGAGCAGTGGCACTGGCACTATACCTGTTAGTAATTTAAAATATGATGGGTTTGGAGATAGTTCCCTGCAAAAAACATCTTTTACTACAGGTTATCATTTGGTCACCTCTTGGGAGACTCAATATGATTATTGGTATGGTGTATATTACGTTGCAAGTGGAATTTCATATGGTAGTGGAACAATTTATTTAACACCCATTACCACCACTGCAAATTATTATCTCACTGTTCCATTTGGAACCAGCCCTGGTACTTACCAAGTTACCGTTACGTATCTTGCTATTTTCGATACTGCAACCCAGCCTGTTTGAATAAGTTCAAAGAATAAGTAATGAGTTCTTTAAAGGAATGAGAAATTTAATCAATAAATTAATTTATCCTATAATCAAAGAAAAACGAATAACAGTTAACGTAAGATATTTACTTTAAAAAGGTTTAACAGTTATTTAATAATTTCCATATAAATATGAACTTAATTGATGAAATTAATGGGTAACATCTGATATTATGGTGGTTTCATGGTAAAACTTGAAAATACTCTTATGATAATTTTCATGTTATTTACAATAGGTTTCAGCACCTTTTTCGGATCCCTTGGAATTTCAAGTTCTGCAAATGATACCAACACCACCAATATGACCACAGAAAGCAATATTGCCAAGTTGGCTAGCAGTCCATCTGTAACTGCAGTGGCTGATCCAACTCCCTCAACGACTGGTACTAGTCCCAGTGTTTCAATTAGTGTTAATTCACAGGTAAACTTGGGCAATGTAATTGCAGATGGCTCTGAATATTCTTATCCTTCTGCAACTCAAGTTAATGCAAGTGCAAGTGAAATCACCTACATTTGGGACTCAAATAATGATAAACTAAATCTTTATGTTAAAGCTTCAGGAGACTTAACCAGATCCTCCGATAATATACCGTTAAGTAACCTCAAATATAACGGTTTTTCAAATTCAAAAACTTCTTTCACTACTGATTATGTAAAAATTGAATCATGGACATTTTCTCCATCATGGGTTTTTTTGTTGCGTTACAATTGGACTGCTTCTGGCAACGTCAGTGGTAATTATTATTTAACAGTACCTACAGGAGTTTCACCGGGAACATACAAGACTACGGTTTATTATCTTGCAATGATACAACAACAGTGAAAAGATTTGATATTGAAGCCTTAAATATCTCCTAATTTTCATTAAAACCCAACATTAAAATTTGAACTATCTAACGAAATAACTCCTCATTTGTTGCCTATTTTTCTGATAACCTATTCATTTTACATTTTTTTTCAAATTTAATCTTTATAAATACTTAAAAATTCATGTTGAAACATTTTTACTTTTATTTTTGTATTGATGACTATATTAGACGATTTTTTAAAAAATTTTAACATGAAATTTATTGAATCGATCTTTATGTGATGATCATCACAAAAAGTGTTTAAATTTGTTAAATGTTTGAAAAAACTTTTTATAATGAATTTAAAGCATTATGACCTCTTTTTAAACGTCCAGTTTTCATGACTTCCCTGAAGTACTGTCATACTGTGGGTGGGCTCTGAATGAAGAAATGCACAAACTATATATATCAAAATATTCTTAATACTGGAACAGAGTTCACAAAAATGTTCCCGTTATTGGCGATTTTTGTTATGAACCCCAATAATAGTATTGATAATAATTGGAGTGACAAGAATATGATGAATAAAAAAATAATTGGAGTAATGGCACTTGCATTGGTCATGATCGTAGGAGCTTGCCCTGCTTTTGCAGCAAGTAGTGCTTCTTCAACACAGCAAGTTACTGTTAGTGTAGATCCAACAATTGCAATTGCAGCAACATGGGCTAGTGGTGGAAACAATTCAACCATAAGCTTAGGTGCATTAACTGCTGATGGAATACAGAAGACCTTCGCAGGTGGAGCTAGTGGAGAACAGTTATACACTTACTCAAACGTTGCAATAGATGTTTACACAAAGGCATCTGGAGACTTAACTGATGGTTCAAACACAATAGCGTTATCAAACTTCCTTTACAAAGGAGGATCTACTGGAACAGCCACAGCTTTCTCAACTACTTATGCAAAAATGTACAACAATTGGGCTAAAGCACCACAAGGTAGTTACAACGTAGCACCTATAGAACTTGATTTAACAGTACCATTCGGAACAGCACCAAGTAACTACACGAACACAGTTTACTTCTCTGCAGTTAATGCTGGTAACGCAACTGGAGCAACAACACCATAAATTTCTACTTTTTTCTCCATTTTTTAAATTTTTAAATTGAACTGAAGTTCTTGAAATTTTTGTGAGTAACAATTACAAATTCAAGGAGTACTAAGTCAATAACGAGAAATGTTAAATAAAAACTTTATATTATTAACGATATTGATATTCCTTCTGGTTTCATGTGCTTCTCCAGCATTTGCAGTACAATCTACTTCTTCAACACAGCCTGTGCAAGTAACTATTAACGATGCAGTGGCTATTTCAGCAACATGGAATTCCGGTGCTAATAATTCTGCAATAAACTTAGGATCGGTACTTCCTGATGGATCACAGAATACATATACTGGTGGAACTAGTGGTGAACAGTTATTCACCTACTCCAGTGTCATGATAGATGTTTACACAAAAGCTTCAGGACCATTAACTGGTGGTTCTAACAGCATAGCACTGACGAACTTCCGTTACATGGGAGGTTCAGTTACAACAGCCAGAGCATTCACAACGAACTACTACAAGATCTATGATAATTGGCAGAAAGCACCGCAGGGTGGTTCAAGGGTTGCCCCCATAACTTTATACTTAAATGTGCCACTGGGAACAAATCCCGGCAGTTACCAGACAACAATATATTTCTCTGCAGTTAAACACAATGCAGGGACTCCAACAACACCATAACTTAATTTTAAAAATCTTTTTTTCATTATAAGACCAAATATCACAAATCGTCTCCATCTAAAAAATATATATACCAACCTACCAAACTAATTTCTAAATAACATTAAACCAACATCATCAATAGATTACTCTAGTTTGGAGGAAGTATATGGATTCAAAGAGACGTATCAAAAATTTCAGCTTTATATTCTTAGTTTTAGTCCTGTTAACGAGTTTAGGCTCAGTATCAGCCACAGGAATTCTGGCATCACCAGGTGGGTTTCACCTCAAGATGACGGCACCCCAGACCTATCAGGGAACGCTGACGGTGGAGAACATTGGTTCCAACACCCTGAACGTTACCATCGATAAGAAGAGGCTTCAGATGGACAATGTGAACCTCCTGTTCTCAGACGTGGGAATAGCAACATGGATATCAGTAAATCAAACCAACTTCATCCTTGCACCAAATCAAAAGAAAGAAGTTCAGTTCACAGTGAGTGTACCTTCAAACGTGAACTACTACGATGCAATGGGTGCACTTGTTGTGAGAGGATATCCTGTGAATCAAACCACCAGTCAGTCCAATAAAAACCTGCCAACCATGCAGGTTCAGCAGGTTCCAGAGATCGTTGTACCAATAACTGTGGGTCTTCCAGGGCAGATCATAGAGTCACTGCAGCTTAAAGAGCACAGTGCACCATCATTCCTCTTCAACTTCATGACAGGATCCTTCGTTTACCACGTTAAAAACAACGGAACTGTCTACGCCAACATGACGGGTAACATAGCCCTAAAAGGATGGTTTAACAGTCACAACGTCACTTTCAATGGTGGAGTTTACCCTGACGACCAATACTACCTCAATACAAGTTGGACCCCCGGTATCTGGGATTTCGGTATCTACGATGCCAAGACAACCATAAAATATGGAAGGTACTCCCCAACCCAAACCCTGACAACAGATGATACTATATTTGTATTCCCGGTATGGCTCATTGTACTTATTGTTCTGGGTGTCACAGTATGGGTCGTGAGGAAGAAGGATATTAAATCCCCAATTAAAATAAAAATAGAGAAGAAATAATTTTATACCTCTATTTTTTCATTAACTTTTTTTTTAAATCATTAAATTCATTAAAAACTTATAAAAAACATTTCAATAACTCCCGTAAACAAAAATAACTCAATTTTTTAAAAGATCAATTTTTTAAAAGATATTGATAATTTGATATTTTTAAGATTCTCAGTCTTTCAATCGATTATAATCTTAAGAATAAATTTCAATGATTCTAATGATCTGTATTAATGTATCTGCATGTTCTCTGAAAATTCCAACCCAGGTATGTAAACTTTATCATGGATGATGAAGATATAACTTTTAAAATACCTGTTTTGGAGAGTTGGCATGCTGGAAAGTTTTATAGTTTCAATAAACCACGTGGATGTGGCACTCTTTTACATGATAAACCACGGCCTTCAGAACACGGTTTTCAACGTTACAATGCCACTAATAACCAACGCAGGAACAGATGCCTTCTGGTTAATGGTCTGTGTTGGGCTTTTCATTTTTGGGGGAGAAAAGGGGAGGAATGTTGCTATTCTGGGCATGATTGCACTTTTATTTGGTTACGTCCTCTCTGAATTTATAAAATATGAAATTGCAAGACCCAGACCCTACACTGTTTTGAGTAACGTGCATCTTCTCACAACCATGGCTGACTACTCCTTTCCATCAGGTCATTCAGTTGCTGCCTTCACAGGCTGCACAATACTGGGTGTGAAGTACGGGCACCTCTTTCTGTTCCTGTTACTTGCAGGTGTCATTGCATTTTCAAGGGTTTACATAGGTGTGCACTATCCATTTGATGTGGTATTCGGTGCCCTTGTTGGGGTGTTCTGTGCCCTGATGGTGCTCCACTTTGAGGAGAGTATATTAAAGGCTAAGAACAAAATTATCCATAAATTGGTAGAGTGATAAGAATGCCGTTGTTAAAGGATACAGAGAGGGAACAGTTGAGACAGCTTGTTAAGGCATGTCTACTTGAAATCAGTAAACTCAAGATCGAACTTAAAAAATGTCAGAAGGAATCTTTGAGGTCCAAAAATGCAGAAGGTATTCAGAAGAGAGTCCTTAACGATGAGTTCAAAAAACAGCTCATTGAAAAAGAGAATGAGATCAGAAATCTGAAGCAGAGGCTCAGTGAAAAGGATGAGGTCATAGCAGACCTTGAAAATACCAGGAAGTACTTCAAAGCACTCACAGCCAAACCAAAAAAGGATCTAACCTCCTTCCAGTCACAGATATATCAAGTTCTGCCCTATGGGGAGAGCAGTACTGAAGATCTGTACGAACATATAAAGAAGGTGGGTTTCACTGAACTGTCCAAGGAAAACTTTGTCCATGCTTTAAGAAACCTTGAAAGAAAAGGATACTTTGAATCCATTGATCTTGACCATGAAACCTCCTGGAAAAAGATGGATAAGTAGTTTTAATTGTTTTTTTTGAACAAATCATTATTATATTCCCTTTGGTTTCAAGGGATAAAAATTTTGAATGATTCCTAGGTTCAACACCCCATATCTTTTAACCTTTTTCACGTTAACAATTAAGAATCCATGGGTAAAATTAGAATTTTTGAGGTTTAACTCTACAAATAACCCTTTTTGTATCAAAATTCCCTTCACACTGCCCTCAAATTTAAATGTCATGTCTATTGTGGAGGGTATGATTGTACAAAATGGAGATAATACTTATTTTTTTTAGTTAAGCTCTTTTGAATATTATTTTTCAGAATATCCATGGAAACATGGTGTTGTTATGTTAAAAACTTTCCAAACAGCCTTTAAATCGAAATAAGGCAATCATTAATCTCTTTTTTTTGAAAATCAAATAAAAATATTTATAAGTTTTCAATTTAGATATTAAATGCACCTAATGAATCCCAAAGTTAACTTTTTTGGGATGAGGAGGCGGTATAATTAGGTGCAACCCTATTTTTGCACTGCTATTTGCATTGGGCTTAGGCCTTCTTGTTTCACCTTTTGCAACTATGTATGATGGTGGAATATCTGATTCAATTAAAACCTATGAATTAGGATTGAATCAGAATACACAAGAATACAATGTGGCCAAAAATCCTACAACATATGCTGCAAGCTATGTTTATAAAAAGGTAAAAGTGGTAACCAAGTACAAAAAGAAATACAGGTATCATGGTAAATGGAAATACAAATGGGTATACAAAGTAAAATATGTTTGGAAAAAGTACAAAGTGAGTTCCAAATCAACAAGTTCTTCCATGAGTCAGTATCTCAAAGCTACCAAAAATTGTCAGTCAACATCTTCCACGGTGAAGTTGTTGGCCACTTCCATAACGAAACCTGTGGTGTACAACGTTACAACAAACGTGACAAACTCCACTAACTCCAGTACAGAAACATCTTCGTCGGCAGAAACAGGCACATGTTCAACTGTAACGTGTTCCACAAGTTCCGATTCAAGTTCAGTTAATGCTTCTGAAAACAGTTCACAGGTTAGTTATACCCTGGTGACAAAAAACCTTTCAACCTATGAAAAGGCAGAAGCAATATTCAACTGGGCAAGGGATAAACTTGAATACCAGTTTTACTTCAACACAAGAAAAGGAGCATTGGGAACCCTAACATCTGGAAGTGGAAACTGCTGTGATCTCTCACATGCAATCGTTGCCCTGGCTCGTTCAATTGGCATTCCGGCCCGTTACGTTTATGGATCCTGCAAGTTCTCAAGTGGAACCATGGGTCATGTTTGGGCTCAACTTTACGTGAATGGTCGATGGTACAATGCAGATGCATCAAACAACATGAATTCATTTGGAGTTATAAGAAATTGGAATACTAATTCCTGGACTTTGAAGGGAATATATAGTCAGTTACCATTTTAATCTATTTTTTCTTTTTTTTGAGTGGGATGTAACTAAATCTTGCAGTGTGACTGAAATTCTAGCCCTTTAGTCCCTAAATTTTTAACATCCAACCTATTTTTCCCTCCAACCTGAACCACAATAGCAAACTATTTATAGAACCTCTAACCCATCGATAAAATAAGATAAAAAAATGAGGTGATTAATGTGGCACAGTTAGGCGGACAAGGCCAGCAAGTTTTAATATTACCCGAAGGCACAAACAGGTTCCTCGGAAGAGATGCTCAGAGAATGAACATATTAGCAGGTAAGGTACTTGCAGAAACAGTCAGAACAACATTAGGTCCTAAAGGAATGGACAAAATGCTTGTAGACGGATTAGGAGATATTGTTGTAACAAACGACGGTGTGACCATCCTTAAAGAAATGGACATCGAACACCCTGCAGCAAAAATGCTGGTTGAAGTTGCAAAAACCCAGGAAGATGAAGTGGGCGACGGAACAACAACAGCAGTCATAATAGCAGGAGAACTCCTCAAAAAAGCAGAAGGACTCCTCGATCAGGACATACACCCAACCATAGTTGCAATGGGATACAGACAGGCAGCTGAAAAAGCTCAGGAAATCCTCAACGTAATATCAATCGATGCAGACGACAGAGACACACTCCTGAAAGTTGCAATGACTGCAATGACAGGAAAAGGAACCGAAAAAGCCAGAGAACCATTAGCAGAACTCATAGTCAGTGCTGTTAAACAGGTTGAAGAGAACGGCGAAATAGACACCGACCACATAAAGATCGAGAAGAAAGACGGTGCATCCATCGAAGAATCAGCACTTGTCAACGGTGTTGTTATAGACAAGGAAAGGGTACACCCAGGAATGCCTAAGAAAATAGAGGACGGCAAAATCGCACTCCTCAACAGTGCAATAGAAGTCAAAGAAACAGAAGTTGACGCAGAAATCAGGATAACAGACCCAGCACAGATGCAGGCATTCATAGAACAGGAAGAACAGATGATCCGTGACATGGTTGACAAGATCGAAGATGCAGGAGCAAACGTTCTATTCTGTCAGAAAGGAATCGACGACCTTGCACAGCACTACCTTGCAAAGGCAGGAATCATGGCAGTCAGAAGGGTTAAAAAATCCGACATAGAAAAACTCTCAAGGGCAACCGGTGCAAAGGTTGTAACCAACATCGAAGACCTGACATTCAACGACCTTGGACAAGCAGGATCCGTTGCAGAGAAGAAAGTCTCAGGCGAAGACATGATCTTCGTTGAAGAATGTAAAGACCCTAAATCAGTCACACTCTTTGTCAGAGGCTCAACCAAACACGTTGTTGACGAAATCGAAAGGGCAGTAGACGATGCAATAGGTGTTGTAGCATCCACAGCAGAAGATAAACAGGTTGTAGCAGGCGGAGGTGCAGCAGAGATATCAATAGCAAAAGGCTTAAAAGAATACGCTGACACCATAAGCGGCAGGGAACAGCTTGCAGTAGCAGCATTTGCAGAAGCACTTGAAGTTGTACCAAAAACCTTGGCTGAAAACGCAGGACTCGACAGCATAGACTCCCTCGTGGACCTCAGGGCTGCACACGAAAAATCCATTTACATGGGACTTGACGTGTTCAAGGGCGAAGTACGCGACATGTACAGAGCCGGTGTAATCGAGCCAAAAAGGGTTAAAAAACAGGCAATCCAATCTGCAGCTGAAGCAGCTGAAATGATCCTCAGGATCGACGATGTTATAGCATCATCCGGTGCCGGAAAAGAGCCTGACATGGGCGGAATGGAAGGCATGGGCGGAATGCCCCCAATGATGTAAGTAACACGTGAATTAGAGAATAAATATTTTCTCTAAAATTCCTTCTTTTTTTAAGTTAAACATCCTATTTATAAACATACTATTTAATTTAAGCTTTTTCTAAACCTTTAAAAACAATTATTTACATTTAAAATTGAATCATTTTAGAATTGAATTATTCTGAACTAATTTTTATTAAAATCGTTGATTCAGGGATATGTGAAAATTTTTTATTTCATATCTTCAATACTTAACACATCTCATTTCCCCATTCAGATCATCCACTTCCTCTAAAAAATCCTCCTTGGATATTTCTTCCCTGACGAATTCTCTTCGCACCTTTGCATGATCATCGATTATCTGGGTTTCCCCATTGTATATATCGGTATAATATTTCAAATCATATTCTGATACCAAATCACCATGTCCCCACATTTCAACAGCCATCACGTGGGATTCTAAACGTTTTTTTGCTTTGTACCTTTCATTTTCCCTTTCTACTTCAATGTCCAACATGAGATCCTCTGCTGAAACACCACTGTCAACCCTTTGAACCAGTTCATCATCAAAACTTGAAGTTGAATTCCATAGAACCATTAAAAGGATTGAGAAGATTATAAATCCCATTATCAATCCTGAAAATTTTCTTATCTTCAAGTTCATCACCGGGTAGTGGTGATCTAAAGTTTGAACTGTGTTCTAAGATTACTCCTTCATGAACTAACCTCCAATTAAGGAAAAAGGTTTGTTTCATCAGGTGACATATGTTTTTGAAGCTCCTTAAGAAGTTCCGTCATTGAGGGGTATCTGTCATCTTTAATCTTACTTAGACATTTCATAACGATGTACTCAACAGGACCTGCATTTGAATTTATTTTAGAAGGTAAAATTGGTTCTGTTTGAAGAATAGAATTATATATCTGGGAGATTTCACCTTCAAATGGTAATCTGCCTGTTAAAAGTTCATAAAAAACATTTCCGATCTGATAAATGTCAGTTCTTTCATCTGCTTTTCCAAATTCAATTGATATCTGTTCTGGTGCAGCGTACTGTGGAGTGGCTCCAGATAGGGTAACTGATTCTGCTAACTTGAGTTTGCTCAGTCCCCAGTCAGATATCTTGTGTACACCATTTTTTATCATTATGTTGGACAGCTTAACATCACCATGGATGATATTTTTAGTGTGTGCATACTCCAAACCCTTTGCAACCTCATAAACAACGGAAATAGCTTCATCTAGGGGTTTCATACCCTTTTCAAGTTTCCCCTCACAAAATTCCATTTCTATGTATGGAATTGGAAGTATCTTGAAATCGTAGAGCTTCACTATGTTGGGATGATCCAGATGTATCCAGTTTGAAACTTCGGTGATGAACGTCTTCTCGGAGCGTTTATCAAAGCTTTTAGGTATCTTTATGGCAACGTCCCTGCCATCTTTACGGGTTGCTTTAAAAACACGTCCAAAACCTCCTTCCCCTATGTATGCAGAGTCTGTGTAGTGTGGCTGAAGTTCGTATGGAAGTGATTTTACTGATATCTTCTTCAACCTATCGAACTCTTTACCCTCAATCACAAGGTCTGGTCCATAATTTCTTATTACCATTAGGTTCAAAATTAGGGGAATGATGAGTGCCATGCCCATGATGCTGTAGAACTCCACATCCATGATGAAGAAGACATCTCCAAATATGAAAGTTAGCCCTGCAAAGAATAGAAGAATGGCCATGTTCATGTAAGAATATTCTGCGATTATTCTATTTCTAGCCAGTAGGTTGTAAAGTACCACGCCGCTGAAGAACAGATATAGGGCAGCAACACAAATAATGAGATATGCGAAGTTAGGATCATACATATCAGGATTAGTAATATCGAAGAGGTACGTATTTGGGGGGATGAAGATCAAAACAGCTCCAACTGCAAAAAGAAGGTTAACAGCAACGAGTGCATTGTACTTCCAGTTTTTGATGGTCTTTATCTGACCTGAAAATCCATTTCCATACCTTCGGGCTGCCATTACAATTCCAAGGATAATTGCAAGGGTTAAGATCACCATCAAAGCTATTCTGTACTCCATATCTGCAACTGAGTAGGGTATCAAACCTGCAGCATCATATTCTGATGGAACCGGGCGTTTTGCGAGCCAGTTCACGTAGTTCAAACCAAGTTTCCATCCGTTGGTTCTGTAGATCCATGAGTTCACGTAGCTTCCCACAGAACCCATGAAGATCACCCTTCCATTACCGTAATCCATTGCAGAGACAAGTGGGAGAGGTCCGGATGTTTCCTCGGATTCTTTCACACCGTTGTTCTGAGAGAAACCCTCTTCTGTTAGGGTGTAACTATCAGCCCAGGAATCAGCATCTGAACTTGCTAAAACCTCTGAAGAACCAGTATTTTTTAGATAGGTCCCCTTCAGGTAATAGAACTCCGAAACATTTCCATTAACAGTGTTGGGTTTCACATCCACAACATTCACGTAATCTGAGAATAGGATATGATGTTTTGTGTCCACCACAACAAGTTTATCTGCATAACTCACCCCAAAAGCCTTTGCAAGACCATTGAATGCGTAACTCTCGCCACCATCCTCCTGTCCCCAGTTGTCACCTAAAAGGAGTAATCCTCCACCATTTTTAACGAAGTCTTTGATGGTGTTGATCTCTGAATCTGTGTAGTTACGCTCAGGAGCCATAACTATTAAAACGTCATATCCTTTAAGTTTTTCAGAAGTTACAGGCGGATCAGTTAACCTTGAAACTTCCATACCATTCTCCTGGAGTAAATTTGCAAAACTCGATGCTCCATAGGGTCCAATTGAATATATGGTGTAATATTTTCCATAGGGGCCTGTTTCATCGAATAAAACCTTTGGATTCTGAGATGCACAGGCACCTGGAATTAAAATGAGAAATGTGAGGATTAGGGTAAGTAATATCCATGGAGAAATTTTAAATTTAGCTTCAATCACCAACTTTAGTCCCACCTAAGGAGTGGATTGGATTATATAGTTTTATAAAAAATAAATCAACTTTATAAAAAGATTTTGGTGATATCTTTGCTTGGGGAGGTTGAAGATCAGGGCCAACGTTTCCTTTCCTTAATTTCAGTTGCTATTCTGTCCATTGCTTCATCCATGCCCTGCTTGAAACCATCACGGTAACCAGACTTGTAACCTTCCAAGTATTCCTTCGTTTTTTCATCCAACTCCATATTAACACCTGTTATTCTTTCTATTCATTATTATATTAATATATTTCGTTATTACGAGATTGGGGAATGCTCCTATGCCTCCAAGTAATCCTTCCTTAAAAAAGGTTTTTAATCCCTCTGATTTTTAAAAATAGAAAATTTTATGGATTTTTCTTAAATCTGGATATTATTCTGATGATTGAATTTGTAATAAAAATTTTATAGTAAGTGCAATAAAAATAACATTAACAAGGGGGATTTTTATTTGGGATCAAACATTTTAAACCAAGGCGCCCTGGTGATGACCATCAATGAATTAACAAGGGATCATCCTCTGGAAAGGCCATATCACCCGGAGTTACAGGTTAAAATGAGAAAAACCATCAAATTAATGAGGGAAGGTGCAGATCCAGAGCGTTATGAATCTCAGGATGTTCTGGATCCAAGAACCCTCTACATCCTGAATGAACGGACTGAAAAGTTCCGCGAACACACCTTTGAAAGGCCCAATTTGCCACGAAGATCAGTTGTTGGTGAAAAAAGGGTACTTGTTCTCCTTGTTGACTTCAAGGACCAACCTGCAAAAACAGAACCCGAGCATTTCAGGGAGTTGCTCTTCAGTAAAAAATCCATTAACGGTAGTTTGAGGGAATACTACAACGAGGTATCATGGGGGCAGCTTGACCTAACCGGTGATGTAAATGAATGGTACAGATCTAAAAAAGATCTATCCTACTATGTGGATAACATGAGCGGTAAAGGAGTTTACCCCAAAAATTCCCAGAAACTGGTTGAAGATCTTTTGGAGGATGTGAAAAAAACTGGGGACTTTGAATTTTCACGTTACGACAACGAGGGGGAGGGTGTTATTGACCTTCTCATGATCATACATGCTGGTGAGGGTGCAGAGAGAACAGGTTCAACCCAGGATATGGTGTCACATCAAAGCCGCATCCAGGAACCAGTTGATATGGATGGTTTTAAGGTTTTTAACTACTGTACGGTTCCAGAACTTCCATCTCACGATCTCGGAGGCTTCTGCCATGAGTTCGGTCATCTACTGGGACTTCCAGATCTCTACGATATGAGCAGGATATCTCCAGGTATCGGTGACTGGTGCCTCATGGGCCTTGGTAGCTGGAACAACGATGGAAAAACACCTGCACATCTCAGTGCATGGTGCAAGGTTGAACTGGGATGGACGGTTCCAACCAACCTTACAGGAGGCCCCAGAGCTGTGAAGATACCTGAGGTCTACAGTGAATCCCGGAAGATCTACAGGCTATGGACAAATGGCTTGAAAGGTAATGAATACTTTTTAGTTGAGAACCGGCAGAAAAAAGGTTTCGATAGTCACATACCTGGAGAGGGACTTTTGATATGGCATGTGGATGAAAACAGCATTTACAATACTTACCCCAACATCTACCCAACGAATTTTCGCGTTGCACTGGAACAGGCAGATGGAAAAAGCCAGTTAGAAAAATCCAAGGATAACGGTGGTAACACAGGTGATTCAGGGGATATTTTTCCAGGTGAACTCAACACAAGAACCTTCGATTCCAACTCAAATCCAAGCAGCAGGGCCTATGATGGAAGTGAAAGCTGTGTTACCATCACATCAATCAGTGATCCTGGGGACATGATGACAGCTTTAATGGGGGTTTCTTGTGATGTTGACAAAGTAGAGTCCATAAAAGAATTGAAACATGAAAATGCACAAGAATGTTTGGAAGCTTTCAAGTCAGGTTACAGATCAGGCTACTCCGATGGCTTCAGGGAACGTTTGGGCCATTGAACTGTAAAACCCTGATTTTTAACCTTGCATTTGGATCCCCAACACATTATTTATCATGATTAATCAATATTTATAATGATTAATAATAGATAAATATAAATAACAAAAAGAACTTAGGAAGTAATGGAGAAGGAATATTTTGAGAAATTAGATATGAAAAATAGGCTTTAATGTGAAAAATAGAGTTTCAAGCGGTGTGATGAATATGAGGCGCGATACAGATGTCCTTTTGGATGAAAAACGTATATTTAAACCTAGTGTAGAAACCGTTGAAAGGGCACATGTGAAAAACTGGGAAACCGAACTTGAAAAGGGAAAGGACTTCAAAAAGTACTGGGCTGAAAAGGCAGAACAGTTCGAATGGTTCCAGCAGTGGGATGAAGTACTTGATGAAAGCAACAAACCCTTCTACAAATGGTTCGTCAACGGAAAGATAAACCTTACCTACAACGCCGTGGACAGATGGCTTGATACAGATAAAAGGAATCAGGTGGCCATACTTTACACCAACGAGAGGGGACATGAAAGAAAGATAACCTACTACGAACTTTACAGGGAGGTCAACAAACTCGCCAATGCATTCAAAAATCTTGGCGTTAAAAAGGGAGACAGGGTATCCATGTACCTTCCAATGTGCCCTGAACTCCTGATCTCAATGCTTGCATGTGCAAGGATAGGTGCAATACACAGCGTTGTTTACTCAGGTCTGAGTGTTGGAGCATTTGTTGAACGTGTAAACGATGCCAAGGCCAAGGTTCTCTTAACTGCAGATGGAACCTTCAGAAGGGGAAAGGTCATAGACCTCAAGAAAATATCAGATGAAGCAATTCTCCAGTGCCCATCTGTAGAAACGGTTATTGTGGTTAAACACACAGGAACGCCAATAGAAATCTCAGAACTCAGTGGAAGAGAGATATTCTATGAACGACTCATAGAGGGGGAACCAGCAGAATGCGATCCTGAACCAATGGACTCCGAAGACCCACTCTTCATACTCTACACATCAGGAAGCACAGGAAAACCAAAGGGAGTTCTCCACACAACAGCGGGGTACATGGTTGGAGTTGCAACCACCACCAAATATATATTCGACATACACAACGATGATCTCTGGTGGTGCACAGGGGACATAGGATGGATCACAGGACACAGCTACGCAATATACGGACCACTGCTCCTTGGAACCACAACCCTAATCTACGAGGGAGCACCTGACTATCCAGACCCAGGTGTATGGTGGAGTATCATTGAGAAGTATGGTGTAACCAAATTTTACACAGCACCAACAGCTATAAGACATCTTATGAGGTTTGGAAGCAAATACACACGCCTTTACAATCTATCCTCACTCCGGATACTTGGAACGGTTGGAGAACCAATAAACCCAGAAGCATGGATGTGGTTCTACAAAAACATTGGAAAGGAAAAGGCACCCATAATGGACACATGGTGGCAAACAGAAACCGGAATGCACCTCATATCTCCGTTACCTTCAGCCCCATTAAAACCAGGTTCAGCAACCATGGCATTCCCAGGTATAGATGCAGATATAGTGGATGAAGATGGAAACTCAGTACCCCTTGGAAAGGGAGGCTATTTGGTCATAAAAAATCCATGGCCATCCATGTTCAGAACACTCTACAAAGATGAGCAGAGATTCCAAGATGTTTACTGGAACCAGATACCTGGTGTCTACAAGGCAGGGGACATGGCACGTAAGGATGAAGATGGATACTTCTGGATACAGGGAAGATCCGATGACGTCCTGAAAATTGCAGGTCACAGGGTAGGTACGGCAGAGGTTGAATCCGCATTCGTAAGCCACCCTGCAGTTGCAGAGGCAGCAGTCATAGGAAAAGCAGATCCAGTTAAAGGACAGGTGATAAAAGCCTTTTTAATCCTTAAAGAAGGATACCAGCTTAAAACAAAACTCATAGAAGACCTGAAAAAACACGTTAGATATGAACTTGGACCAGTTGCAGTTCTTGGAGAAATTGAACAGGTTGAAACCCTCCCAAAAACCAGAAGCGGAAAGATCATGCGGAGGGTTCTCAGAGCACGGGAAAGTGGAGAAGATGTTGGAGACACATCCACCCTAGAAGAATAACTTAAAATATTGAAGGATATAATCATGGGAGATGAAATTAAGACATTTGGGGTATGAATTATGGCTGAAAAAGAAGAAAAGGCAGTAGAACTCAGGGATATAACTGCAAACCCTGCACCATTGGGACTACTTGGATTTGGACTTACAACGGTGCTTCTGAACTTCCACAATGCAGGGTTCTATCCCCTGAACAGCATGGTACTGTCAATGGGATTTGCCTATGGAGGAATAGCCCAGATAATGGCAGCTTGGATGGAGTACAAAAAGGGCAACACCTTTGGACTGGTGGCCTTTGGATCTTACGGCCTCTTCTGGTGGTCACTTGTCCTTCTCCTCATGATACCCCAGACAACCTTCTTCAACATGGCTGGAAAATCACCGGTTCAGGCAGCAGACTCCACCTCCCTTGCAGCATACTTCTTCATGTGGGGCCTCTTTACCATGGTGATGTTCTTCGCAACACTGAAAAAAGGAAGAGGATTACAAGTAGTATTCATAAGCCTTGCAGTGCTGTTTTTCTTACTCACAGCAGGGGAAATCACAGGTATAAAAACCATAACAGTGATCGCAGGTTACGAGGGTATATTCACAGGGCTCAGTGCAGTTTACGTTGGACTTGCAGAGGTTATAAATGGAGAGTACGGTAGGAAGGTTCTTCCAGTGTAAACTTAAAAATTCCAAGAGAATATTCCAACTTAATTTAAAATAACGGCTGTAAAAACCGCCTCCTTTAAAAACAGTCAGAAAAGTGGTCCTGATTTTTTCAGGATCACTTAATTTCATCTTTTTTTAGATCACTGAAACTGTATTGTCTAAGTATCCAAAAAAATAAAAAAATCCTGTAATGAAATTTATTAAAATTAAATTCATTATTAAATCAAAAAATCAAAATTTAAAGGGTAAAATGAATGATATGGATCAATGATTATTAAATGTTTAACTCCCTAATTCTGACCCAAATACTTACCCAACCTCTTTGCAAGGGCCACTATGGTCAGTACAGGTGGTGCTCCAGGAGCTTCAGGCAGAACACTTGCATCTGCAACGAAGAGCCCTGAAATTTCTGTTTCAAGATTTTTATCAACAACTGAACCAACTGCAGCTGTTCCACCGGGATGGGCTCCACGTGCATGGGTTGATTTTAATGTGTTTGGATCAACACCAACCTCCGTGAGTATGGAACCTGCAAGTGCCGAACCCTCTGCTAGAAGGGCCACATCGTTTGCAGTGCTGTACTTGACTACAGAACCTTCCCGGATCTTACCTGAAGTTTCGTCCTTTATTTTGACCATCAGTCCGATTATGTCCCTGGTCCGGGCACCATGGGAACTGAGCTTTTCAACCAGTATCTCAGAGAAGTGGGGGGCCAGGATAACGTCATCAGATTTTTTAATGAGAGCGTTCATCTGAACCTCCTTGTTGAACTCCACACCCTTCAGAATACCTCCAACAGTCACGAAGGTGTCAACGAAGAAATTATCACCTGCATCGAGTCCAGCTCTTCTCAAAATACGTGGTGTTTCAACTGCACCTGGAGCTAAAACAACCTCATCTGCGTAGAACTCTTTTTCACGGCTTCTAACACCCTTAACTTCACCATCTTCAATGATCAGTTCTGTGACCTCTGTGTTCTCAACCACCCTTGTACCTGATTTCTTTGCATCCTCAATATATTCAAGGCTTGTCCATTTAGCATCCTTTGGAC
>NZ_LT607756.1:802500-942500 GCF_900095295.1 Methanobacterium congolense
ATCTTACTCATACGAATTTTATAAAGATTTACACCTCATTTCACTTCACTTCTTCATCAGATCTTCTACCTAAACGCAAAGATTTATATACTATAAAAATGTTAGGTTTACCTAATGGGGTTAGGTTTACCTAACACTTCTAAAAATTATAGGAATCAAAATTTATCATAATATTACGTAAAGAAGGAATGTTAATGATCTCACTTACAAAACTCTCAGTAGGCGAAAATGCAGTTATAGAAGAAATAAAAGGCGGAATTAATTTTAAAAAACGTCTCGAATCCTTAAATTTAAGGGAAGGTAAATCAATTCGTAAGGTATCCTCCGCACCCTTCCATGGGCCTGTTGTAATTGAGGTGGGCGGATGTAAAATAGCCATAGGCCAGGGCATGGCTTCAAAGATAATGGTGGAGGCCATCCATGAAGATACTCTTAATGGGTAACCCCAACGTGGGTAAAAGTGTTGTATTTTCAAGACTCACAGGGGTTCATGTTGTTTCATCCAACTACCCTGGAACAACGGTTGGCTACACCAAGGGAAAAATAAATGTGGGTAAGGAAGAGGCAGACATGATAGATGTCCCAGGTACCTACTCACTCACACCATCGTGTCAGGCTGAAGAAGTTGCAAGGGACATGTTCTTTGATGAAAAACCTGATCTCGTTGTTAACGTTCTTGATTCAACCAACCTTGAGAGAAACCTGTTTTTGACACTGCAGATCCTTGAGTCTGGAATCCCAACTGTGCTGGTTCTCAACATGTGGGATGCAGCAAAGAGGAAAGGAGTTCATATAAATCTTGAAAAACTCTCCAAATCACTGGGAGTACCAGTTATACCTGCAACAGCAGTAACAGGTGAGGGAATAAATGAAACAGTCGCCAAATTAAATGAATTTTCAGGAAGTATGGAAAATTACAGCTCCAAGATCAAGTCCATGAAGGGTGATGAGAGATGGGCATTCATAGGTAACCTCCTGAAGGATGTTCAAAGAATAGAGCACAGACATCCAACCGTACTTGAAAGGCTGGAAGATGCATCGGTACATCCAGTTTTTGGATTTATCATTGCAGCATTGGTGCTATACATAACTCTGGAGGTTGTTGTGGGACTGAGCAACCTCATGATCGAGCACATCATGGATCCATTCTACTACAACTACTACGGACCTTTCATAACCAATCTCATCTCCTCATGGTTCCCAAACAGCATAATCCAATCAATCCTTGTGGGAACAGGATACCAAGATGCAACATCCTTCGGAATCTTAACAACTGGTGTATACGTGGAATTTGCAGTGGTACTTCCATACATACTGTTCTTCTATTTCATGCTTGGAGTCCTTGAGGATTTTGGATACCTACCAAGACTTGCAGTGCTCATAGACAGTTTGATGCATAAAATAGGGCTTCATGGCTACTCAATAATACCAATAATACTCGGATTTGGCTGTAACTTCCCAGCTGTCATGTCAACAAGGATACTCGAAGGTAAACGTGAAAAATTCATAGCAGCAACACTCATAGCAATTTCAGTACCATGCATGGCACAAACTGCAGTTATAATTGGTCTTTTAGGTCCATACGGTCTGCAGTATATTGCAATAGTTTACGGAACCCTGTTCCTCATATACGTCTTTGTTGGAATGCTCTTGAACAAACTCATCAAGGGTGAAAGTCCAGAGGTCTTCCTTGAAATACCACCCTACAGGATCCCACACCTGAACACCCTCCTGAAGAAGACGTGGTTCCGGGTTAAGAGCTTTGTTATTGAAGCCGTGCCATTCGTGTTCCTTGGAGTTCTTGCAATCAACCTCCTCTACATATTTGGCATAATGAACGTTATCGTTGCAGCACTCTCACCAATACTCTCAAACCTCTTCGGACTTCCAAGTGATGCAATAGGAGCCCTTGTAATGGGATTACTCCGAAAGGACCTTGCAACTGCAATGCTAGCACCCCTCAACCTTGGAATCAACCAGCTGGTTGTTGCATCAACAGTTCTTGCAGTGAGCTTTCCATGTATCGCAACCCTTGTTATCCTCCTGAAGGAACTTGGAATCAAGGACACCCTGAAAACTCTGGCACTCATGCTGGGAATGGCACTGGTTGTTGGAACAGTACTACACCTTATATTGGGCTAAAAAATCAATATTATATGGTTGATAAGGTATGGTGATAAAATGAAAATCATTGATTCATTAAAAAAAAGATTTAAAAAAACATTCACGCATGACTGTGATGGATGTGGGATGTGCAATCAGAGCTCTGTTCAGGTGAAATGGGTTACTAAAGAATCTGAAAAGGACAATGATACTAATGCAGATGATGATTCTCAAGAATAAGGGAAAAGAATTAAATCTAATAAAAGGGTAATGAATGAACTGAGGTTGATTTAAATGAGCAGTTCCCTGAAACTTACCAAGAGCATAGAAGATTATCTGGAGGTCATGTACAACCTTCAAAAGAACACTGGAACCATAAAAGTTAAAGATATTGCATCAAATCTTAGCGTTAAACCTCCAAGTGTTGTTGAAGCAATAAAAAAACTTTCAGAAAGTGAACTTGTCTCATATGAACGTTATGGAGATATAAACCTCACCAAAAAGGGTCTGGAAATAGCAGAGAACGTCATGCACAAACACGACATCCTTAAAAACTTTTTAAACATCCTGGGTGTGGATCTTAAAACTGCAAATGAAGAGGCCTGCTCAATGGAACATGTTCTGGATTCTGCAACTATAAACAAACTCAAAAAATTTGCTGAATTCACAAATATTTATCCTGATGCTCCAGATTTCTTTGAAGCATTCAGGTACTATGAGGAACATGGAAAACTGCCTGATGATTGATCACGTATTCCTCAAATGATTTTTATGTAATTTTCATAAACATGAATTATGCATTACTTGTATATGCATTACTTTTATCTTCACTGGTTCTAAAACTGGGATAAAAATCTTTCAATTGGGGTTTCCATTTTTTCAACTTCATTGATACCAAGATGTCCCAGCCTAGATCTATACAAAAACAGTTCAGAATCAGCTATAGCTTTTGAAAGTGGAATGGCATCCAGTTCTGGTGGGAAGAAGTTATCCCCTTTAATGCCAATGATCAGGGTTTTTGCCCTGATCTTGGATAACTCTGGTTCCAGGTTGTAGGATATTGCAGCATGGTTTCTCCACACAACATCGTTGGCATCCACTTTTCCACCTTCAACACCCTGCTCATTAAAAGCAAGGAGCAGTTCCTCATCATCACTGAACTCCTTGTGGTAGTACGAATCTGCAAAGACAAATAAAAACTCCAGCTTGCTAACATTTTCAAGGACATCTTTAGGGTTGTGGCTGTACCTGCCGTGTTGATAATCTGGATGGTTCTCTATCATTGAGTTGCAGAGTACGGACATTGCAAGGTTCCTACCCCTAACAGATGGGCCTGTTACAATGGGGATGATAAAATCCATAAAATCTGGATGCCTAATAGCCCATTCCAGACTCAGAAAACCTCCCATGGATGTGCCAACAACACCCTTAAGATGTTTGATGTTTAACTTTTCATTTAAAAGGCGGTACTGGGCGTGTGCCATGTCTTTCACTGTGTATTTTGGAAAATCAGGACCAAAACCGGAATTTGATGGTTTGGACGATCCTCCAGATCCCAGGGAACTTGTGCAGATTATGAAGTACCTGTCAGTGTCAATGGCCTTCCCGGGCCCCATGATAGGTTTGAAACGTTTCACGGATCCGTAGTCACCAGAGGATCCATGAATGAAGAGCACTCCATTTGTTACGTTGCCATTATCATCCCTTTTGGCAGTTCCAAATGTTGCATACTCCATCTTCAATTCTTCTAAAACATCTCCAGATTCAAATTCAAAGTTTTTCAGGTATTCAAGTGAGGGTTCTAACATGGGAATTCCAGCTCTCCTTTAAATCATCGTTAATTTCTAATAAATTTTAATAAAAATTCTAATAAATTTTTAAATTAATTCTTTAAATTAACTCTAGATCCTTTCTTTAATCAATTTTAATCCTTATTTTTTTATCAAAGCCTTTATGGACAAATTCATTAAAAAATGAATCCATTTTTTTGATATGATCCCCATTCAACTCAAAGGTTTTCCTTTATTTTCTCTGAAATCATTTTCCTGGTTTTGAGGGATATGTTCTTAGGGGGTTGGGGTTTCATATGGCCGAAGTACACATCCTCAAATATTACACCATTTACCTTAACTTCATGGTTGTAGCGGGGTATTAAATGCCAGTGAAGGTGTGGTTCAGGGGGATCCTTCAGATAAGATGCGTTCATCAAACAGCCCCAGTTGAACATGGTGGCGTGGAAGGCACACTTCAAGGCATGTTCCATCCTTTTTACCAGAGGTGCAAAATCCTCCCATTCTTCCATTTCAAGACCTGATAGACCCTCCAGATGTCTATTCAATGCAACGACACAGGTTCCAACGAGGCTCTGGTTGGGTGCTAGAAAAACTATCCAGTGACGGGTTTCTAAAAGGAGATCCCCAAAGTTCTCTTTTTCCAAAATTTTACAGTAACGACATCCCATGTTTATAGTATGTGAATTCATGTAAATAATTTGAATGAAGTTACCAAGTTCATTGAAGTAACAACCACTTCCTTAAAGTAGTATTATCCTTTAGAATAAGTTTCAACCTAACTTAGATAGAATGAATGAAATTATGAAACCCATTACTGTTATCATGCCTGCAAGGTTGTGTGTTTCTGAAAAGGCTTCGGGTATCATGGTGTCAACGAGCATTGCAAGGATACCACCTGCTGAAAGTGATAAAACAATGGATATAATTGCAGGATCGAACTGTCCGAATATTGTGTAACCTGCAAGGGATGAAAAACCTGTACATATGGTCACTCCAATCCAGAGGAGAAATACCCGTGTTGCATTCCATCCAATTGTTTTGAGTCCTGCAGAACTTGAAAGGCCCTCTGGTATGTTGGAGAGGAAAATTGCAACAACCGTTGCAGTGCTCACAACACCTCCCTCGATCATGGTGAGCCCTATTGCAATGGATTCAGGTATTCCATCGATTATTGAACCTACTGCAATTGCAGGGCCGCTGCTTTCAGAACCGTTTCCAGATAACATTTTTTTGCCTGAACGTTTACGATGCTTGGCACCACTTCGTGCGAGGTAAACGTTTGCAGCCGTGAATATGCTTGCTCCAAGCAGAAATCCCAGGATAACGTTGTAAACTCCTCCAACGGTGTAAGCTTCATTGAGAAGTTCGAATGAAACTGCAGACATTAGAACGCCTGCACCAAAGGCCATTATGGCTGCTATGATACGTTGTGGAATTTTAAAGAAGTACCCTGCAACAGCACCAATGATCAAAGCTGAGCCTGCAAACAAACCCCAAATTCCTGACATGATCCATGTGGGAAACATTTCATCAAATCCTTCACTTTCAGTACTTATCTTTCAGTAATATTCTATTGTATTTCAATTCTTATGGATAAATTGTCAGGATCCTTATAATTTTTCTCTATTAAAATTCTCTATTAAAAAAAAGATTCAAAACAAGTGTTGCTTTGGGGGATGTACTTTAAAATGAAATGAATTAACTTCATAACTTTTCTATTAAGTACTGGAGTTTCAAAAACCCTGCAATACATATTTCATCCCCATTTTCCAGTTTTATTTTTCCCATGCCCCTTATTTCACGTCCGTTTACTTTTGTTCCATTTTTACTTTCCTTATCCTCAATATAAACTCCATCATCAAATTTTGAGAGCTTGAACTGGCTTTTACCTATAAATAGAAGTTTTTCAGGTGGAACAAAACCCAGAAAATCTTCCCTTCCAAGTACATGTACATAGCCTTTTATTGCCACCACATTTTCATTGGGTAAAATAAGTTTTGCAATTGGAAGATGGGGTTTTATTAGTATGGTGTTTTCTTCCATTTTTGTTTTTGATTTTAACATCCTTTGAATGTATATTAAAATAAAACTTATTATAAATGCAGTTACAACTGCATAAAAAAAGCTTTTAAGGGGGTTTTGGGATAAGTTGTAGATTAAACTGCTTATCAGTATCAACAAAGTAATTAAAAGCAGTATGTATATTAGTAGGGTCCGTATGTGGGATTTCATATCCAAATCTAACACCTGAATCTCTTAAGGGCTTTACTTGGTTTTGAACAATCTTAAACATTGTTATTATCTATATTTGGGGGGTTATATAATTTGATTCCCTGGACTTCAAAGCTTTGATCACCAATTAATTATTAAAAATCACTTAAATCATATTATGGGTGAGGTATTTCCATTAGTTCTGTTAAAAATGATTCCATGAAATTTTTATCAGAGAAAAATCCAGATATACACCGCACATATGAGATCATAAATGAGGGAATATCAAAACGAGCTTTTGTAGTTCTGATGGCTTGTTGCAAGGTTTTATATCAGGGCAGGGCCAAGAGCCGTCTGGGATCCGGTGACAGGTTCATCATAATCAAACCAGACGGATCCTTCATGGTCCATCAGGACAGAAACCTGGAACCTGTAAACTGGCAGCCCCCCAAATCCAACTGCAAGGCCAGTCTAGAAAACGGCATCCTTCAGATCACAGGTTCAAGAAGAAACCCTCCTGAAAGTCTGGAAGTGGAGATCCACTGCACCTACATGGCATCCTACTTCATTGGAGAAGATTCCAAGGAACTTGAAATTGCAGGCTATGAGGAGAACATGAGGGAAATGGTTTTTGAAAGCCCAGAACTCATTGAAGAGGGTTTCAGACCAACAAGCAGGGAGTATCAGACAGAAAACGGTTTCATAGACATACTTGGAAAGGATAAAAATGGTGCATTAATGGTTCTTGAACTTAAAAGCCGACGTGCAGGTGTTAACGCAGTGAAACAGCTGAAAAAATACCTTGACTGTTTCACGGATCACAAGGAATTCGTCAGGGGGGTACTGGTTGCACCATCGGTAACAGATGATGCAATGGAATTATTAAAAGAATACCAACTTGAATTCAAGGAGTTACATCCTCCAATGGAACTTGGTGGAGGTAAAAATTTGACACTGGACTTTTTCAGCTCCAGTTAAACAATAACATAACATGTTCCATTCATTCCATTCATAAATGTATTTCAGTTTAAATAAAATATTTTATCTTCCTCTAAACGAACAACAAAAGTGATGAATTGAATGAACCTTGTAAAATACTAAATCAAATGAGTTCATTAAATCTAATTAAAGGAAATGGTTTTTAATGAAAAAATACACCCTCATCATTTCAATGATATTAGTTTTATGCCTGATTCTATGCACCTACAACTATTACACAGTTTCACAGGAAACTGTTACTGTAGGTTACCTTCCAACGAACCATGATTCTGCGCTCTTTGTTGCAGATGCAAGGGGCATGTTTGAGAAGGAAGGACTGCACGTACAACTGGTTCCATTCAGGGACGGTTCATCCAGGTAAATGCATTGAACAGTGGAAAGATCGATGTGGGATACTGTGGAGTTACACCTGTTACAACTGCCATAAGCCAGGGAAAACATATAAAAGTTGTTGCGGCTGTAAACCAGGAAGGAAGTGGTATTGTGGTTTCCAAAGATCTTAATGTAACCTCAGTGGCAGATCTTGAAGGCAAAAAAATAGCGATACCCAAAAGTGGTTCAATACAGGATGTTCTCATAAATTACCTGTTCTGGAAGGACAATCTGAACATAACTGACGTTAAGATTCAGGAAATGGAAGTTCCTATCATGCCAGAAGCACTTAAAACTGGTGAAATTGATGGATTCATAGGATGGGAACCCTACATTTCCATTTCACATCTTTCAGGTGGTGGAGATGTGGTAATGTATTCTGGGGATATATGGTCCCATTATCCATGTTGTGTTGTTGTTACAAGTGATGATTTCATAAACAAAAAACCAGAACTTTTAAGGAAATTTTTGAAGGTACATGTTGAATCAACGGATTACGTTAACACCCACAAGGGGGAAACAGCAGAAATTCTTTCAGAAAAATTAGGGGTAACCCTTAAAATTGAGGAAGATGCATTGATTCATGTTGAATTTGTGGCAGTTCCCACGGATGAATTTAAGACAAACACTTTAAAAATCGTTGATATTCAAAAAAAAATTGGATACATTGATAAAAATGTCACCATCACCCAGAACGATATCTTCGATCTGGATTACCTTCCATCATGATTTTTCATTGTTTCATGGGTTATGGGTCTTTTCACTGGAGAGCAGGATGAAGATCAGTATCATGATACTCATCCCAACCCCCATGATAAAGGCACTGTGAAAACCTGCTAGAAGTGTATTTACCGGTGCACTCATCTGGAATGCTCCAGTTGATGTTATGCCCTCAATATTTGAGGAACTTGTTTTTATGGTTGCTTCAAAAACTGTTTCAAACAACACAACCCCCATCACAAGACCTAAATATTTGCCAGTGTTCAGTAAACTTGAAACAGATCCCATTTTTCCCGTATCGCTGTGACTCATCACCTGTTTGGTGTTTGCAGGTGAAAATATCCCCTCTGAAAGGGATCTCACAGCAAGGGCAATGAATATAAACAAGATCCCAACGGTTGGATTGAAGAGTGTAAACAGTACCAGTGCCACTATCATGCTCATGCCTGCAATGATGGTGGGAATTCTTGAACTAAACATATCAGAGATACGCCCTGAGATGGGACTTGCAAATAAGATGAGAAGGGTTGGTGCAAGTATTAGGAGGCCTGTAAAATCTGTACTGTAACCCATAACAAGTTCCAGGAAGAATGGGATGAGAAAAATCGTTCCAGTAAGGACTGTGCTTATTAGAAAAGCTGCAGCTATTGAAAATGTCAGCTTCAAATTTTTTAAGAGTGAAACATCGAAGAGTGGACACGTCTGTCTTGATTCCCATACAAAGAACGTCACTGCAAGTACAACTGACAGTGCAATCATTCCCATAATAATGAGAGATGTCCATCCTAACGTTTTTCCGAGTTCAAGTGCTAATGTGAAGTTCACAATTGTAATAAAAATTAGAATTGAACCTGTTAAATCAAATTTAGGCCTATTTTTTACTATTTCACCCGGGGGAAGCACAGTTTGGACCATGTAAGCTGCAAAGATTCCCATGGGCACGGTGCTGAAGAAGATCCAGTGCCACCCTAGGTGGGATATTATGATACCTCCAGCACCGTATCCAAGTGCGAGTGCAAGGGTTGTTGCAAGTGAGATGTATCCAAAGGCCCAGCCCCTTTTATGGTGCTTAAAATTGGTCGATACAAGGGCTGGTGTCATTGAGAGCATCATTGCCGAACCAACACCCTGAAGTACCCTTGAAGCTATGAGTTGGAAGATGTCAAGGGATATTCCACAGAAGTAGGATCCAACTGTGAATAATATAATTCCACAGAGAAAAACAGTTTTATAACCTACGTAATCCCCAAGTCTTCCAAATATCAATAAAAAACTTATTAAAATGATGAGATGGGCTACAACAACCCATGAAACCAGTCCTGTGCCCACGTCAAGGTACTGGGAGATTGTTGGGAGGGATATGGTCACAATACCTGCACTGAAGGACCATATGAACATTGGAAGGGCAAGGGTCAAAATTGTGAGTCTAGCAATCGTTTTTGAGTTTCTGTCAAGCTTATCATTATGATCCATGGTATCCACAAAATCCCTACTTCTATAAAATTCCTTAATCTTCATTATATTTAATACAAACTATGTAAACCTTTAGTAAAGAGGTTTCATACCATTTTTGAAGAAGCTTTCCATGAAATCCTTCAATTCAACTCCAAACTTCAATGTTGTGATCCCCCTGAATGGATCAACTTTCCAATATCTTCCTACAAATACTAATACTAATAAAACACAAATAAATATTATGGGTCTGTACAATGGAAAACTTATAGAACTACCTAAAAAAGGTCGTGCACTTATTGTAACAGATTTACATGGTAACTTAGATGATTTTATCAGATTTATTCAGATATGGAAAGATTTTAAGGATGATAATGATTACTTCATAATAACAGGTGACCTCATACATGCCATGGGTGTTGAGGACGACAGATCCCTGGAACTTCTGGATTATGTGAAGTCCCACTGTGAAACCTTCAGAAGATTTCATTTACTACTTGGAAACCATGAATGGGCAACAATTTCAGATGTTTCAATTTACAAGGGAGGAGTTAACCAAACCCTGAGCTTTGAAGTTCTCCTCAAGGAAAAATTTAAAGCTGGGTGGAGGAAAAAACTGGATGAATACGCAGAGTTTCTGGAAAAACTTCCAGTAGCGGTTAAAACCAGAAACAAAGTGTTCATAAGTCATGCTGGACCACCTAAGGATGTTAAAAGTGTTAAAGACCTTGTGAACATTGCAGAGGGTGGCTACCTTGGAAACACCAATCTATTCCAGATACTGTGGAACCGTTATGGGGACTACTCCAAAAAGGATTTAGACTGTTTCTTGAAGGTTGTAAATTGTAATGCCATGATAGTGGGCCACACACCTGTTGATGGCATTAAGTTGATTGGTAAAAAACAGTTAATAGTTTCCTCAAGTTACAGCAGGGGTAAAAAGGCCTATGTTGAACTGGATCTTACAGAAAAAATAAAAAATGCTCGGGATCTCTTGAAGATGGTCAGATACATAGGTGAATAACCTTTCAATTCATGTGATCAATTTTTTTTTCATGGTACTTAAGATTCAGAATGTTCGCAACAACTATTCTGTCCCCATCCTTTAATTTGAGCCTTTCATGAATTTTAAGAGCTTTCCCATTTATTTTGGTACCATTTTTTGTTTTCATATCTTCTATAAAAAAGTTATCAAATTTTCTGATGATTTTTAAGTGTTCTTTACCAACGAACAACAAATCATCTGGAGATGTAGCTCCTAAAAAATCTTCTCTTCCAAGTACTGTTTCATCATTCCTTATTGGAATTTTTTCAGAGTTTGGGAGGATTATTTCTCCATGGTTCCGTGTGGGGATGGTGAAACGTGTTAAAGTGTTCTTCAAGATCTTGGGTTCAGGTGAAAAATGTTTGTATATTTTTTCAACGGCTAAACCCAGTATTAAAGCAAGTAATAATGCAAATAGGATGTCTAACCACTGGTTCTGGAGCCAATATCCCATTGAATTCATATTAAAAACTGAAAAAATCATGAATGTATTGAGATTCAACAACGAAGGGTTCCAGAATTGATCAAGTAGTGACATGGATGGCACTCCCCAATATTCTCTTCAATACTTAGTTTTATTTATGGCCCTCATGATTATTACTTTTTACCATGCCCACTAAAAATCAGTTTTTTGAACTAATAATGATTTTAAACAGTTTAAAATCCAATTTTAATAGTTCTTCTGAGTTTTTGTATAAATTAACCTTGGATGACACTTTTTCATAGTTTCGTAACGAGATCTGCAAGCTGAACAAGGTTCCTAACTTCGAAGAAATCTGCTCCAGCATCTTCGTAGTAGGAAACACAGCTGTCAACAACGTTCCACTTATTTCTGGGTTCTGGGTTAAGTACAACAACTCTCTTTGCCCTTCGAGCTATTTCTTCAAGGACTTCTGCACTCAAGGGTTTTTTACCAGATTTTGGTCCGGCCCAGTCACGGCAGTCACTTAAAATCAGGACGTAGGATTTGTTGTTTATATTAACCTGACTCTGGAAGCTTTTAAATGCAGTGTACATGTTTGAGGTGCCGTGTATCATGCTGCTTTTCTGTCTCAGGTCCCTGACTTTAACGAAGGCATCAAGTAACTTGGGCTCTTCAAGGGCTGAAGTTGTTTCAATGGTTTTATTGTCGAAATCAAAGGTTTTAGCACGGTGGAATGATGTTTGAGCTGTGTAAACCATACAGAAGAACCAACTGCTTATCCAGTCGCAGGAACCACTGATATCGTTCAGGAAGATGTGTTCGCTCTTCTTGATCTTGGGCTTGCTCCTGACAAGATCTATAAGTGTTCCACCGTACTTGAGGTTTTTACGCATTGTTCTGCGGATGTCTGGTCTCATGTTACGGGATTCGTTGAGTCTGCGAGCTCTTCTGTTGGCTATCTTTCTTCCAAGCTTTTGACAGAGATCCAGGAGTTCTGGTTCGAATGAATTCAGTTGGGTTATGTCCCTTTGAAGAAGTTCAGATTCATCAAAAGGATTCTGGAGATTTTCATCCAGGGGTGGCATGTAATCAATACCATCCACATCAGATTTTTCAGGCTTACCCTTCTCAGGTTCCAGCACCTTGAAGGAGTAGTTATAAACCTTCAGGAACATTTTTGAATTGGAACGCTTTTTGGAGGAGTCCGTGATTTTTTCTTCAGTTTCTTTAGCTGTGTCTGATTCTTCAGGGCTGAAAATAGAATCAAAGGTTTCTTTAAAGGTTGGAAACTGTCTTTTGTCCTTTAGGTAGATGGCTGCAAGTGCGTCCCGCAGTACATTCTCATTTTCCTTAGAATCTTTTTTTAGAATTTTGTAGGCTTCAGTTGCTGTTTGTGTACTTCTTACACTTGCAGGAATGCCTTTTTCCCTTAAAAGTCCTGAAAGTTTGACTATTTTGTCCATATAAAACATGTTCCAATCATTTATGAGTAGAATGTTTAAATAAAAATAAAGATAATATAATTTATAGGTTTATTCATTCTCTTGAGTGGAATATCTCCTTCAAAACCTTTTTTTTATCATCTTCACTTTTTAAGACAACGCCAACGGTTCTTTTGAGTGTTTCATCATTTCCTTCAGGGCTCCCCAGTGCGAGTATGGTTTTCACCCAGTCCACGGTAGCCCTTATAGATGGTTTTTTAGCCAGATTTAGCTTTCTTATGCTCTGGATCCTTTCCACAACTTTTTTAACAAGTTCTGTTGATGCGTCAGGCACCCTTGAGTTCACAATTGATAACTCTCGCTCGAAGGACGGGTAATCTATGTATAAGAACAGACATCGATCCTTGGTTTCATCAAGGAGCATTCTCCGGGCGTTGGATGTCATTATGACCATTAGATCGTTTTGCAGGTTGAAGGTTCCAAGGTCGTTGACTGTTATCTGCCCTTCTCCCAGTGCTTGTAAAAGGAAACTTTCAACCTCTTCATCTGCTTTATCGATCTCATCTATGAGTATAACAGAAGGTTTATCATTCATAAAAGCACATAGAAGTGGTCTTTTAATAAAAAAATCACCACTGAAAACATCGTCTTCAGTATCAAGTCCTTCAGTTTTTGTTAACTTGGACATTTCAAGGTGTAAAAGCTGTTTCTGGTAGTTCCACTCCCCAACGATCTGTTCGAAGGTTATGCCCTCATAGCATTGCACCCTGAAAAAATCCCTTCCAAAGGCCCTTGCAACTGCCTTGGAAAGCTCTGTCTTACCCACACCCGGTGGTCCCTCAACTAATACTGGTTTTTTCAGTTTCAAGGCTAGAAAAATAGTTGTGACAATACTATCATCTGGAACGTAGTTACTTTCGTTTAAAACCTCTTTTAAGGCTTTTATAGTTATGTCTTCATCTTTCATGGTTACTCACGATCTATGCATCTGTGTATTATAAATGATTTTCCATGGAATGATTAACCTAAAGTTTTCACCCAGATCGAATTCAAAGCTCTTCAAAAGGTTTAAACAAACTCTTTTTCAAGTTTAAGGGCAAGTTCACGGTTTTTATCCTCATCATGAAGCCATGTTTTAACTTCCTTCCAGACTTCGTTGCACCTTTCTGAAGCATCTCTGCCAATGGCCCTGCGAACTGCAAGGTCAACTTCCTTTCTCTCTTCCTTTGAACCTGGATTTATCCCAATTTCTCCCAGAAATTCCTTCATGTGCCGTATGTAACAGCTCATGCTCCTTTAAACCTCCTATTTTCCTGATTTATCCTTTACTCTAAAAAAACAGGGATATTCAGTCATCGTATTCATCATAATCATCGTAGGGTCCACTTTTACGTATGTTGTCCACAACACAATGTGTGTTCCAACCAACAACCCCTGAAGCAATTGATTCAAGGTTCCCCGGCACGTTCTCCATACCCCATGGCCTGATAACAACCATGGGTTTTTCAAGTTCCCTTGCAACGTCTATTTGAACCTGGATAGTATCTCTGTTCATTGAGTAGAGGCCGGACAGGATCACAACCACATCAACAGGCTCAATTTGCTTCTTGATATCTTCTTTTGAAGTTTCACCCAAAACTGAATGATTTTCCCACTGAAAATCGTAGGAATCATTGAGTTTATCGATGAATTTTGTGTACTCCTCATCTTCCTTGGAGGTGTGGCTTATGAACAATTTGTAGGTGTTCAACTCTTCCTCAAACACTTTCATCTCTCCTTCAATAAAAATGGATCAGGTTTAAAATATTTAGAGTACTTCATTCCCATCTTTGTAGATGTGGATGCACATTGCAGGACAGTTCTCTGCAGCATCCATAAAGCAGTCTTCCTCTTCGAGCTCCAGCTCCTCAACCTCTGCCTTCTTGGAACCTTTGATGTGTGCAAAGGCATCTTCAGCCAATTCAAAGTATTCTGGACAGGTGTCTTCACAGGTTCCACAGGATGTGCATTTGTTTCTCTCAAGGGTTACCTTAAACATATCTTTTCATCTCCATTTTTTGTGAATCTGTTTTTAAGTTCTTCAATTTCATACAGTCTTAAAACATGTTCTACTTAAAGGAAGTAGGACTACTTAATTAGTTTTAGGACTACATAATTAATTCTAGGAATACTAATTGATTTATAAGACGATTATAACTTACATTGAATGAAGTTTTTAAATCCGCTGATAAAACTTTTTCTTACTTCTCTTAAGGAATAATTTGAGTCAACGTTCTATAAGATATTTCTCATAAAAAAAATTAAGATTCAATTTTAATCAAAGCATATTACTGCTATTACCTAATTGTTGATTAAATTTGGATTTGAAGTATAATGTACAATCTATTGGTGTAAATCAGGATCTCTATTTGGCTGCTGGTCACGCCACGGAGAATTGTTTTTTTATTTCATTTAATTGTTATTACTCTGTAAAAATTATGTTTCTGTACTCATTTTAAAATGGTTGTTAAATGATATCAGTAGAGTAGATAGTTTCAACTTCTCTTACCATATCATTGCTCGTGAGAAATGTTTTAATTATTCTTATTTTGAGATTAGGTTAAAAAATGGAGGGAATTTGGAAAAAAATTTTATATATCATCGGGAGGAATTTATGATAGTCGTGTAGATTTACATGGACCATAACCGCCCTCTCCCAAAATACCGCCTCCTTGGGAGGGAGAGGATTTTTATGAATTGGGGATATCAAAACAAAATATTACATCTACCCATAAGGACATCTACCAAAAGGATCTGAGTTTATAGTCCAATTATGACAGCCAGATATCAATTGTATCTCCAAACATCTCCATTCTCCATTTAAATCTTAAGAAGATTCCTACACTTTTTAATCTTAGAATAAACGTTTATTTGTTCTTATCGACACATTTATATGGATAATGGGGACTTATTATTATCCATGACTCTAAAAGATAACTCTGATAATGAGGAATCCCGGTGCAAATCTCCCTCTGAAAAAGATTTAAGGGATATTGCAAAGGTTCTCATTGAAAAATATAACTACGATCCTGAGGGTATGTGTCAAGTTTCAACCTTCGTGGTAAGAAATGATTACCTTAAACTTATGCAGATTCAAAGTAACATTAAAAAATCTCATGCTGAGGACTTAAACTTTGAAAGTACTGATGATTCAACAACTTTTAACCTAAAAGAAGCTGATTTTCAACAAATTTCAAATATAATAAATGAATATTTACATCCAAAGAATTAATGGATTCATTTTAAAGATTCAAATTTAATTCCAGGGTCTTCAGAACCCCCTAATATTGCAGATCAGTGTAATCTGATTGGGAGACTACCATGAAAAACCATTTCAAACTCGCAGTTTGCCAGATGAACGTGGTGGACAACAAGGAAACGAACGTGAAGAAAGCAGTGGATATGATAGAATCAGCTGCCCGGAACGATGCAGACTTGATTCTGCTGCCTGAAATGTTCAACTGTCCATACGACAATAGCAAATTCAGGGAGTACGCAGAATCTGCTGAAGACAGTGCAACACTTGAAATGATATCCGAGACAGCCAGAAATTCCGGGGTCTACGTTGTTGCAGGTTCCATACCAGAACTTGATGATGGAAAACTCTACAACTCCAGTTTCATCTTCAACAGGGATGGTGAGGTCATGGATGTTCACAGGAAGATGCACCTCTTCGACATCCATGTTCCCGGAGAGATAAGCTTCAGGGAATCTGAAACCCTCACTGCAGGAGACAAAGTAACAGTGGTTGAAACTGATCTCTGTAGAATTGGGGTTGTAATATGCTACGACATAAGGTTTCCAGAGCTTTCAAGGCTCATGGTGGATAAAGGAGTTGAACTCATCCTGGTTCCAGGGGCTTTCAACATGACAACGGGTCCTGCACATTGGGAGACTTTGATGAGGGTCAGAGCGGTTGATAATCAGGTTTACCTTGCAGCGGCATCCCCTGCACGAAACCATGAACTCTCATACATTGCTTATGGCCATTCCATGGTTGTTGATCCATGGGGGGAGGTACTGAGTCAAGCTGGAGCCTCTGAAGAGATAATCTACGCAGAAGTGAACTCCTCACGAATCATAGATGTCAGAAATCAACTTCCACTCCTGGAAAACCGGCGCAAAGATATATACAGGGTTACCGAAGGTTCTGGTCAAAATAAGGATTAAATGTTTAATTCAACTGTTTTAATAAGATTAAATGTCTTGATTCAGCTTTTAAAATGGATATAAAAAAAATGAATAGGATTTAGATTCAAATAAATCCATTCATTTACCTATCTTCTTCAAAGATTTGTTTGCAACCTTTTTATAATCCTTGTCACCTGTTGCAGCACGTCTGGCTTTTTTAATAGGGTCTATGGCTCTTTCATCACCTAAATCTCCCAGGGCCTTTGTAACAGCAACCCTGACTCCCCAGTCCTCATCCTTAAGGAGTTCTATGAGGGGTTCCACAGCCTTTTCATCACCTATCTCACCTAAGGATTTGGCTGAAAACTTTCTAACTGCCCATTCTTCAGATTTAAGGGCATCTATGAGGTCAGATACGACACTGCTATCTCCAACGTCCTTAAGGATGAATGCAGCGTACTTCTGGATGTTTCCTGTGTCATCCTTCAGGGCATTGATAAGGGGTTTAACAGCGGGTTTTCCTATTTTTCCAAGGGATTTAGAGGCCTGAAACCTCACATTTGGGTTTTCATCGTTGAGGGTTTTGATCAAGGGATCAAGGGCTTCCTTGCCGCAGTTTCCAAGGGCTTCTGCAGCTTCAATTCGGATTTCCGGGTTTTCATCATTTAATTTTTCAATGATATCCTTCATGTTAATTGAGTTATCAGAATCTGACATTTGAATCACCAGCATTTTACTTTAAGGACATGTTCTACACTTTTTCCATGTCCATTTCAATTCATTCAATTGGATGTTCCTCTAAGAATTGGGTTAATTGAGTTGATCTTTAAAACCATTTCCTGTACTTAATAGTGATTTTTTTAGTATAATACTATTTTCATGATCGTGCTCTAGACTTACCTTAACTAAAACAACATCTGGATCATGAACTAAAATATTATGATCCGTCCCTGTAAAAATAATACAATAAAAAAATATTTTTCAGTATCATGTAAACAATTTATAATAGATTTGAAGTTTAAGATACAATGAAATCTTTATAACTTAATAACTTTTATAACTTCCATAAACTCTATAAAAAAAATGAATATTCATAAAAAAACTTTATAGAATGAATAAGATTTTGCATGTATTTTTCTTTTGAATCATCTATTGGACTTTAAACAGGACAGTAATCTTCTGGTGAGAATTAACCTTTTAACGAAACTAAATCTTAGGGAGAAACCAGCTAAATGAATAAAAATCATATTTATGGGGCTGAAATCATAGATTTGGCCTTCTTAATTGAAGATACTTTGATTTTAGGGGATCTTCACCTGGGATACGAGGAGGCCCTCAACGCAGAGGGTATAATGGTTCCAAGGTTTCAGTACCAGAAGATCCTGACGAGACTTGAGGAGATCATAAGGAAAACCCACTGCAACCGTGTGATAATAAACGGCGACCTGAAACATGAGTTTGGAAGGATCACACATCAGGAATGGAAGGAGATATCAAACTTCATAGGATTTCTAAAGGACAACTTCCAGGAAGTGGTGCTCATAAAGGGTAACCACGACAACTTCACCAGATTCATAGCTGAAAGAACGAATCTGAAAGTTTACGACAGATTTTCAATTGGAAACTATCTTATACTTCATGGTGACAAGGTTCCAGATGATCTGGAAGATATTGGTGAAGAAACACTCATAATAGGTCATGAACACCCATGTGTAGGCCTTAAAAGTGGGGAACGTCTTGAAAAGATTAAATGCTTCCTTAAAGGCAGTTTTAAGGGTAAAAATCTCGTTGTGATGCCTTCATTCAACTTCGTAACTGAAGGATCGGACATATTACATGAAAAGGCCTTGTCACCATTTTTAAGGGACAGAACCGTGGATGTCAATGATTTTGAGGTATTTGGAGTTGAAAATTTTGAAGTGCTCTACTTTGGAAGGGTAAGGGACATAATCCGGGTTAAAGAACAGTTTTACTGAAAAAACATGTGTACTGGTGGGAACTGAATTTTTTAAAAAACTTCAAGAAACTAAATTTATTAAAAAATTGATCATGAATCCATTGAATCAAATTTAAACTTTTAAACTTTTAAAATTCCGTATCAGTTACAATACTTTTAATAAATTCTAATTGGATAAAACAAAGGATAAAATGATAGAAAAACAGGATAAAACCTACAAGGACAAGGAAATTTACGCCATACTGCATCCCTGGGTTAAAAAATGGTTCAAATCCAAATTTAAAACCTTTTCAGAGGCCCAGAGACGTGCGATCATGGACATACACAACCATGAGAATGTTCTGGTTTCATCACCAACAGGTTCAGGTAAAACCCTGACAGCGTTCCTTTCTGTTATAAGTGAGCTAACAACCCTGGCAGATAGGGGTGAACTGGAAGATAAGGTTTACTGTATCTACATCTCACCCTTGAAGGCCCTTGACAACGACATCGAGAAGAACCTCGAGGAACCACTCAGTGAAATAGAGGAAATATCTGGGAAGAAGCTAGGTATCAGAAAGGCTGTGAGAACAGGGGACACAACCCCGTACGAACGGTCCAAAATGCTCAAGTTACCTCCCCATATTCTCATAACAACCCCTGAAACCCTGTCAATACTTCTCTGTGCCCCGAAGTTCCGGGAAAAGCTGGAGGATGTTCGATATGTTGTTGTGGATGAAATACATTCTCTTGCAGATAACAAACGTGGAATACACCTGAGTTTAACACTTGAAAGGCTTCAGAACCTTGCAGGAAACTTTGCACGTATTGGGCTCAGTGCAACTGTGCATCCACTTGAGAAGGTTGCAGCCTTTCTTGTTGGCTACGCGTACGGTGCGGTTCGAAACTGCAAGGTTGTTGATGTTAACTACCTTAAACAGCTTGATATGAAGGTTTTAAGCCCAGTTGAGGACATAGTGGAGGAGGATCCAGAGGTGATAAACGGGTCACTCTACAACCTTCTCGACGAGCTTATAAGCTCCCACAAAACAACCCTTATATTCACCAACACCCGTAGCGGAACTGAAAGTGTTGTTTTCAACCTTAAAAAGAAGTTCCCAGATAAGTACAGTTCAAGTAACATAATGGCTCATCATTCATCCCTCTCCAAGGAGCTGCGGCTTGAAGCTGAGAACAAACTCAAGGATGGTGAGCTCAAGGTTGTTGTATCCTCAACATCCCTTGAACTGGGCATAGATATTGGTTTCATTGACCTCGTTATCCTTGTGAGTTCCCCAAAATCTGTTTCACGTGCACTTCAACGTATAGGGAGAAGCGGACACAGGCTTCATGATAAATCCAAGGGCAGGATAATCGTTGTTGAAAGGGATGACCTTGTTGAGTGTGCACTGATACTTAAGAATGCAGTTGAGGGAAGGATCGATGAGATACACATCCCCTCAAACTGCCTCGATGTACTGTCCCAGCAGATCTACGGCATGGCCATAGAAAAGAAGTGGGGCATTGAAGAGGCCTACAACCTCATAAAGGGCAGTTATCCCTACCGCAACCTTTCAGAGAATGATTTTTACAGTGTGCTGAGCTACCTTGCAGGGGAGTACACGAGCCTTGAGGAGAGGTACGTTTACGCCAAGATCTGGGTTGACTGGGACACCAAAATGCTGGGCAAACGTGGAAAACTTGCAAGAATGCTTTACTCAACCAACATCGGTACAATACCAGACAGATCCTCTGCAAGGGTCAAATGCAGCGGAGAGGTTGTGGGACACATAGAGGAGGACTTCATGGAAAAACTCCGAAAGGGAGACACTTTCGTTCTTGGAGGGAACATATACAGATTCAACTACGCACGTGGAATGACTGTTAACGTAACACCTTCATCTGGACCTCCAACCATTCCCTCATGGTTCTCTGAACAGTTGCCCCTTGCATTCGACCTTGCAATGTCCATACAGAACTTCAGGGCCATGATGGAGGTGAAGTTCCAGGCAGGAAAATCCAGGGAGGAGATCATAGACTTCATACACGAGTACCTCTACGTGGATTACAACGCTGCAAACTCCATCTACAGCTACTTCAGGGAGCAGTACCTCTATGCCGTGATCCCAAGTGCCAGAACCCTTCTCGTGGAGTTCTACACAGGATTCGGTGGCAGGAAGTTCATGGTCTTCCATTCCCTATTTGGAAGAAGAGTGAACGACGCCCTTTCAAGGGCCGTGGCTTACATCATCGCACGGAAATATAAAAGGGATGTTATGATATCTGTTTCAGACAATGGATTTTATTTGAGCTCTGAGGGTAAGATTGGTGGCCTGGATGCCTTCAAAGAACTCAGCTCTGAAAACATCGAAGACATCCTTGTCAAGGCCATAGATAAAACAGAAACCCTGGCAGGGAGATTCAGGCACTGTGCAGGCAGATCCCTCATGATACTGCGCAGGTACAAGGGCCATGAGAAGAGTGTTTCACGCCAACAGGTGAAGGGTAAGATACTCCTGAAGTTCGTTAAGGATCTTGATGAAAACTTCTCAATCCTCAAGGAAGCCAGACGTGAGGTCATGGAGGACTTCATGGATGTTAAAAATGCGAAAAAGGTTCTTGAAATCATAGAAGATGGTAGAATGAACATAAAACAGATAAACACCAGAATACCCTCACCATTTGCATTCAACCTTGTTGCCCAGAGTTACCTGGATGTTCTTAAGTACGAGGATCGAATGGAGTTTATAAGGAGAATGCACCAGGCGATAATAAAGGAGATAGGTGATTGATGCCCTGTGAGTAGGGATCCATTCCACTGGAATCTGATTTCATCTAAAATTCTCTGCTTGGATACCGGTCTCACCACATTGAACTGTTATTAATGCTCCTTTCTAAGGTAATAAAAAGGGCCATTTTTTATGGATGATTCCTTAAATTCGTCATCTTAAATGACTTTTTTTTCATAAAAAATGAATTTTATGCTTAAAATCTTTTAATCCATTTGATTTAATTCTAATAGCAAAAATCCCTTTTATTTCTTTTTTAATTGCCCCCAATCCTCATTTTTTTGAATTTACGGTACGTATCCCATTTATAAATCCGTTGTCATGCCCTTATTTTGTTACAAGTGTCCTGAATTGTTTTTATTTTTTAGATAGGGTCATATTTTGTTCCCCAATCATTAAATGGGGCATGAATTGTTAAGATCGAATTTTAGCTTGAAGGAAAAGCTTTTAACTTGCTTTTTTTGCTTAAATAGTTTCTAAACGTGCCTATTTCTTAAAAATAAACCGTAATATTTATATATGATGTTGAAGTGAACATGTGTTTGTCCGGAGGCGATTGTTGTTCTTTTCAACAATCTGGACACGGAGGCGATAAAATTAAGCGAAAAACCACATATGCAACAATTTTTGCATTGTGTGTGATGTTCACTGTCCTGCCATTTGCAGGGGCAGCTGAAACCCAAAATACCAATGTAACTCAAAGTACAGATCAAAATACAGTCGGAACAAACGCGGTTACCGACAATGGCTTGGAAATAGGTGCAACTGGAGATCAGGTTGTAACACTACAGAAATGGCTCCAAAATCAGGGCTACTACACAGGAAAAATCGATGGATCCTTTGGTCCATACACTAAATTGGCTGTTAAATACTTCCAGACAGACTCAAACATAACAGTTGATGGATGGGTTGCCAACGAAACAGTAGGTGCAATGACTCAACTCACAGGAAAGAATCCATTCACAGTAACATCCGGAACCTCAACAAGTTCCACAGGAAGTTCAACAGACTCCACAAGTTCAACAACAAGTTCCAGTGATTCAACATCAAGTGATTCAGACAGTTCCACAGACAGCTCTTCAGATCCAACATATGACTCAGAAGGCAGTGATGTATCAGCAAGTACCACAAGTACAACTAGCACATCCAGTACAACAAGTACAAAGACTTCAACCAAAACTACAACCAAAACCACAAGTACAAGTTCCAGCTCAGGATCCACACTATCTGAGATCCTTGCAAGCGGTGCAAACTACGGCTACAGTCATTCAGCAAGTACAGCATCTGGAATGGTGAGCAGTGGAAGTGGAGACTGCTGGGCAATGAGTGCTTACCTCTACAGCAAACTTTCAGCTGCAGGTATAACCTCAAGGATAGTTCAGTACTCAACATCTTACTCATCCAGACACAGATCAGTTCAGCTCTACGGCAGCAGTGGATGGTACGATGTTCCATACAGTAGCTACGGATACAACACCCTGTTCTATGCCACTTCAAGCAAGCCAGGAATGACAGTGATAGCAAGCAGTTAAACAGCAAACAGTAACTACAAACTGTGCAGATCATTTTGAAGATTTTACCCCCTTAAAAAAAATCAGTTTGTGAAAGCACAGTCAAATAAGAGGAGTTTGTAGGTTTTATACCTATACAACTCTCCCTTTTATTTGGGTTCGTAGTATCCAAGGTTTGTATAACTTGAATATTTTAATTTTATACTTAAAACTCATATTTCAACTAAAGATCATATTTTAATTCTTAAATAGTTCATAACTCGTTTTTAATCACACAATTATTTTTAATCTACTTTTAAAATATAATTAGGACAAATATGCATTTTTTAAGCGATTTACATTATTTTAAAGAGTAATCCATCTTTAAATTCAAAAGTTCAGTGTGTTGAGAAACTTATAATACCCTTATTTTCCAGAATAATAATTGATAAAAATTGGAGCATTGAAATTGAAGGGTGAACCAAAATTAAATATTTATGGACTTAAAACCCTTGAAATTATGAAATAAGTACTACAAATGCCATAAAATATTATTATTAACATCAGGATCTTTAATTGTTAATTAGAGGTTAATAAATGTCTGAAAACAGGTCCTACTCCCTGGATGTCGAAATATCACCGGTTTACATTGATAAGATTTTGCATTTTATAAGATCCTACTACCTGCGCCAGCAGCCTGAAAACTTCAGAAACATCCGGCAAACAAAACAAGGGCTCTTTTTCACGGCAACAGATGGCAAAGGATTTTGGGCTGCCAATTTTTTCCTAAAATCCTCCAGTCCCATCCAGATTGAGGTTGAAGGATCTCCCAACACACCTGAAACTGTTCTGGATGAGGTGAGGGAGGATCTTCTTCTTGTGGTTAAGATCTACGAGGAGCAGGTGACGAGATCCACTCTGTACTTCTCATGGGTTGAAGGTGAGGATATCATTCCAGAGGAACCTCCAACCCTCAGAAGGCGACTTTCAATCAGGATGCTCACAAGCAACATGCTCCTAATTTACATCCTCTTTTTTTCAATCATGGTAATTTTATTCCTTTTGTTTGGTGTTTATGGGGTTTTTGCATTTATCTTCATACAGTTCTGCATAGTTCTTCTCTCTGACAAGATATTCAAGCGAACAGGTCACTGGAAGATCACCAAAGAGAATCCATACGTTCACATAGTCCAGTACAACCTTTCAAATGGAGAATTTGGTGAATTCCAGGAAAAATTCACCAAAAAGATGATCATGAACATGAAAAGTGAGATCTACAAGAGATCCATTGCCCTTGGAATGGAACCCACCTGTGAACTGGGAGAGGAGGTGTTTGAAAGTTACGGCATGAAATGCAACCCCCTTCACAAATCAAGCAAAGTTGTGGATGTTTACAGCATAGTCAAGACCGCAGTTGACAGATTTGGACTTCCCATGCCCGCCATCGTCATCTCAAACAACATGATCCCCAATGCTGCGGCAACGGGTCCAAGTCCCAAGAGGGGTGTGGTGCTCATAACAACGGGTTTACTCGTGCACCTTGAAGAGGATGAAATACTCAGTGTTATTGGCCATGAACTAGGCCATCTTCAGGGCAGAGACCCATTAATACTCTTTGGAATCATAATAGGGGAATTCATCCTCCGCCTGACGGTTCTGTTCCCTGTTGTGGTTTTATCACCATTTCTTTACCTTTTCCTTGTGATATGGTCAATATATTTTGTTGCCAAGTTCTTTGAAGCCCGTGCGGACCTTGTCTCTGCAATGAAAATAGGTCAACCTGAGGTTCTTGCAGAATCCCTTCGTAAGATTGGTTACGCACGTTTGGCCTATGAGAGAAAACCCTCAAGTAGAATTCCAAGCTGGCTGCGATTTGACACTCATCCCCCACTCTACTTCAGGATAGACAGACTTGAACGATTGAACGATCCCTCCAACATCAAAAATCCCCTTTTAACTTCAATAAAGGATGTTTTGATGGGATTTAAATCAGCATTTGGACTTTGAAGATATTTTGAATCATAACACACGATTGAATAATTTTTTAAGGTTTGGAATCATGTTCCATTAATCATTTCTATAACCATGATCAATTGTATAATATGGATTCTGAAGCATGGTGGAAAAAATTCAAGGGAAGGGAAACTCCTTCCACAGTCCAACTGGACGAATCATTCTGTAAGATGGTTCCAAAGGGTTCTAAAGTTCTTGATTTTGCATGTGGATGGGGAAGGATGGCTTTTAAGTTACAGGAATGTGGATATGATGTTGTTGGTTTTGATATCAATCAGGAGGCTGTGGAAAATGCCAGAAAAGCTTCAACGAGATTTAATTCCATCTACAAAAACAGGGTGAGTTTTGACGTTGCAAATGCACGGGATCTACCCTATCCAGATGGATCATTTGATGTATGTTTGATACAGGCTTTCATGACGGCCCTGGTTGATCCAGAACACAGGGAAATGGTTCTGGATGAAGCCAGAAGAGTTTTAAGGGAAGATGGAATTCTTTACCTTGCAGATTTCGGGCAGAGTTGGGATAATCCCATTTACAGGGCAAGATACTTGAAGGATTTTAAAAAGACGGGTGAAATGGGAACATTCATTGTAACGGGAGATGGCAGTCCTGAAAGCCCTGAAATCTTCAGGGCCCACCACTACACCCAAGAAGAGCTGATGAAACTTATCAAGCCGAGATTCACTGTTGAAATGTTTAAAGAAACAGTTTTCACAACCTATCATGGAAATAAAGCCAGCGGATTTGTGATAATGGCCAGAAAAAAGTGATCTTCAATCATTATTACCACGATCCTTCAATTCAATTAATTTTTTCAATTAATTTTAGTTTTTCAATTAATTTTAAAATTTTTTTTAGATCAATTTATTATAACAAATCAATTAAAAAAAGAAGATATAAATATAAATTAACCTTTTTTAAGAGGGTTTTAAAATATTTCATACGTATCAAAGGGAAATTGGGAGAAAATCATATGCAAAGGAAGGAAAAACTTTTCCAAACACTTAAAAGAATAGATGGACGAGGATACAAGGCATACAATGACATAAAGGGCAGCTATGATTTTGAAACCTTCACATTACATGTGGATCATATTCAGCGCGACCCCTTTGCAGGCCCGTCCCTTTTAAGGGTGGAGGTTTCAAGCAAAAACGCCGCATTTCCATCTGAACTTCTTAAAAACAGTCAGAGAATAACTGCGCTTGAAGATTACATAGCACGTGCCTTTAAAAGTTCAATAAATAAAAATGTTAAAGGAGTTGGAGGTAGTGGTCACAGTGGAACCTTCCGCATCGACAGTGGAGGTCAAGAAGTTCTTGAAAGGACGTGTGTCAACATCCATGAAGGGAATGTGGAGCTCAGATTTCAGGTGGGACTTCCAGCACACGGCAGAAGGGTCATGGGAAAGGCAGCCACCACCATGTTTCGTGATATACTTCCAGTTCTGGTAGAATCGTCCTGTTTCTACAGCAACCTTCAAAGTGTTGATGTTAAGGAACACGTTGAGACCTACGAGGATGCAGAGCACATAAGGAGTGAACTTTCAAGTATGGAACTTGTTGCATTCATCGCAGACGGATCCATACTTCCAAGGGAGAGTGGAGTTTCCCAGCGTCCTCTGAAAGATGCAGTTGCATTCAAATCCCCAGATTCAATGAGTGTAACCATCGAAACACTCAATCATGGTCCTATCACAGGTATGGGGATCAGAAAGGGTGTAACCCTGGTTGTTGGTGGAGGCTACCACGGCAAATCAACACTGCTCAACGCCCTTGAGAGAGGGGTTTACAACCACGTCCCATGTGACGGACGTCAGTTCGTTGTTACAGATGATTCAGCAGTCAAAATACGGGCAGAGGATTCAAGAAACATTGAAAGAGTGGATATCAGTTCGTTCATACATGAACCACCAGGAATCATGGACACATCTGAATTTTCAACGGAAAATGCGTCGGGATCCACATCCCAGGCAGCCAACATAATCGAGGCAATGGAAGCTGGATCAAAGGTCCTGCTCTTTGATGAGGACACATCAGCCACCAACTTCATGATACGCGACCAGAGAATGCAGCAACTGGTTTCAAAGGAAAATGAACCCATAACACCCTTCATAGACAGAATAAGGGAGCTCTGCACTGATCATGGGGTGTCCACCATCATGGTCATGGGTGGATCTGGAGATTACTTCGACGCAGCAGACAACGTGCTAATGATGGACAGCTACACTGCCAATGATGTAACGGAAGAGGCAAAGAGAGTTGCAGATGATTTTCCTGTGAAACGTATGAAAGAAATTAAATCTCCCTTTAAATTCAAAAAACGCTGTCCAAAACCGGATAGTATAAAAGCTTTCAAGGGAAAGAAGCTGAAACTCGACAGCAAGGGTACATCAACGGCAGTTATTGGCAGGAGCTTCGTAGATCTGTCCCAGGTTGAGCAGCTTGTTGAAGAGAGTCAGACCAGAACAATAGCCCATGCAATCCATTATACCTCAAAAAAGCACATGGGCGGTAAGAAAACACTGGGGGAGCTTTTGGATATTCTTGAGGCAGATATAAACGAAAATGGATTGGACGTGCTTGCAGCCCATCCTGGACGTTACCCTCCAAACTTTGCAAGACCCCGCAGATTTGAAATTGCAGCTGCAATCAACCGTCTTAGAACCTTGAAGGTAAGTTTGAAGGATGATCAAGGAAGATAAAATGGATCCTGAAGATTCATGAACGTCGTTTAAAATAGGATCATCATATGTCCTCCTATATTTTAACATATCCCCCCATATAATTATGATAAATTTTCAATAAAAAAATTTAAACAAGGTTTAAATAAGTTACACTGGATATTAACTTATCAAACGAAGGATTTAAAAAAGGATTTTTAAAATCTTGATTGGCTGTAAATTCATTGTTTGTAAAAAAAATATGAAAATAAATCTTTAAAAAGTTAAATCTTTAAAGAATCTTTAATATTCCAGTTTCAAAAGTATCAAAATATTAAAAGAAGACTTATTAAGAACAATTTTATAAAAAGACGGTGTTCAAATGGCATTCCACGTTATGTTAATACCCTCAATGAACTGCCCCTCAAACTGCAACTACTGCTGGGGTGTTGACAAAGAATCAGAAACTATGAGTATTGAAACAATAAAAGAAGTTGTTGAATGGCTTGAAAACTTCAGGGAGGAGCCTGTGACCTTCACCTTCCATGGAGGTGAACCTCTCCTTGCAGGATTTGATTTTTACAGGGAAGCACTCCCACTTCTGAGCAAACGTTTATCCCACTTAAAACCTGCATTTGCACTTCAAAGCAACCTATGGCTTCTAACACCTGAGATGGCACAGCTCTTCAGTGAGTACAACATCCCTGTGGGTTCCAGTCTGGACGGTCCTAAAGATGTGAACGACTTCCAGAGGGGAAAGGGTTACTACGAAAAGACCATGAGGGGTTATGAAATCGCAAAGGCAAACGATCTCAGTGTGAGCTTCATATGCACCTTCACGTCCCATTCAATCAAACTCAAGGAGGAGATATTCAACTACTTCCTTGAAAATGGTTTGAACCTGAAACTCCACCCCGCACTACCATCACTGCGGGCTGAAGACCCTGAAAAATGGGCACTATCTCCAGAGGAGTATGGTGAATTATTGATATACCTCCTTGATGAGTACCTGGAACATGCAGATGAAATTGAGGTTAAAAACATCGACCACCTTGCCAAGGCGGTGTTCATGCGAAGGGGCACTGTCTGCACCTACGTGGACTGTATGGGAGATACATTTGCCGTGGGCCCAGATGGAAGCATATACCCCTGCTACAGATTCGTTGGAATGCCAGATTATGTGATGGGCAACGTAAGGGACCATCCAAGCATGGAAGACCTTGCAGAGTCAGAGGCATGGAAGTTGCTCCACAGATTCAAGGACTACGTTGATGAGGAATGCTCAGACTGTAAGTACATCAAATTTTGCAGGGGAGGATGTCCATACAACGCCCTGAACCGTGATGGGGAGATAGAGGGGGTGGATCCCCACTGCACAGCCTACAAGATGATATTCAAGGAACTGACAGACAGGGTCAACAAGGAATTTCTCACATCATCACTGCCAATTCCAGGCATGTCACAGCCTGGCAAGAATTCCAAAGCAAGTGTCATGAAGCTGATGCTCAAACCATCGTGAAAAAACTCAAACATCATGAAAAAATCCTTATATGCAATGTTCTATTTTTTTTATCTATTTTTTAGAGTTACCCTCCATCCTTTTTCATTGATTTTTTTACTAATTTGACAATTTCAATAATTTGAAATATTTTTTTTTAAAATGAGAAAAAAAGGTAATTAAAATTTTTAAAAAAATTAAGACTAAATTAAGGTTAAAACCTTTAAAATTGACTTCGCGGGGGCATGGAGTTCTTTGATGATCACATTTATCAAAGATCATTGCATATGCCTTAAGAAGCCTCCACAAAGCCAAGGGTTGTAGATTTTATTTCCTTTTGGTTGAGGACCATTTCAATTTAATGGATGAGATTCTGATGCTTCCATCAGTTTCTCAAGGATGCAGTTGATGGTTTCAAACTGTGCAAGTCCACCAACCCATCTTTTGGGTATTCCCGATTCACCGTAGTAGGCTCCTGCAATCTGGCCGTACACTGCACCTGTAGTATCTGCATCATCACCAAGATTCACAGCCATCAAACAGCCCTCCTCAAAGCTACTGCTTTTTACAAATGCCCAGAGTGCAGATTCAAGCGAACTGACAACGTATCCGCTGCCTTTTATCCCCGGAGGGTTCTTCACCTTGAATGAACCAGCTGCAACCTCTGCAATCTCATCTACCAGTGGATTGTCATCCCAGTAACATGGAATGGGACTGTAACCTTCCGATAGAATTTCATCCTTCGCTGCTCCGTTGAGAGCTCCGTATATAATTCCGCCCATGTAACGGCATGCATCCACAGCCAGTTGATTTCCATGGGTTGTTCTTGAACTGTCACCGGATCTCTCAACTGCAAGGTATGGATCCCAACTGAAGAAGATTGGAACAGGTGCAAGTCTCATTATGGATCCGTTACCTGCAGATCTCTCATTAGATGGTCCGCTGTAGGCTTCACCAGTTCTTTCAAAGCTGTGGAGAGCGTATTTTGTTGTGTTTCCAATGTCGAAGCATTCTCCAGTCACACTCAAATGCCCCTCACTGTACCAGCGGTTGTAGCGTGTCATCTGATCCACAGGATCAAATCCCCCTGAAACTGCAAGGCTTTCTGCAAGACACAGGGCAAGGGATGTGTCATCGGTCCATTCTCCAGGTTTCAATCCAAAACAACCGCCACCAACCATATCAGTCACTGGTTCAAATGTACCTGGGGCTTTGAATTCAAGGGGAACGCCCATGCAGTCCCCAACTGCAAGTCCAATAACTGCGCCTCTGAACCTGTCCACCATATTTAAATCCATTCAATCACCATTTCCTAATTTATAAATCTTTAATCACTTTTTTTAATCATTTCATCCCAAAAAGCTGCGGGTATTTAATTTCCTGTACTCTCTAAATTATTATCCTATTTTTCAATAAAATTATTATTTATTCTTCCATTTAAAGTTTTAAATAACTGTATACATAAAATGAAAGTGTTCATGGAATGTTTAGGATTACACTATCTGAATACAGATGGATACATAATTTCAACCTAACAGATTTCAACAAAGATGGATCATTTTTTTGATTTTATAGAGTTAGACAATTATACAATTGGACAAATTATACATTTAAACAGGTTTTTTGGGGAGTGTACAGTTATGGGTAACAGTGAGATGGTGGGTAGGGTTCTTCGCAGGTTGAAGTCAGATATCCGCTACCACAACAGGGTGGAGCACATAGAAGTTCTACCTCCCCAGGAAGCTCGTTATGATGATGTAGAAGGTCTTCCCCAAAACATAATGGGCTACCTCAAAACAAGGGGTATAAAACTTTACAGGCACCAGTGCAGAACACTGGAACTCCTGAGGGTTGGAGAAAATGTTATAATAACCACTCCAACAGCCTCTGGAAAGACTTTAGCCTTTAACATGCCTGTTTTTGAAACTTTAAATGAAGATGAAGATGCAACAGCTCTTTACATCTACCCTGCCAAGGCCCTTGCAAATGATCAGCTAAAAACTCTTCAGGAACTTGAAAAAGAGTTCAAAATACCTATAAATCCAGCGATCTACGATGGAGATACGGATCGAAGTAAAAAGCCGTGGATAAGAGATAACTCCAGAATAGTGCTTACCAATCCCTACGAACTCCATCTTGTACTTTCATGGCATTTTCAGTGGGAGAAATTCTTCAAAAACCTTAAATATGTTGTAATCGATGAGGCACACCAGTACAGGGGAGTTTTCGGTTCCAACGTGGCATTCCTAATAAGGAGGCTTCGCAGGATATGTAATTTCTATGGATCAGATCCACAGTTCGTGCTCTCGTCTGCAACACTGGCCAACCCTGAGGAATTCAGCAGCAAATTAACTGGAAAGAGTTTCAAACTGGTATCTGAGGATGGATCGCCCTGCGGTAAAAAACACTTCGTACTCTACAATCCCTACTTCAAGGGAAAAAGCAAAACATCCTCCCATCAGGAAACCAAGAATTTACTTCTACTTTTTGTTCTCAACGATCTTCAAACACTCTGTTTCACCGTATCAAGGAAGATGGCAGAGCTCATAGCGTTATGGTCCAAGAATGAGATGGAGGAGATACGCCCGGATCTCACCGGAAAGATCACCTCCTACAGGGCAGGTTACCTTGCAAAGGAGAGGAGAAGAATTGAATTGGGCCTTAAAAATGGCATTTTGAAGGGTGTTACAACAACCAACGCCCTTGAACTTGGTATAAATATAGGATCCCTTGATGGTGTCATAATATCTGGATTTCCAGGAACCATAATGTCCACGTGGCAGCAGGCAGGAAGAGCAGGACGTGGAATTGATGAATCCCTTGTTGTGCTGGTTGCATTTGAAAACCCCCTTGACCAGTACCTAATGAAACACCCAGAATCCATATTCGACAAACCCCACGAACACGCCATAATAGATCTTCACAATCCAAAAATAGTTTCAGGGCATCTGATGTGTGCTTCAGCTGAAATTCCCCTTAAAAACAATGAAAACTGGGATGAAATCTTTGGAGAGGGTTCTGAGGCCCATATTGAAAAACTTCAGGAAAATGGTTTGGTGAAAAGGGATGGTGAGGGATTCGTTTATGCAGGGGATAAGGTGGCTGCCTTCAGTGTGAGCCTCGACAGTATTTCATCGGACATGTTTCGGGTCATGTTTGCAGGAAGACTGCTTGAAGTTTTAGACAGGGAACAGGCCTACAGAGAGGCTCATGAGGGGGCAGTGCTTATAAACAGGGGAGAAACCTATCTTGTCCAGAGCTTCAACCTTGAAAAACGTGTTATAAACGTTGTTAAGAGGGATGTTGCCCATCATACACAGGTTGTGAGGGATATAGATGTGGAAATTATTGGAGAAGGCATCAGGAAGGATATGGGCGATTTCTCAATTTTCTTCGGTGATCTGGAAGTCAGTGAGTACTACCACAAGTACAAGATCATGAGCTACGACAAGGTACATGCAACCAAACCACTGGATCTTCCCCCTTTAAAATTCAAAACAAAAGGCCTTTGGTTCACAGTATCAGATGATGTTAGGGATGAGCTTGAAAAGGCTGTTGAGGGTAAGGAGGTTTTTGAGGGAGGTATACACGGTGTGGAACATGCCCTGATATCCATGATACCCTTCAACATAATGTGCGACAGGTTTGATATGGGTGGACTGTCCACACCCAAACATCCAGGCACAGGAATGGCCACAATATTTATCTACGATGCTTTTGAGGGAGGTATGGGGCTTGCAGAGAAGGCATCAGAGCTCTTCGGGGAGATACTCACCAGGACCTTTGAACTTGTGAGGGACTGCAGATGTGAGGTGGGATGTCCAGCATGTATATACTCTCCAAAGTGTGGTAACGACAACAAACCCCTTGATAAAAGGGGAACACTCTTCCTACTTCAGAGGATGATGGATATGATTGGAGAAGATCATGGGAATGATTGAGGTAGGTTCAATTTGTGAGAAATTTCAGGATCTCACTTAGTCAACACGTTCCACTTTCATCCCTGTTATGGAGAAACATTTATATGTGATGATGAAGGTACACTTTAATGTTCACATTTTCCAGTGGGCAGAATAATGTCATAGATTAACTGGAAATGTTGTTATCAATTTTTATTCATAGAATATATTCAAAAGCTCCTGTAGTGTAGTCCGGCCAATCATTCCAGCCTCTCGAGCTGGGGACTCGGGTTCGAATCCCGGCAGGAGCATCTTAATCTTATCGGATCTAATTTTAAAATTTTACCTGAATTTAATTCTTAAACTTTTTTAAACCTTTTTTTAAATCCTATTTTACTAAACTATAATATAGATCTTTAAAAATTAAGGTAGAATTTTTTCATGATTCCAGGCTAGACTCATGTTTTGCAACTGATTTTACTGGCCCAAATTCAAAGTTTAAAATTCATTAAAAATAAACTAATTACGCAGGAACTGTTTTTATGGGGGTCATTCTCTCTTTATACTTGATTTCACGGAATCTCACTGTGAACTCTGCACCATCTTCACTTTTAACCTCCAGTGAACCTTCAATCTGTTTTACAAGGTTGTTTATAAGCTGAAGTCCGAGTGAATCCGTTTTGAGTGGATCAAAATCTTCTGGAAGACCCACTCCATTGTCTTTAACCTTCAGTACATACCTTTCGCCATGGGATCTCAAATTCAGGGTTATCTTTCCACCTGATCTTGGGAATGCATGTTCCATGGAATTTGAAACCATCTCATTAACAAGAAGCCCCAGGGGCAGGGCTGTCTCAAGATTCAGGTAAACCTTCTCAAGGGACATTTCAAGTTCTATACCTTCAGGTTCCGGGGAGTAAGAACTTACAATACTCTGCACCATACTCTCAAGGTAATCTGATACTTCAAGTCTGCTGAAGTCATCGATACTGTAGAGATTCTCATGGATTATGGCCATGGTCTGTACCCTGTTTTGACTGTCCCTTAACACAGTTTTAACTTCATGACTTTCGGTGTAAGCTGCCTGGAGTGAAAGAAGGCTTGAAATTATTTGCATGTTGTTTTTAACCCTGTGATGTAATTCCTGTAGGAGTACCTCCTTCTCATGGAGGGATTTGGTCAGTTCATTCTCAACATCCTTGATATCAGATATGTCCACTATGATGCCTCTGAATCCTTGATTTTTTCTGTCATGGCATTTGGGGGTTGAATATAGAATGATTGGAAAGTTGTTGCCGTCTGCATGCTTTGCATTGTACTCATCACCTGAGAGATCCCCCTGGGAAATTTTATCAAATTTATCCAGGGAACGTTGTCTTTCATTTTCATCTATTACTTCAAGGATGTTCAAACCATCTTCCAGGTCTTTTTGAGAATAACCAAACATTTTAAAGGCATGATCATTGAAGAATGTGACGTTGCCGTGTTCATCTGTCTCAAAAACGGTTTGGGGTAACATATCTGCAAATTCTCTGTACTTTCTTTCAGACTCCTTAAGGGCCATTTCAGTTTCCTTAAGCTCAGTAAAATCCATAAATGATGCAATACTTTTATCGGTGTTGTTTATAATTGAAACTGTTGCTAAAACATGTTTAATTTTTCCATCAGCATCTTTGAATGAAAACTCATAGTTTCTTGGGGCCACACCCCTTTCAGAACGTCTCAGATGATGGTAATCCATTAAAGTATTTCTCTCTTCCTCTGAAACGAAATCCACAAGCTGCATCTTGCCTTCAACATCTTCCCTTCTGAACCCTGTCAGTTCTAGGAACTCTGCGTTTGTAAGGGATATCATTCCATTGGACTCAATCATGATCATGGCAGTTCCTGTGTTCTCAAATATGGTTCTGTAACGGGTTTCAGACTCTTTTAACTCTTTTTCAGCAATTTTTCGGTCACTTATGTCCTCGAAGATGTAGAGCCAGCCTGAAGGAATTCCTTCAGTGTATATCCGGTTGTAGCAGATCTCCAAAAAACGGTTTTCAGGATTATTTTCAAGTTTCAGTTCCATTTTAGCATCGTTTTGCCCTTCAATGGGATGTATTTCACTCCACATATCCAGTTCATCTTCCACCTTTTCACCCACTGAAGATGAACCCAGTCCAATAATGTTTTTGACTGAATCATTCACATCAACGATCCTTTCGTTGAGATCCAGAACCATAACACCACTTTTCATGTTGGAGAACAGGGTTTCGTAGGCCGGTGGAACCAGATCGAATAGTTTGTAGTGGAACAAACTCCAGAACACAAGTATTCCGGTTATTGTAAGTGCAAGGGGGGTGGGATCGAAGTAAAATGGGCTCACACCTAAAGCGTAAATTAAATTACTTAAAAGGGGTATTAATGCAGCCAGAACCATTAGAAAACCTCTTTGTTTGTATATTGAAGGTTCACGGAAAAGGTTTTGACCTATCACAATGAGCCCCATGATCATGAGGGCGTAGGAATAAATCGCTGAGATAATTGCAGCAATTCCATGTTTGTAGAGGATTATTAAACCTGCTGAAGTTTCTAAATAACTAAAACCTGACCATACAAGGCCGTGCATTTCATTGGTGAATGCCAGTAACGTGGTTAAAGTAGGAATTATAAGAAGCAGGATCGTCTGTTGCTTTTTGACTTTAAATTGGTTTTTACTGTAGGTTACTGTGAACAGGAACCATAATGGAGCTACAGTTGTAATTGCAATGTATGAAATTTTTCCCCAGAGTATCTTGGTTGCAATGGTTGTTGAAGCAAGTTCCAGTGCACCTGTAAACGACCAGAGTGCAGCAGCCAGGATGATGAAAAATAGGTAGATGCTGCCGCTGATCCTCTGTCTCTTCCAGATGTTCCATGCCAGAAAAATGTTTAAGCATGTTGTGAAAAGCAGAAGAGCTGTGTATGTTGTGTACTGGAGTTCCATTGTCTAACCTCAGGATGATTCACTGAAAAAACTGATTTTAAAGCACTGATTTAACTTATAATAATTCCACTTTAGATCCATCTATCTAAAGTATTTTATCAATTTCACTGGATACTAGCTTTATTATGGAAAAAAAGTTTTTTTTAAATGGGTATGGTAATAACAGGGGATACATTATATCTGAATCCAGTCAATCATTAATAAAAAAAGGGGTATTCAATAATAAATTTAGATGGAATCTATTCCGGGTGAATATGGTTTTATATCCAGAACAGGTGAGCCATCAAGGGCATCAAGACCCTTAACCCTGAGGATTTTTCCATTTATCTCTAGAAGGTCAACGATGCACATTGAGATTGGATTGGGCCTTGAAGGAGATCTGGTTGCAAAAACTCCTCTTTTTTGAGTCTTACTTGGAGGAACAACCTTTAAAATATTTCTATCGGCACGATTCGCCCAGTATAACACGATGAGATGTGAACGATCTTCAAGGCCTTCCATACCCTCCTTGTAATCCTCAAAAATTATTATCTTGCTTACAACTTCAGATTCCCTTCCCTGGCGCGGTGCATCTTCTCTATCTTTGTAGGGGGATATCACCACTCCAATGGGTTCCAATTTCATAACAAACCCTCCAATCTCATTTTCTAGAGTTTTTTTTAATGATCATTCAAAGTTCATTCAACGTTCCTAAATTTGATCCCTAATGATTCAAGTGTTTCCTTCAATCTTTCGTAGTTAACCTCCTCAAGGGGTAGAACAACACGCTCACCATGGTATTTAAATATGAATCGTTTAACAGGATGTCCAAATTTAACCTCCTCCATATCCTTCAAAGTGTACCTCACGACCTTACCGGTTCTCCGGGTTCTGTAGAAGTTCTTCCTGTACTCAACCAGTTCATCCTGCGTTAGTTCCAGGTCAAAGAAGGAATCTTCCAGGAATAAAACTGTTTCACTGAGGTCTCTGTCACATACAATGCAGTTTGAGGCATCACGGGGATTTCCAACTCCACATGAGGGACATATCTTGTTAAATGATGTTTCATAGGCTTCTTTCATAGTACCACATCTTAAGTCTTTTCAGCAAACAACGTAGAGGTATATCTTCTCCTTTTTATCTATGTTTTGGGGTTTCCATCCTTCAATTTTCCAGTAGTATGAAACTATTCTGGTCCCTGGTTTAAGCTCCTCCTGAAACTTTGCTTTCAATCGTTCATTTGTTTCTCTCCAGAGGAATATGGTCACAACACTTGCATCACCGATATGATAGTTGAAAAAGTTTCCCCAGGTCACATGGGACATATCGGACAGTCCAGAAAATCTCAAATTTAAACGTGACCACAGTACACGCAGAGGGTCTGCTTCCAGGCCCACAGAATATGCTCCATAGCTTTTGCATGCTTCTTTAAGAATTCTTCCATCTCCAGAGCCCAGATCGTAGAGAATATCCTCAGGCTCAAGTTCCGCCAAATCCAGCATCTTCTTAACCACTCTCCTAGACGTTGGCTGCCACCCAGCGCCTATGAAAAATGTCCAGAGTATCCAAACAGGTAGAAAGATAAAAAGGAGGATGATTAGAATGATTGATTCTAGGAACATGATGGATCCCTCGCTTGTGTAAATTCACTATCCCTATTTTAATGGTCTCTAGTTTCTACTTACTAAATTTTATTATTCCAAATAATCAGTTTATTATTTTCATATTATCTCATGAAATGAAATTATAAATGGCTTTAAAACCAAACTATATCCATTAAAACCAACCAAAACATAAGCATTGATGAAATAGATAGGTGGATCTTCATGTCTAATATAAGCCGGAGGGAACGGGAGAAAGAGCAGCGTCGAAGGGATATAATGGACTCTGCTGAGAAACTTTTTTTTAAAAAGGGTTATGATGAGGTTTCAATGAATGATATTGCAGAGGATGTTGAATTGAGTAAGGCAACCCTTTATCTGTACTTCGACAACAAGGTGGCACTTTTTTTTTGCAGTTGTGCTCCGTGGTATGGTATAATGAGTTCAATGATCCAGAAGGAAGTTAAAAAATTTAAAACAGGCATTGAAAAACTCCACGCATTTATGGACACCTATTTCAGATTCTCTCAAACTTACCCAGATTACCTGGAACTTTACAACTACTTCAAGTCTGGAAGGTTTCATTTAGAGAATATAATGACGAATAATATGATGAAAGAGATGGTGGATGATTCCAGTTTGGTTATAAACTTCTCAGCTGGTTTTAAGCCGGCAGATATTTCCTATGCAAGTGAAGTTCTAAAACTGCAGAATGAAATTTTTGTGACGGTCTTAGAATCCATAAAAACTGGACTGGCTGATGGAACAGTAAACTCTCATGTTGATCCAACAGAGATTGCAGTTTTATTGATATTGTTAACTGAGGACATCCCTAATATGCGCCCAGATCTTAAAAATTCACTTAGAAAAACTGGTATCCCCCAGGACAAATTCCTAAATGACACAAAGACCTTGCTGAATCAGATGCTGGGAACTCCTAAATCAGGTTAAAGTCTTCGATACTTCAAAATTTAATAGTTCAATTTTGTAATTGTTTCAATAATTTAACTTATCTAACATCATTTAATAAATTCAATTATTCAACAAAGGTTTTTGTATGTTTAAAAAGTTAATATTACTAACAATCCTCATCATAGGAGTTGCAGTGGTTTACAGCTTCATAGAACCCTACATGATCGAGACCAATGAGGTTGTTATCCAGTCGGATCAGATACCCCAGAACTTCGACGGTAAAAAAATAGTCTTTGTAACCGATATCCACTGCAGCCAATTCTTCAGCGAAGAAAGGGTTCAGAGCCTGGTTGATCAGGTCAACGCCCTTGATCCAGACATGGTTCTCTTGGGTGGGGACTACGTTACAGATGATACCTCTTATCTGGAACCCTGCTTCTCCCAGCTGTCCAAACTAAATGCGCCACTGGGTGTATACGGAGTGTTGGGTAACAACGACCCCAAGAATGCCACCATAACTGCAATGGAAAATGCAAACATCACCTACATTGGAAACAAAGGATTGTGGGTTGAGGAAAATGGTGAGAAGATCCGGATAGGTGGGGTTGGAGACCTTGACACGGATGTTCCCTATCAGGGACCCACCATTGGAGCTGTAACTCAAAACGACTTTGTGATACTCGTATCCCACAAACCAGACTACTTCCCACTGGCCAACAAACTGAAGATCGATCTGGTTCTTGCAGGACACACCCACGGAGGACAGGTCACACTCTTTGGACTATGGGCACCATTTTATAACTCCAGATACGGGCAGGAATATGTTTCTGGGATCAAAAAATCTGGGAACAGCACCATGATCATCAGCAATGGAATAGGGACAGTTAATGCACCTGTAAGGTTCTTTGCAAGGCCCCAGATAATCGTGGTTAAACTGAAGAGAACCACCTAACTCTATTTTTTTAAATTGAGTCTTGAACATGAAAAAAAATGAACTGAAAATCCTTTTAATAATTTTTTTGTAAGAGTTAGGGTATTAAAAAAAATCAGAATATGGAAGGCTTTAAGCCCTCCAACTTATTTAAAACTCAGTAAACCTTCACAACACCAATGACACTGCTTCTTGAAAGCCATGTATCCAACGGACTCTTGGTCACAGTAACAACCTCATAGGTTCCATTTCCCATATCCTGCTGGGTTTGGTAGGTATCAACCTCTCTGTTGTCACTTTTGAGGTACACTTTACTTCCGCTTATCTTTGCAACCCTTTTAACTATGAGGCCGTAGCTTGGATGTTCTGCTATGACTATGTCTCCGACCTTGATGCTTTTGGTTTTAACTGCAATGATATCCTGCCCATCCTCGAGGGTTGGAATCATTGAAGTTCCATCCACAGTTGCCGGGAATGGCAGTTGATCCGTTCCGAACTGCGAAACTATCGTAACATTTGCAGTGTAGTTGTACTTCGCTGCAATGGCCTTGATATCCGCCTTCACACTATTCACTGTGCTGGTCTCACTCTGAATATCTGCATCAGCTGTGCTGTTCATCCGTGCAATCATCTTGGCGGGGACAGCTGAGTTGTCTGCTGCTGTTGCATGAAGGGATACATCGGTTCCATCTGTTTTAACCACGACGTTCACATGATGCTGGGCTGCTTCTGCTGTCTGGTTAGGGGTTACATTGGATATGGTCAGTTTATCAGTATTTTCGGTGGGGTGGAACGCCACAACCAGTGCAGCTAAAACCACCACTATTATTCCTATAATTGCAATTACTTTGGTTCTCAATTTACCACTTTCAGGTTAAATTATTCAGTTTCTATTTTGTTAATTTTTCCTTGAGTTCCCTCTTGTTCTCAAGGACAACCTCATTACTGGGATCGATGTCCAGGGCTTTGTTGTAATATTCAAGGGCTTCAGTGTAATTTCCAGTTTTCATGAGTATCATGGCCTTGTTGTTGAGGATGTTAACACGATCCTTCTCCTTCAGCTCCATCTCAAGCATGCGGTCCATGCATTCCATCGCACCCCTGTAATCTTCATTCTTATAGAGTAAGGCTGATTTATTGTGCCATGCCATGATAAAATCAGGAACCAGTTCTATGGATTTTTCATAGCACCTCATAGATTCCTCTTCGTTACCAAGGTTCTGCTGGGCAACACCCCTATCGCACCATGCATCTACAAATTCAGGGTCAAATGTAATTGCTCGTTCAAACTCCCGGTTTGCACCTGAAAAATCTCCCTTATTCATCTTTTTAAGCCCTTTCTTGTAGGCTGAATGTTTATCAGGTCCAAGTAAACCCATTCAATAATCCTCCATGATAATTTTAATGCCTATTACTATATGGTTGAAGAAGTTAAAAAAAATATGCATTTGCTGTGTTATTAAAAAAATAAAGGTTTTCATTCATTTAATAAACACAGCTTCTGATGGCTGTGTAGGATACACTTGCTCCATTGTTGAGATTGTACTGTACGTATGCACGGTTCTTCTTTTTACTCCAGTTCTTCCAGCTTGTTTTTCCCTGAGAGTAACCATTCTTCATCAACGTGTTTAGACTTCCACTTCTGTAGGTGATCACAGGTTTTAAAGATTTTGCCTGATTTTCGTACTTGGTGTGGGCTGAACTGGATTCTCCACTGACGCAGTGGGGTGCTGAGAAGGTGTCAGATATGTAATGTGATGCAACACCAAAACAGTAACTTGCCTGTTTGTATTTACCGGTTCTATAGTAGTATTTACCTTTGTTAAGCCAGTTAGTTGCTCTGGTGTAACTGTAGGGGTAACTGTGTGATCTGAAATCATGGAACTTCTCATCAGGATCGTTTGACCCGTCCCTCATGGCAGAGAGGCTCAATTTCTTCTGTACGTTGTGTGGCATCTTATAATAGATGCTGTCAGCAATATCGGAGTGTGTTTTCCAGGTCCAGGCAGAGGACGTTGGCATGAAGACGAAAGAAACCACCATAAATATCATTAAAATGTTGAAAACCTTTTTCACTCAAAAAAACCTCCTGTTATTTGAATTCAATGAAAGAATTACATTTTTTTCATATATAAATCTTACTTATAATGATATTGGAAATAATTCAAATTTAAATTCATTTAATTTTATAATAACTCTTTCTTGATACTTTTTTGAGCAATTAATTTGTTTATTTGATTTTAATACTTATTCTGATTAACCATGACTTTGGGATTGCTTCGATCTAATCAATACTTTTTTATAAGTTGCATAACGATAATTAATATGATATTAATATTGTTTTGGGGGGTACGAAAAATGACTGAAACGAGAAACGTATTGGTGGGAATTCTTGCAGTGATATTGGGGTTGATAGTTATAATCTTTCCTTTGATCGGTGTCTCAACCCTGAGTGACCTTGCAGGTATTGGAATAATCTTCCTGGGGATCTGGCTTTTGGTTCAGGGCTTCAAGGTCTGGGAGAAAAGTGTGGCAGCAGCGGTAGCAGATATCATCCTTGCAGTACTTGCAATTCTGTGGGGAGTGGTTTTCATTGGAAACATCAAGGCATTTGCCTTCTTGACATTCCTTGCCCTTTACATCGTTGGCTTCTTCATAATAATAAGTGGATTAACAGCTCTTTTCTCTGATAAAAGCTTTAAGGGAAAGGCCATTGGGGTGTTAGGTGTTCTGCTGGGTGTTTTCTTCCTGATCTTCAGTGTTTACCTGAAGAATCCATTGGTACTGGCTGCAACCATAGGTGCATTCCTGATCATAGCTGGAATAGTGGAGATATTTGATCTACTGGGTGAGAAACCAGTTTCTGAAGTTCCAGAATAATCCTTTAATTCATTTTTTTTGAAGGAGTCATTTTTTCCTTTTTTTTAATTAGTTTTTAAGTCTTAAAAAATAAGGATGCATAGATTTAAATGTTTTTAATGCATGAATTTAATTATCAGAAGAAATTTCATGATCATATTGTTTATAAAAAAGTTCTGATCCCCCATTCATCCCCTTTGTTTAAATATGATACTCTGAAAAGAATAGTTTTTAAGGGGAGCTGACAAATTATATAAAGTTATATAGAAAATAAATCAAATGATAAGTAATGGAGATCATTGTAAGTAGAATCCTATTTTTCTGATCACCACGTGTAACACTGAAAGAAGCTTAATAATTCTTATTTCAGTTTTAAAACGATTTTAAGTACAGTTATGTGTCCAATGTTTCTGTACTTTATAAAACATCAAAATAACAAACATTTAGGAGTGAATAAAATGGCAAAAATCAAAGGAACCAACAAAAGATCAAGACCAAAATCAAACTACAAAAAACCTGGAAGTAAAAGGGGAAGAGGAACCAAGAGAAGATAAATTTCCTGTGAAATTATCTTCCATAACTTTTCAACTTTTTTATATTCCATTTTGTCCTGTAAATTCATTAAAATTTTATTTAGAAAATTCTTTTAACTATCTTTAGATTAAACTTTCTTTTTTTCCCAAAAAAAAGATTTCATTCCTCTTTTAAATTCATTATCAGTGAATTTATATTGCAATTATTTTTTTTGTTAGTATTTACTTTTTTATTCGTAATACTGATCCATGAAAATTTAAGAGATGATGATCATATCCTAATATAACGAAGTATGGATCCATGAAGTAAATCCATGAAAATAAAATTTGAATCTTGTGGAATATTAAAACCAAAGATGGTGGTAGATATGGAACATGGGATGAGAGGTGAACACATGCATGGTTCAGGACACAGCCATATGCATGGGTACGGGAAAAAGGCATGGATGGAGAAGATGTTCATGAAGGAAATGATGGAACATCTATCCTCCGAGGATAAAAAGAAAGTTGCAGCTGCAAAACTGGACATGAAGATATCCCTGGTGGAAAAGCAGCTTGAGATACTGAAGGAAAAGAAGAAAATCATTGACATGAAAATGGAAATGAAAGCACAGATGAAGGGCCAAAAGATAGAACTCTTGAAGATGATGCGGGACATGATAAAGTACAAGATGTAAAAGTAAGCTAATACTTACTGGCTTACAATTTTCTTTTTTTATTTTAAAGATATGATCAATACTTTTTTTCATGGAATCTGGATATTCAAGCCAATTGGAGTGGTCACTCAGTTACATGTGGTCAGGTATGCAGATTCAGTGCTGCACTTTTATCATTGAATCATAACTTTGAAAGCATTATTTGGACATTTCAAAATATTAAGAACCTTTATATTGAGTTATAATTAACATTAAAATGAGAAAATGAATGTAAATAGAAACGTAATTGATTCTCTGTGGTATCCTATTAAAAATTTGCTGAAGCTAATCCTACTGGGAATAATATTGATAATTCCAGTTGTGAATTTTATTGGTTTAGGATACTATTTAAGAATCATAAAATCAACTTTGGCAGGTTCAGGTAAACTTCCTGGCTTTGAACGTGTTGGAGAATTATTTATTGACGGTATAAAAGTTTTAGTAGTCAGTATAATCTATGCAATTGTACCTTTAATCTTTTATGCACTTTCACAGGCCTTTCCAGGATCTACAACATTACCTCTCTTAGCCACAAGTTTTGCCCTAATAATCAGCATATTTGCATATATAGGCATAGCTAACATGGCTTATCATGACAGTGAACTAGGTGCAGCGTTTAAATATGGTGAAATACTGGGTAGAATTGCGAAAATTGGATGGAGACGTTACATCATTTGGTGGATAGTAATGACGTTAATTATAACCGTTGCAGGATCTATCATTGGCATAGTTGGAGGAATTCTCTTATTTTGGGTATTGGGTCTCCCTGTTGTTTTATTGGGATACAGCTACTTAATAATATTCCAAGCAAGATCTATTGCATTGACATTTGCATCTTGAGAGAATAATAAGATGTGGATAACAACCAAAGAAGTACCGTTGAGTTATTTATAGTGGTTTCGTATCTGGAGGTGTTTAAATTTAGAGATAACTGGATATCATTGTTTCTAATACTTGTCCTTTCTGTAGGTTTAAATTCAGGATGTGTATTTGCAGCAGGGAATTCAACTACTGCCCAAACCAGCACCAATTTTATTGTGGGTTACTACATAAATCCCAACGTTACACCCATATCAGAAATCAATTTCAAAGACTTAAAAAGCGCAGGAATAACTGATATATATGTTTTAGTAACAAATAAGAATTATTTATCAGTATTACCTGAAGCCAAAGAAAAAGCTGATGATGTAGGGATAAGAACCCATGCTTGGGTATTCCCAGGGTTCAATCATGCATCACAGGTTGCGCAGATGAAAATCGGAGTTCAATTAGATATGGAAACATACAACATACCTGCACATCTTTTACAAATCCTCACCATGAGATTAGCCACCTACGGCGTAACATTCTCAGTCACTGTTAAACCCGAAGGATGGGACGGAAATCAATATTACTACCTAATTGCCCCGTTATGTGACTACATAGTTCCTCAACTCTATGTAGGTGATTACAAATATGGAACAACCCGTCTAAAAAATACTGCTAAAAAATATAACCAGATCTACAACCTTTACAGTATCCTCTTCCCTGGAAAAATTGTTGCTGGACTTGAAACCTACCAGTCCGATGAGAATGTAACTCCTAAAAATACAAGTACACTATCTGCAGAAATCAATGCTGTGAAACCGTATACACGTGGAGTAATCCTATTCAGGTATGGATTATCCAATTTCAATGGTTTAGGATAAGTTCATCAACGGGTGTGGATGAAAACAGGGCTGAAATGATTTTATGAAGTTCTGACGTGTTTTGTGAGTTTAGTGTTGGGTTTGTTTTTAAAAATATTTTTTTTATTTTTGTTTTAGGGAATAAATGGAATTCTAAACCGTTAAATTTCCAAGCATAAAATCTTTCCTTTAATTTTCCCCAAGGAAATTCCAGAATGCAAAAATTAAATTAATTTTTATTTTTTTATCTCCATTTCCAACTTAAAATTTGATCATATTTGCTATTTACATATACTTTATAAATCTTGTCGTGTATAATGTATAAATTGAATATAGGGGCTTTAACATGAACGGAAAGATTTTTCTACTGAAGAACGATAACGAACTGATTGAAATGGAAGAAAGAGAGTATCCTTCAGAGCTTATTCTGCAGGAACTAGTTGCAGATTATCCAAATTTACTTGCAGGACACGAAATGGATGAAGAAAACCCTAGAAAGTGGCTTTTAGTTAAGAAGGAACAGGAACTGTACTCCCCGGATGAAGGTTCCAATGTTGTTTATCTGGATCATCTATTCCTTGATCAGGATGGGGTTCCTACCCTTGTTGAGGTTAAAAGGAGCAGTGACACTCGTATAAGACGTGAGGTGGTGGGGCAAATGGTGGATTATGCATCCAACGCAGTTGTCTATCTCCAGGTTGAGGAGATGATCGCCAACGTTAATTTAAACTTCCCTGATCTGGACATGGCAGAGATATTGTGCCATGAACTTGGATTCGAGGGGGATCCAGATGAATTCTGGGCTAAGGTTAAAACGAATCTCCAGGCTGGAAAGGTCAGAATGGTCTTTCTTGCAGATGTCATACCTCCAGAACTCCGGAGGATGGTTGAATTTCTCAACGAACAGATGGACCCTGCAGAGGCCTTTGCAGTGGAGGTTAAACAGTACGTTGGTGAAGGGCTGAAAACACTGGTTCCAAGGCTCATAGGACAAACAGCTGAAGCCCAGAAGAAGAGGATCATTTCAAATAAACTTGATGAATCCATTTTCTTTGAAAACCTGGATGATAAGGGGGTTGAATTTTACAGAGCGCTCATGAAATTTGCAGGGGAAAACCAGCTTAAAATTATCTGGGGTACAAAGGGATTCTCTTTGAACGTTGTTCTGGAAGGGAACAATGTATCCATACTGCGTGGATACTGCAAATTGAGTGCATACCATCAAACAGCATTTGTCACCTTCAGCAGCATATTAAGCAAAGTTCCACATGGAGATGCGATTATAGAAGAGTACAGAAACGGATTAGACGATGTTGCTGTTAAAGTTTCAGATGGCTACAGATTGGATGTAGATGAGATGGATGAAAAACAGCTTGGAACGTTTTATGAAGTTTTGACCCGTGTTGTTGGGCTGATAAAAAACTCTTAAAACATTTACTTCTTTTCTTTGATTAACTCCTTCAGTTCATCCATTTCTGCCTGTAGTTTGTCCAGTTTTTCATGGATTCCAATTTCTTCCTCTTCCTGGGAGATACCTATAATATTTGATGTCAATGTGGATGTAAGAAATCCTATGAAACCTATTCCAGTGAACATTATGATGGCGGATATGACTTTGCCGGCAGGTGTTACAGGGGTTACATCACCGTAGCCAACTGTTGTTATTGTCACAAGGGTGCACCATAATGCATCACTAAATCTATGCATGTGACTGTTCACTCCATGTTCAACCATGAACATTGCAATTGATGCAGAAAACAGTACTGTCAAGATTATAGTGATTCCATAGTCTATTCTTGTTTTATGCAGAAATTCAAATGAATGTGCAATGTTTTTCTTGAAAAGTGCTAAAATTCGTATCAATCTGAAGTAACTGAAGAGTGAACCTGCCTGTGGTATGATGATAACAGGTATCATTCCAATGATGTCGGTCCAGTTGTACTTCAAAAACTCTTTTTTATTTTCTGATTTTAGGAGTCTGTTAATAAAATCAGGTATCAATATGAGAACCACTAATAAATCAAAGTACACAACCCCAGTATAAATATAACTTTTTACAGGAAAGAACGTCACGAGGGTAAGTAGGAGAATATCTAAAAGAATTAAAACCATTAATGACGCTTCAAAAAAGCGTTTCAGTCTTTCAGGTATCTTAAACGATTTTTGTGCCTTTTTTTCTTTTGCAAACTTTGAATTTGTGCTTATGAATAATTTTAAGATATCTTTCATGGAAAAAACCTTTTAAATATTTTAACCCCTGAACTAAGTCCGTTGAATCGTTTACATGATATGTTGGACTCTTTTTAGTTGATATTTCCTATTGGATAGTCTTAATATTTAAATTTATGAATAAGTAACTTTTTTTTTACAAGATATGTCTAAAAAAAGACATGGACTCCTTAACTTAGAGGTTTCCTAAAAAAAGTAAGGTAATTTAAAGGTTTTTAACCTGTGTTTCCATGCTTGTATCGATTATGGTCTTGAAGGGTATCTTTTCATCCCATCCGCTTCTTTTGAAGATTCCCATGAAACAGACACCAATTATCATCGGATCTTCATCTGAAATCTCCTTGATCATGGCTGTAACATCCTCTGCGGGACATCCGAACTTGGGCATTGCAAGACCGCCCATAACAACCACAACAGCGGGGTTTTCGGGATCTACAACCTCATCAACCACACTCATACCAATGTTTTTCTGCTTTTTGATCTTTCTGGCTTTACTTGCATCTGCATTTGGAATGAACACCATTTCAAAGCCTTTGTCCCTTATACTGTAGGATAGAAGTTCAATGAAGGGAGTGCATACAGCTGCTGAACCTGTGAAAACCACCTTGGAACCTTCAGATAAATCTGCAACAGCTTCACGGAATGATCCTGTTAAACCAACTATTCCTGTCTTTTTCTCCATGTTAATACACCTCTTGAGGGTTTTGTATGTTGTGGTGGAGTTTAATGTTTTCTATTTATTTTTTTAACTCATCTTCTTGATTTACCTGAATTTTTCAGTCACCTTCCATGATTTTGATCCAAAGATTTGGGAATAAAATGGAAAAATTTGGGACAAAAATCCAGTTAAAATCGGGTTAATATCGGAAAAACTATTTTTAAATGCTTTAATAACTTTAATATTGTCAATAGATCGGAGGGGGTAATTCAAATGAGTTAATTCAGTGTTCATACATAAAAAAATTCTTTAAATTTGTTTAATATTAAAAATAATTAATTTGAATTAAATTCATATAAAAATAGAAGTTTAAATGGGTTTAAGGTGAAAAAAAATGGATCTTTATAAATTGGCACTTAACAACATCCGCAGAAAAAAGCTTAGAAGTGCATTGACAATGCTTGGAATAGTAATTGGTGTTGCAACTATTCTAACACTTCTGGGATCAACTGCGGGTTTGGCTTCAGCAGTTAACGATCAAACAAATGAATACATGTACGATGTGGTAATATCCTCTGCATCCAGTAGTGGATCTTATTCAATGGATTCTCAAACAGTTTCGAAGGTAGAGAACCGTTCTGATCTTCACGGCTTAAGAGAAGTAACTGCCTTTTCAGAGGAAATAAATGGAAGTACCGTAACTGTAGGTGGTACAAATGATTGGAAACAGGTTAAAATAAAAAATGGAAAACCAGGTGTGGTTATTAACCATGCAGTTGCAGATAAGCTCCACCTTGGTGTTGGAGACAAGATCAGGATTAAAAATAAAGAGTTAACCATCACCGGGATATCCAACGAGGAACAGGTGGATGAAGATGTCCTGGGTGTTTACATAAACCAGACCCTTGCAAAGCAAATGGCTGGAAACAAAGTAAGTGCAATCTATGCTCAAACTGATGGAGATCCAAAAACTGTTGCAGATAACCTGGAAAAGCAGTTAAATGGGGTTTCTGTTAAAACTCGATCAGAGAAGGTGGCTGAGGTTCAGGAATGGGCTAACAAAGCACAACTTTTCATGGGAATTATTGCAGGTATAGCTCTGGTTGTAGGAATCATAAGTGTGGTAAATACCATGATGATGAGTGTTATGGAGAGAACAAGAGAATTAGGAGTTTTAAAAGCCATAGGGTTTACAAACTGGGAACTGAAGGGAAGTATCCTCTTTGAATCAGGATTGTTAGGATTCTTGGGATCGATTGCAGGGGTTCTTCTGGGAATTTTAGGCATCTTGTTAATTGCAAAGATGCTGAATTTCACAGATTACATTACCGATATGATACCCCTGTGGCTAGTTGGAGGTGTCATTGCGGGATCCACCCTTTTAAGTATTCTGGCTGGACTTTACCCTGCAAGGCGTGCCTCAAAATTGAACGTTGTGGAGGCTTTGAGAAATGAGTAACTTAATAGAATTCAAAGATGTCTGGAAAACATATAAAATGGGGGATGAGGAAGTGAACGCCCTTGCAGGACTGGATCTTACCCTGAAGAAGGGTTCCTTCACAGCGGTAATGGGCCCCTCTGGATCTGGAAAGTCAACCTTCCTCCACATCGCAGGGATACTTGACATGCCAACCAGGGGCACATTCAGGATCAATGGGAATGATACATGTAAATTATCTGTCAAAGAGCAGGCAAGGCTTCGGAGGAATGAAATAGGGTTCATTTTCCAGAGGTTTAATCTCATGTCCCAGCTCACAGTCCTTGAGAACGTTATGCTGCCAATGATAAAAGAGGATTCCAGAAAAGCTGAAAAACTTCTGGAAATGATGGGATTAACAGGAAAACATGATAAAAGGCCATGGCAACTTTCAGGAGGAGAACAACAGCGTGTAGCAATAGCCAGAGCTTTAATAAATGATCCGTCTATCATTCTGGCTGATGAACCAACAGGAGAACTTGATACAAGGAATGCGGATTCAATAATGCATATACTTCAAGATCTAAATCAAAACGAGGGGGTGAGTATTGTTATGGTCACCCACAACCCAATTTCAGCGGATTTTGCAGATGAAGTTATTAATATGCGTGATGGGGATCTTGTTAAAAGGAGTAAATAAATGCTCCTACTCCTTAAATTTTCTTTTAATTTTTTAATATCTAAAAACGAACCCTAAGGCCTGTGATTAAAATGTAGTTTAAATAACCTAAAATAATTATTAAAATTTATTTAATCAGTATTAATATTTGGGAATGAAATGTAGAAAGATGGAGTGAATTTCGGAAAAACTTTTTTTTAGTAGTGCTACCTTACTTATTAGCACAGTTTATGCATCCATTGAAATAAGCACAGATATTTCAATATCAACTGCCGTTATAATTGAGTTATATTTTTTTATAATGGCCATGAGGTTTTAAAAAAATGTTATTTGGATCACCAGACTTACTAACCAGTGCTATTGTAACTGTAACAGTTATATTGGGTTTTGGAACCATTTTCCTCCTATGTGGATTACTTTACATCTACTGGGGAAACTACAGGGACACAAAATCAAGTTACGCAGTGGGCCTTCTGTTGTTTGCATCGGCGATGCTGCTTCAGAATGTACTGTTAACTGCCACTTACTTCATCAACGTACTTAATCACTGGTATGAAGGAATTGTAATGTTTGCGTTCATTGTTTTTGAATTTATAGCGTTATCAATACTTTTCAAAATAAGCTGGGAATGAATATTTTTCATATACAAATTTAGGGGTCTTTCATGCAAAAAAAGTTTCTATGGTGGCTGATTGTAGGTACCAAAGGTGGTAAAAACCGTGCCAGAATAATCAATGAACTGAAAGAAAGGCCTTACAATATTCATCAGCTTGCAGAAAAACTTGAACTGGATTATAAGACTGTTCAGCATCATATGGGAGTTCTGGAAGAGTCAGGTGTTGTTACATCAAGTGGGGAAAAGTACGGGAAATTGTACTTCCTTTCTGATGAAATGGAAGAGAACTACCCTACCTTCCATGAGATATGGACTCAATTTCAGAAATAAACAGATTAAAACGTGAAAGAGGTCAAGAATGCTTTATATATCACCAGAATCTTTAAATGTCATAATAATCTCCAGCAAAATACTGGGAATTGGAAATATTCTCCTCTTAACAGGACTCCTGTACATGTACTGGAGAAGTTACCAGGGAATGAAATCCAAGTACACCCTGGGACTGCTTTTTTTCGGATCTTTCTTCCTGTTCCAGACAATTGTCCTGGCAGTGGCAATCTTCTTTGTAAGATGGTTTGTAATTGCATTTTTCGTAGCATTACTGGAATTCATTGCACTTGCAATACTTCTGAAGATAACTTGGGAGTGAAAAACTGTTTCAAAGCCTTATCTCATAGAGATGGACTGTTTTTCTATTTTTAATCTTTTAATTGGATAATTTTATGGTGTTGGATTTACCAATTGTTTCCAGTAACTCTTTTATTAATGGGCTTTGTTTTATCGTTTTTGAGTTACCGATTATTATGAGTTTTTTACGTGCACGTGTAATTGAAACGTTCAACTGGTTGGGATCAGCAATGAATTTTTTTTGAAATCTATTTAAAAGTCCTATTATGCTTTTACAGAAGCTCATTATTATCACTTCTTTTTCTTTTCCCTGGAAACTGTACACAGTATCCACTTCAACTTCAAAAGTTTTTAGATGCTGATTTATCAGATTCTTCTGTTTTTTGTAGGGGGTTATGACACCTATATCATGTGGATCAATACCATTATCCATTAATCTTTTCACAACTTCTACAACTATCTTAGCTTCTTTACAGTTCTCACACCCATCTCCCAGTCCTTTTTCATAGTATTCCATATTGGCGGTGTCTATAAACGTTAATGGATTGTTAAAGTTGATATCAACGTTTTCACTGTTTTTTAAGGATTCAATGGTTTGATCTGTTACACTGAAATCTGTTCTGATTTTACCATCATAGAATAAGTTACTTGAGAGATCTGCTATTCCCTTATTCATCCGGTACTGTGTGTTCAGGAATGAGTAGTTGGATGGATATTTCTCTATAAAATGGTTGAATATGGATTTATTCAGTTTTTCAGATAATTCATCTTTAGTTATGGGTTGTAACTGTTTGTTATCCCCCACTAAAATGAATTTTTTACACTTCAGGAGTGGTAATAATGATGTGTAAGCTGCAACCTGGCTGGCTTCATCCATTATCATAAAATCGAATATTTCATAATCTAAAATAGGATGAGCTGAAGATAAAACCGTAGCTGCAACTAACTGTGATTTATGAAGTAGATCATTGTTTATAAAATTCAGAAGCTTTGATCTGTCCTTTTCATATTTTTCAAGGGTTTTTTGAATATTTTTCTCTTCTTCTTTTAACTTATTAATGGAATTTATTTGTAAACTGATTAGTGTATTTAAATATTTAAATTCTGCATCTAATACTTCCTTTTTTTGATTTAAAGACTGGATGTAATCTTCGTAAGCATCGTAGATCAAAGATGAGTTTTCATTTTCAATTCTTAATTTAATTTCATCCTTTTTAGAGCTTAAATAGTCCTCTAAATTATTTAATAACTCTATTTCATATTGCAAGGCATCTTCATCAGCTTTACCCTCAGACTCAGGATAAGTTTTTTTGTATTGTTTTTTTAGAGCATCCTTTAGATTCCAGTAGGCGTTGTAATTTTCAATCATCAAATTGTAGGATACCTTTTTATCTGTCAGATTCGATAAAAACTCATTATATTTACTTTTATTGAAAATGGAGATTAAACGTTTTTTAAATTTTTCACTTTCCATCTTTTTAATAGTTGACTCAAGTTCGTAGAACTCTTCAGCATCGGGTAATGATTCTTCAATGTTTTCTAAATTCAATATGGATTTTGCCAGTGCATAATATTTATCAGAGTTCTTCTCCAATGTTTCCTTTCTTTTTAGTGAAGAATCACGATTCACATTTTTTCCAGGTATTCTAGGGAGATAATCTTCTTTTTTCTTTTCATATTCCCTTATCGTGAATTTAATAGTTTTAATTGATGCAGAATACTCGTATTTTCTGGATTTAACTCTGTTAATATCCTCTTGAACTTTTTTTATTCTTTTTTTTATTCCTTTTCTCTCTTCAGATGTTTTCTCGATTATTGTATCTAAATGCTGAACTTCCTGCCAATCAGGATGGTTTTTCCTCCGTTCTTTCAAAGAATATTTTCTGTTCAAGGGAGATACGGAATAATTCTGCCCTATTCTCAATATTTTCTCAGGGTTGATGTCCTTAAATTTTTCAAGGAGGTTATCCACAGCTCTGTTGGTATGGGCAGTTATTAGAATTTTTTTATCATACTGCAATAAAGTTCTTATTATCTCTGTGATAATTTGGGTTTTTCCTGTGCCTGGAGGGCCTAAAATAAGGTGAAAATCATCGGCATTTAAAGAAAGATTCACGGCTTCTTTCTGGCTGTGATTCAAATTATTAGGTAGTTGGTATGTCTTAGTTTGGTGAGATGGAACTTCATCCCCTAGAATGCAGTTTAGAACATGCAAGTCGTAATCATCTAGATCGTCATTTTCTATCTTTTCAAGGACTTTTTCAATTCTCCGAGGGATTATATTTTTCAAATCAGTATCAACAGAAACATAATTACCCTTTAATCTGGAAATATCATTTTTTAATTCTATTCTAAATTTGGAACTGAGAGAAGATTCACTGATAATTCCTATTAAATTGTCATTGACAGAAACCATGGATCCTTCACCTATATTTAAATTATCTTCAAGTGTAACAGTTATAGATCCATTGTTTAAGTCACGGACAAGGATTTTCCCCCTGATTTTTTGAGAATTTTCAATTTCAGAATCTACGTAATCCCTCATTTCTGCCATGAGTTGAGGATACTCTTCTTTAACGATGTTGTACATGTTTACTCAGTTATCTCCCAAATTTTCAATCATATCCTCGGTTAAAGGTGAACTGTTATCCCAAATTCCTTTAAAAAATTCTTTAGCCATCCCTACAGAGTTGTGATCATTTATTTTGACACCTGCTTCATAGTTAACCCTCAAACCCTTTTTTGTGAGGTTTGCTGATGAAATTATTGCAACCCTAGAATCTATCACAAGGATTTTGGCGTGGACATCGTTGTTGTAGCGGACTTCAGCACCAAGTCCGCGGAGAACTCTGAGCTTATCAGGGTCAGTTATTTTATTTTCAATGTCCTCTTTTCTGAAGTTGGTTACAACCTTCAGATCAACCCTTCCCTGAAAACCCTGGAACTCCTCCACAAGGTAAGTGATCCAGGGTGAACAGACCAGAACTTCCTTTTTGGCCTTTGAAAGACTGTTTCTTATTTCACCGTAAACTGTGCTAGTTGAATCTGGAGTTGTGACCAGAAAGTTGAATTTATTCTTTTCATCTTCAATAGCTTTCTTCAAAGATTCTCTATCTTTTTTCAGGTCTGCAACATCCTTCAAGAGTTTTTCCTGGTTTATGTGTTCTGTTTTTAGATCTTTGAAGGCCTGTTTAAGTTCCTCATTCTCTTGGGTTAATGCTTTATTTTCAAACTCCAGTGTTTCCTGGACTTCCCTGTAGCCCCTGTAATTTCTTATTTTTTCAATGAGATCCATCTTCTCCTTGGAAACTTCCATACAAAACCCCTGCATAATTTTTAGAATTATCGGTTTTAAGATATTATAATAACTTCAATTTAAAAATTATGCTTTCATTGGGGAGTTAAGAGTTAAATTTGTTTTAGTATTAACAATAAACTAATAATATTTATTTAAATTAATTTAATAAAAAAATGTAGTATTAACTAATAGATTCAGATTTTTTTCGATTCGCCTTTAATAAAAAGGATTCAATTGAAAATTAATAATCATAAAAATGTTTAAATACTTTCTTCCAGCACAATACCCTGCTTAACAGCTTCATTAACTATCCCTATCTGATCCTTCTTCACGCTGAACTCTTCAGGTGTGTAAGGGAGTATGTCAACATCCCAGTCGTAGTCCCAGAGCTCTAAGACCCTATAGATCCGCTCCAGAAAATGAATGCCTTCAAATTTACGGCTGACAATTATGAAATCGTAATCACTTTCTTTTAAGTAGTCTCCACGGGCCCGACTTCCAAATAGGATGAATACTTCTGGATTGAACTCTTCATTAACCCTTTTTTGGAACTCTTTTATTTCTTCAATTCCATTTCTGCCCATTTTAACACCTTTCTTGATATTTCTAATCTTTCCTTAGCTATCTCTTCATCGTATAAATCGTAGGGAATCCCATGTGCAGCGTCGGGATATCGTGTTATAACAAAATCTGGACTTATCTTTCTAAGGGATGTATAAAATTCTTCTGGAATTCCAACACTTTTTCCAAGAAAAAGTAAAGAATGTGTTGGACCTGATGGTTCCTTTAATTTATGAATATAAAGGGATTTTAAAGCCTTTTCAGTTGCTTGTTGGGAGAAAAAAGCAGTTACATAATATTCTCCTATTTCAAGATTCTTTGAAGCTTTTCCAGGTCTTTAACAGCCTGTTTCCACCAGTTTGATGCTTCTTCTCTCATGTTAAACCCTAAACTGCTTCTTTTATTGTTAATATGTTTGGTTTTTCAAACTTATAATCCTATTTAAATATATTCACTTCGTATTTAAGTATCCCTAAGTTCAAGGCACTGTTGGAAAACCCTTACCAGTTTTACTCTCCCTGCAAAAGGTTCTGAAGTCGCAGGCATCACAGGTACGCTTATCAGGGTTAGCCTTCCATGAAGCTTGTATTCCATGGCCGTTGACCTCGGAGATTATGCTCTCCTCAATTTCACCAACCACTGCGTCGAATTCAGTCAGGGACCTCCTCTGGTTGTCGTAGTCAACAGGTATGATACGTACTGATCTGAGCTTCTTCAGGGAATCTGATAATGATGGTACCTTTGAATGTGGGTTCCATTTGAGTATGTTCTCAAGGTCATCTGCGTAGGGTTTTATGTCTGTTTTACCCTCCTCAACATCTTTTTTAAGTTCCTTGAGGTCTTCCTTGAAGAGTGAGAGTTCGTTGAGGTAGAAGAGCATTCCAACGAGAACAGGCTGGGATTCCGGCTGCATTGACCGAAGCCAGCTGTAGGTTAAAACCTGCCAGTCATGATGATCCCACGATGGAGATGGCACTGCAGGTCTCTTCATACCCTTGTAGTCCACGATTATCTCGTACTCAGGTTTTTCAAGCTTTTCAAGCTTGTACTGGAATGCAGGGTTGTTGTGGAGGTACTTGATGATTAAATTTTTATCTGAGGCCTCATCCATCTTAACGGAGCTTAGAACATCGATAACACCTGTGATTCCGTAGTAGTTTGAACGGCTTGTGCCCTTCTGGTAGTGGGGCATGTCTCTTATACCCTTTAATTTGACCTCAGAGTCATCTATCAAGGGAAATAAATGTGGTCCCCACGTGTTTATGGCTGCTTCTGCCCTTATGCTTGCAACGAGCTTGTGCGGATGGTCATGGTCAGGGCAGAGTCCAAGGCCTTCATCACCCTCTTTGAAGGGGCAGAAGAGGTTTGCAGGTGGTTGAAGTCCCCTGGAACGCATTCTCTTATCAATTTCCAGTTCAATATCCCTTATCTGGGTCTTCCAGTCCCATGGGAAGTCCTTCCAGTCCATCTCATTCCATCTGAGGAAGGCCTCCTCCATGACCCCGTGTATGAAGTTACCGAACCACAGCTGGATTGGCATGGACGGTGGTAGGGTTCCCTTGTTCTGGTAGCGGTACTGCAGGCCGCAGGTCAGGTAGGGGAGAAGTGCGCCTGTTAAATTGTACTCAGGTATGATGTAGGGTTTGTTACGGGTTGAAAGAGTCATTTTAAACACGTTCTATAATTTTTTAAGATTTTTAAGTTTTTTTTAAACTATTTATAGGTTCAGATGTGCACTATATTCCTAAGGCCAGGCCAGTGCCATGATCCGTCACGTGTCCATCCTGTGGCAACATTGGGTATTCTTCTGTGTTCATTCTTGGTATCGTAGCCCCCCTTAACAGGGTTTATCCCCACAAGGAGTAGCACATCCTGGGGTCTGCTGAATGCAACGAAGTACTGCCTTATGAGATCGTCGAAGGCTCGATCCTTACCACTCCTGATGGAGCTTTCAAGGGGTGAGCAAACACGCAGTTCATCCTCAAGGTTGCAGGATTTACCTCCCTCCACAGGGAATCTTTTGAAGGTGTTCTTGTGATGGTCAGTTCGGAAGTCTGCACCTACATCAACCACCACCAATGGGAACTCCAAACCCTTTGATTGGTGAATGGACATGACGTTCACCCTGTTGTCAGGCAGTGTCTCAAGCAGATTCTCATCCACATCAATTGCACCGGTTGCAAGGGGAGTGAAAACATTCCAGTAAAGCTCCTTAATGGATTTTGCCTCCAGTTCATCCTCAAATATTATCTCACCGCCGAAGCTTGTGAAGAAGGATGTCTGGGCCATGGTACGTGTAACAGCCTCCAGATAAACCAGCCCTTCAACATCATCCTGCATCTGGGGTATCCAGGTCACAAGGTTGTAGGCGATCTCCAGAAGGGAAACATCATGCTTCCAAGTTTTACGTCCTTTAGGCGTTCTTGACCTCCAGGCATCCACGAAATCCCCAAGTGAAAATGGTTCATGAGGTTCAGGATAGGATTCGATGTATTCATTTGCTTTTTTCCTCCAGGAATCGAACCTGTGAACTGCTGATTTTGGAAGCTTCTCAATGGAGTTTTGAACCTCACACCCTGGATCGATGCACTCAAGAAGCAATCCGCAGAGCACACTGGCCTCCCAGGTACGCTCCAGGTTCTGGCCCCTTGGATTGAAGACAGGTATTGGTTGATTCAGTTCCATGAGATCATTTCGGAGGTAGTATGGAAACCTTTTACTTCCAAAAGCATTCATCTCAAGGGGAGAACTCAAAAGAATGGAAACATCAGTTGGAGAACCCTCAATTTCATCACAGCTTATCTCGTAATCCATTCCATTGTACCTGAATTTGAATCCTTCACCATAAACAACCCTGTGAATGAACTTTGCAAGGTCCTTGGACAGTGTTTCTGCATCATCCCTGAACATGCCGAGCACTGGGAAATCACAGAAATCACCGGTTCTTGCAGCTTCTATTGGAGGTTTACCCTCAACACGAACACCCTGAAAATCATCATCCAGCACAGCAAATTCGTTGCAGAAATCAACAATCGAACATGTTGAACGATAGTTTTTAGAGAGATTTATGAGATCCGGTACAATTTTAAGCTGTTTTTCACATCTTTCTTTGAAGTTGGTGAAGAGATCCACGGTGGCTCCCCTGAAACGGTAGAGTGACTGGTCGTCATCTCCAACAACTGTGAAACTTCCTCCGTTGCAGGCTGCAGCCTCTGCGAGCTTGAAATAGATCTGCTCCTGCAGGAGGTTGGTGTCCTGGTACTCATCCACCAATACCAGCTTCAGACGCACCTGAATCCACAACTGAATTAGCATTTACATCAGGTACTCATCCACCAATACCAGCTTCAGACCCTCCATGAAACTTCCAAGCTTTCCCTCATTTAATTTGTCAAGGAAATGAGCCTCCAAAAGTGAGAAATCAAAGAGCATCCTCTCCTCAAACTCATGGATGTAATCCTCAATGGCCTGACAAGCTATCTCAACACCAGGTTCATCCCCTTTGCTTTTGAACTCCTCCCATAGAACTTGATCGTAGTAGACCCTGTCCTTGATCTCAAGGAGGAGTCTGCTCATCTCAGCAGTGTTGAAACCGAACTTACCGCCCCTGATGTTGATGAGGTATTCCCTTAATTCTTCATTATGGTGCCTCTCCTCTGTGAAGAGTCCTACTCTCATCATCATGGCCCTTGCAACGAAGTCCTCAACAACCACAGGCGGTGGAGAACCAGGATCCCTGTGATTCTTCAGAACCTCCTCACAGATACTGTCAAGGGTTCCAGTCACGATCTGATTGAAATCAAGATGCCTCAAATCCTTTTCAAGGTCATTATTATCTGAAAGGAGTTTCTGGCGTATGATATCGCCCCAGCTCAGTATCCTTGATCTGAGCTCTGCTGCAGCCTTACGCGTGAAAGTGGTTGCAAGTATGCTTCCAGGATTGACATCATCCACGTAGATGAACTTCAGGATCTTCAGGACCATAACCGTGGTTTTACCACTTCCTGGACCTGCAACTATGAACTGGGATTCATCCTGCGGGGCTGAAATTGCCCTGTGCTGATCAGGGTTCATCTCAGGACGAATATCCCTTTTCAACTCATCTATAACTATTTCCTGGAACTGGGGGAAGCTTATCATGTTGATCCATTTTCCATGTCCCTGTAAGTGCTGCTTGTGGGTGAACTTGACAGCTACAGGGTACAGTTTTGCTGTTAAATGGTTTAACGTTCCAATTTAAATAGATGATGATCCATCGTGGAGATTAAGCTTTAGAAATAGGATTGATGGATTTTTTAAAAAAAATTCATATTTTCGAATTAGAAAAACAATCTTTAATAACATTATTTGAAAATTAAGTAATTATCACTCAAGAACTACACCTTCATCCTCTATCTGGGAGATGAAATAGGTTCCTTTAAGTTTTTGATAATCTTCAGGTGATATGACCTTAACTGAAAAGTACACCCCCTCATCAAGGAGCATCTGACCAACTTCTTCCATTACCTTATCCTTTGTTTCCATTTTTCTGCGGCTTATCATGAGAATATCCACATCTGAGTCTTCACGGTCTTTTACCGGTGGCCACAGAACCGAATAGGATGATCCTTTCCACCTCAGGGTAATGGAGTTTTCTTGAAAATTCACGGGCCAGTTTCAGTTTATCCATCTAACTCACCACTTCCATGGCATTAATTATGTTTCTTTTATTAAAAATATTCTTGGATAGGGTTCAAAAATCAATTGTTAGAAGAGGTTAATGGGTTTAAAGGATCAAATTTTGATGGGTTCGTGAAAGTTCTTTGTTTTTAAGTAAAGAACTTAATCTTGTGATACCAAATTTAAAAGTAGAACTGAAAGGAGCATGACATGCAGAATATTAAAAGATACAGAATTACAGATATCCAGAGGAAAAAGGTAGTGGGTACAATTCGTTCTGTTCTAATGGGAAAGAATGAGATTCTTTTTGCTTACATTCATGGATCTTTTCTGCAGAACCAATTCAGGGATGTTGACCTGGCTATTTACCTAGATGAGGATATCACTAAGAAGGAAGCTCTGCACTTTGAACTTTCTCTGGAACGAGAACTTGAGGAATCTTCTTGTTTTCCAGCAGATGTTAGAACATTGAACTACTCTCCATTATCCTTCAAATTCAATTCCTTTAAGGATGGAAATCTTTTGATGAGTCGGGATGAAGTCTTAAGAAGTGATTTTGAATCTTTAACCATGAACGAGTACCATGATTTCAATTTTTACAGGAAAAGATACATGAAAGAGGTTTTTGGCCTTGATTGATGTAAATTGGTTGACAAAAACTTCATAATTATTTTCAGCTATTTTTAAAATCAGTAAAATTTTGATGTGATCGTTTTAAAATTATTGAAATTTATTTTAGAATAAATCCTTTTTGAGAAAAAGTTTCAAATGCGGGGTCAGGGATTCGAACCCTGGTAGGTCTGCACCAGCAGGTCTTGAGCCTGCCCCCTTTGGCCACTCGGGTAACCCCGCCTAGAATATAATGTATTGACATCTTTATGATTTAAACTTATTCCTTATTAACAAAATCTTTAAAAATAATTCAAAATAGTATTGGGGAGGAAATTTAGGAGGTTTCAGCTCCAAATCTCCTCATGTAATGTATTACTCTAAAGATTTTCCATGGATATGAACCTAGCATCACTGAGTGCGTTGTACTTATCAACATCACAGGTAACAACGAAGACCTGCATATCCCTGGCACTCTCCTCAAGCACATCCAGAGCATGGTGCATCCTTAATGGATCCGTGTTAACAAGGGGATCGTCAAGCACCACCAGCTGCCTATCCTCCTTACTCAAAAGTCTTCCCAGTGCAAGTCTAAATATACACCATATCTGTTCCTGGGTACCAAATGAAAGTGCATCAAGTAATGCCTCAGCTTCACGACCTTCAGGTGTTACAGAACATGGTTTCAACTTATTATCAAACTCCAAGGAGTACTTGGGACCCAATATCTTCTCAAGATCATCTGTCACGATTCTCTTGATTGGATCCGTTAGGGAAACGATGGTGTTCTCCTTGTAGTGCATGGTCAGATCGTAGAGAAGTTCAATGGCAGCTGTATCATTTTTCATATCTTCAAGGGTCTTCTCCTTCTCATTGATAGATTCCTCAAGGATGTTCATGTCGGTGAAATCATGGGTGAGGTTATTGAGGTCAGACTCCATACGGACATGTGAAAGTTCCAAATCCTTAACATCCTCTTCCAACCGTGTTACTCTGTTTTCAGAGTTACTGTAATCTTTTGTGGGCTTTTCTTCCTTCTCTTCCATTTCATCCTGATAGATCTTTAGTGTTCTTTCCTTTCTTTCAAGTTTCATGGAGATATCGTTCTGTTGGGCTTCAATGGAATCAACTGTAATTCCATCTTCCTCTAAACTTCTTAAACGTTCACGGTATTTTTCAATGAACTCTTGGTTACTTTTTACCCTGTTTTCCATCTGAGATATGTACTTGTCAGTTGCAGTGTACTGATCTTGAAGCTCTTTCAGTTTAGATTGAAGTTTGCTCTCATTATCCTTAAGGAAGACTTCCTTTTCTTCAATTTTGTTGATCTTTTCTGATAGTAAATCTGCAAGATCATTTTTGTCCCCATCCATACAGTTCTTGAAGGGTGAATCATCTGGAATCTTACTCCAGTTACGCTGGATCTTAGCTTCGAGTTCTGCAACATCCCTCACAAGTGAATCCATACCACCTTTTTTAGCCAGATCCTTCTTGATTTGATCGATCCTAATTTTTAAACCCTTTTTAGTGTTTAAAAGTTCTCTCAAGGGTTCCAATTCTGTTTCATTGTAGGGTGCTGTTAAACTGGCACATTTAATTTCCATATCCTCAAGTTCAGATTTCAGGAGCTTAACATCCTCATTTCCACTTTTAATTTCAAAACTACCATTTTCCAGTTCTATTCTAACGGATTGATAGGCATTCCACTTCCTATCTTCTCTGTCTAATGTGAATTCTTCCCCGTCGAGGTATATTGAACCATCTAACTCTCCTGAAGCATGGATGTTCAGGCCAATAGCATCTAATTTGGTCCTGGTGTCCCTTATACTGTTTTTGAGGGTTTCAATTTCATCCAGCTGGGATCTTGAAGGTGCATTGATGGATCTGTACTGTTCCTCCTTGGATTCAAGTTCCTCCTTAAGGCCATTCATTTCCTTAAGCATGGAACCTTTATCCTCAAGCTGAATTTCCCTCAAAACTGTACTGTGGGCTATGCTCGCCGTTGTTTTTTCTTCTGAAAACTCTTCCATGGTGGATTTAAGATCTTCAACTTCTTCTTTAACCTGTTTTATACTAGATTCAGCTTTCAATAGCTCTGATTCTTGTAGTTTTTTATCTTTTTCTAAGGAATCATTTTTAGATTCCAGATCATCTATCTCTTCACTTGTATGGGTGATGTCGTTGATTTTTTCCTTCAGGGTGTTGTAATGTGTGTTGAGATTTTCAACTTCACCAGCTAACCTTTCCCTTTCTTCTTTATGGTTTCTGGCTTCTTCAATGGTTTTTTGAAGATCCGAAAGTTCTTCACGCGCTTCCTTTAAGGTCAATGTCTTCTTGTTCTTCATGAACTCGTTGTCTTCGAGGTTACGCATGAGTTCATCCTTTCTGTGGAGTTTCTCCCTGGATTTTTGGAGTTCTTCTTTTTCCTCTTTCAAGGATTCTTCTAACTTTAACAGGGGAGATTGTTTTCTATCCTTCCTTGTTGCTGTGTAGTACTCTGAAAATCTTTCATTCAGTACCTCAAGAATTCTCTTCTCTTCCCCAGACTCTATCGATGCACCGATCATGCGTTGCAGGGATGAAAAGGTTTCACTGTTGAGTTCATCACTGATTATGGGTTCTCCCTGAACCATCCAGAGGCACTGGCTTACACCCCAGAACTGGGGTTTGGTATCACCTGTTCGAGGCAGCTCACCACCTGTGATACTTGCAACAGCCCTATCTGCAGCATCCCCCTCGGATAAACGTTCCCAACCATTCATGTTCCACTTCTCAAGGGCACTCATTGGCTGGATGAACCTTTTGGTTACCTTGTAGCGGTCCCCATTATTTCTAAAGGTTACCATGGCCTGAGGTGCCAGTTGGGAATCGAAGGGGATGATGGCTTTGATGTTTTTGGATCTGCTTGAGTGTTTGGAGAAGAGAATGGTTCTCAGGGATTCCATGAGGGTGGTTTTACCACTTTCATTGGGGCCATGTATAACATTCAAACCATCCTGGAACTGGATCTCCACAGGATCCCTGAACTTCTTCCAGTTCTCAAGGATTATACTTTCCACGATCATTGTGAAACCTCCTTAACCATCTGATAAAGCATTAAAGACGCTCTTTTAAGAACTTCGGGACTGGCGTTCTGCACACTCTCCAGGTCCTTTACGTCCCTAAAGATGGCTTCAGCATCCTCAGCTGATATACCTGAAAGCTCCTGGGTCTTGGGATGGTACTTCATAAGGGCCATCAAAGCTTGGAATGTCTTTGGAACGTAGGAACCCTCGGGTATCATGGCCTGGAACTCCAGCATGTTGGGCTTCAAATAGAGATCATCCATGTTGAGGTTGAAAAAGAATAAATCATTGGCTTTGAAGTTTTCAAGGTAATCGAAGGAATCCTGACCAACAACACCCCTCAACTTGAGGTTTAAAACCAGATTTTCCTGGTTCTCTAAACTTGTTTCAAGGCTTTTTATATCTTCTAAACCGTTGATATTTGATTCCATCTGCTCCCATCTGAGCTTACCCACATGTGATGGTTTGATTATGGGTTTTTCACCCCTCTCAAGGTCAACCATCACTGCATTACCACTGTTGTTTTCACCAAATTTGGTTGTTTCAGGAGTTCCAGGGTAAAGGGTTTTTTCTTCATACTGGAAGAGTGAATGCCATTCACCAAGTGCCAGGTAATCAAGATCTGCAGTATCAGCCCTCTTTGGATTGATTGGGAAGTTAGACTCATCTGTGAAACCTGGTATCTGGAGGTTTCCATGGGCAAGTCCAATTGAGATCTTGTTGTCCTCCCTTTCTATCCCTGCTGTGGGATCCTCCTTGGACTGTTTCTGCTTCACAGGACATGGATAAAGTGTAACATCACCTGGAAGGTTCACAGGTTCAGCCTCCTTTAATATGTGGATGTTACCAGCTGCATCCCACACAGGGTTGTTGTAAGCTGAATCCCTTGTGAGTGGGTCATGGTTTCCAGGCAGTATGTAAACTGGTGTTCCAATACCTGATAGATTCTTGCATGTTTCATGGATCAAACTGGAATCAACTTCGTTGCCATCGAATAAGTCCCCAGCCACCAGTATAAAATCAACATCCTCCCCACTTTCCAACAACCTTCGAACAGTTTCCATCCGAATTTCACGAGCCAGGTCAGCTTTACCCCCTAACCTGGAGTATTTAATTCCCAAATGCCAATCTGCAGTGTGTAAAAACCTCACCATATTTATGAATCCTCCCTTTTGAAAGTTTCATGTTATTATTATTGCTGTTTGCAGATTGTATTAACTGTTATTTAATGGTTATTATTTGAGTTTGGGGAGGTTTGTAAATTTTAAGCAGAGTTGAATTTTTTTAATGGGCTATTTTAAGTGTTCTAATAAAATTAAAAAATAGAATTTAAGGGTTTATCTTTTTTTAAAAAGTAAAAACAAGTTATATTCTAAAAAAAATCATCCAAAATCTTTTTTAGTGATTATATAAGATTTTTTAACAGCTTCAAGCACTTTCTCAAGATCCTCCTCTTTCTGGAGGTAAATAGCTCCCCACTGAGGATCACCCTTCATTTTTTCCAACTCTTTTATTCCTTTGCTGCCTTGATATAAGTAAAATCTGACTCTGTATGGACTTGCAAAGTGAGCTGAAAAGAACATCTTTTTAGGAGAACTGAAGGATTTACCGCCCTTGATATTTTTACTTCTAATATCTGTACTTATATAATCCAAATGTTTTTCAAAGTCATTAAATAAACTTTTTACCATAGATTCCACAATATTAAGAGATTTAATTGCTTCATCTCTAACTTTACGGTCTGGATCTTTTTTAGATAACTCCTTGAGGGTGTTCACAGTTTCTTCATCGTACCATTTAGATACAGCTCTGGCAGCTCTCCAACGAACTTTGCTCTCCCCATCTGAAAGAGCTTTTTTTATGGATATGCCAGCTTTTTCACTTCCAATCTCACTTAAGGCTTCTATTGCCATTTCACGCTGGTGATAATTTTTCGATTCCATGATGGAAATTAGATCATCCTCTGAAGCTTCCCCAATTTCCACAAGAGCCTCCTTTGCAGCCCATCTGAACTCTGGATCAACAAAACCCAAAATTCGAATCAAAGGTTTAATTGCCTTTTCATTCCCTATTTTACCTAGGGATCTGGCAGAAGCCCTCTGAACGAATCTGTCATCATCATCTAATGCTTTTATTAATAAATTTACAGCTCTTTCATCTCTTAGGTTACCTAACCTTCCAGCAGCTTTTCTTTTTTCAAAATCAGATCCATTTTTGAGCATGTCCATATTGTCTAGAACTTCTGCATCGTTGTTGGATTCAAGTGAATCTATTCTTTCAGCTAGTTTGAAGTCTAGATCTGTAATGCCCTGTGTGTCATGGGTGTATATGTTCAAGATCACTGTTCCGTATGAGATCTGCACGTCTGGATGGTGTTGAATTTCATCAGCAATTTCCCCTACCTTGGTAACGAATTCTAAAGCTTCTTTAAAGTTTTCAAACTCAAAAACCTTTTCTAATTTTGGGGTATTTAATTTCCAGTTTCCATTTAAAGATGCAACTTTAATTTCCATTTCGTTTTTGGTTAGATCTTGCAATATTGCCCCCCCTTCAAACTACGATTATCTTTTTAAGTTCATCTAAACCCCAATATTCTCTATTATCACTAATTTTATTGGTCAAACCTTCTAAATAAGGCCTTAACCATTTAGGATCGTTACCGGGATATAATTCAACTCTCCATTCACCATTTGAATCCCTATTAAGAGTTTTTACGGCACTGGCACAGTAAAACATGTTGAAGATTCTTTTGATGTATTTATTCCAAGTTTCATCATCTTTGATGTGACTTCGTGGAGGATTGAAGTATCTCAACGTTTCTGGGGCTTTTGTTAGAGGTGTTAATTTGGTTCTAAAATCAATTTCCAGAGTGTTTTTAGTGGTGTTACAGTATCTGCAGAGGGTTTGCAAGTTGTCTATTGAATTGTTTCCTCCGAAGTAACGTGGATTGATATGATCCACTTCCAGAAGTTTTTTCTTTTCTTCTCCACAGCAAAGACAACTTGGATACTTTTTCTTCACTTCTCTTTTGGTTTCATCATCTAACTCATCGTCACCCTTATTTCCAGTGCCGTATACATCATCAGATATCTCTTTCTTTAATTCGTTCATTCTGCGCACACATGCATAAAACTGGTTAATAAATGAGTCGTAGTTTGGATAAATTGTGTCCCAGTATCTATCCTCCCTATTAAATTCGAGTTTTAATTTATCATCAACCTCAAAGAGCTGTAGGTTTTGGTATTTTCGAGCGAGTTTATCCATGTCATGATTTTTTCTCTCTTCAAACTCGAAAAATGGAGGTCTTTCTTTTTCCTGACCCATGTGACAGGCAACATTAAAGAGATTACTACTTATATTGTCATCCAAACTATTTTCAAGATCGAAGAAGGTTTCAGCCCATTCACCTAAAATTTCAGATTTTGAATCGAAACTGTTCTCCTCACTCTCAAATTCAGACAGATCTATTGACTCAAGATAGCCCATGAAATTAGCATAGGATTCTTTTTCATCCTCAAAAACCATTACAAGCCTACTTGTTTCTTCGTAATCATCCTGATTCTGAGATTGAACGTAAAACTTCGTTTGATACCATCCAATTGGAACGTTCTTTAAAAAAGGGCCAACTTCAATACCTTTATTCTGAAACATCAATCTTGATAAACGTCTGACAAGATCGATTGAAATTAAGTCCAATGGAGCTCTAATGGGAATAGGAGTATCAATAGGAATAATCTCTCCTCCAAGAGGATCCCATTCTGCCCAGTTGATCTTTTGATTCCAATTATCCACAAAGGAGACTATGTAAGCTAAATCTGTTCCACCAAACTTAGGACCTCTGAGGGCCCTTCCAATCATTTGAGTTAAAAGAATTTTACTGGTGGTTTGTCTCGTTAAAAAGACTGTGTTTACATCTGGAACATCAGTACCCTCAGTTAACATGCGTATATTAACCAGAACGTCCAGTTCATCATTTCTGAATTTATTCAAGACCTTGGCGTTTGCATCTCCACCACCAATGATCCTACCTGTACCAGTTTGATGAACATGGCTGAACATGGTGCCTGCCCTTATTCCTTCTTTGCGTAAAAATTCACATAGTTGGACACATTGGCTCCATCTATCTGCAAAGATAAGTGTTTTGCCGTATTTGTCCTTATTTTTAGCATATGCTTGTGCAATGAACTGGTTTCGACTCCTATTTTGTGCTAGTTGATCGATTATGTTTTCAGGTAGATCCCTGTAGGTGTTAACCCACTTCTTGTACTCCCGCTCATCGAAGTCTGGTTCAACATCTGTGTGAGAGTCCTCAAATAATGGTTTTGCAAGTATGCTTTGAGCCATCAAATCATTCAAAGTAACCTGATAAAGAATGTCCTGTGGGAATAGTTCCTTTAACCATCCCTTTTTCTTATCATCAGTGTAAGTTGGTGTTGCTGTAAGTCCTAAAAGGTACATCTGTGAAAACTGCTCCCTCAAATTAAGGATGAGGTTACGATAACTTGGAGCTGGAGAATGGTGAGCTTCATCGAAGATTACAAAGAGTTTATCACCTGCAGATTCTAAAAATTTCATCAAATGAGGTTGTTTTCGTTTGTAACCACTACTTACGGTTTGTAAGGTACTTATAATCACATCATCATCGGGTTCAATCTGTTGGATATTGAAATGTTCCTGTGTTCCAGAAACAACCCTGACGTTGAGTTTTTCCCTAGGCTCCTGGATGTAACCTACTTCAAAACCTCTGCTCTGATCTATTTCACGAGGTCCAAAGCTGTAATATGCTTGTTCAAGTAAATGGTGAGTATGTGCTAACCAAAGAACTTTATAACCCTTGGATAATGGTCCTTGACATAAAAACCTCACAGCAGTGAATGTTTTACCACCACCTGTAGGTAGAACCAATATTCCACCCTTGTTACCTGGGATGTCCTTGTCAAGCCAGTTCATAAGGTTTGTTTCTGCTTCTACTTGATGTGCTGCCAAATTTATTTTGGAAGGTTTCTTTCTAGCCTTTATCAGGTCGTACTTTCTGTAAAAATCGCTTTCACTTTCTTTAACCATTCAAGTCACTATCCTCAATTTTTTTCAGTTCTAACCTTGCATGAGTGTTAAGTGGATCCAGCTCTAAAGCTCTCTTCAAACAATTCATACCTTCATCAATATTATTTTCCATGAGAATGGATCCTTTGTTAGACCATACCTCAGAAGAGTCTGGATTAAGTTTTAAAGATTTATTAAAACAGTTTAAAGCATCTTCAGCCCTATCTAAACATCTGAGTATCATTCCCTGAACATTCCATATATCATAATGCTCTGGGTTGATCTTAACGGCATTTTCACAGAACTTAAGGGCTTCCTGGTACTTTCCTTTGATTCCAAGTATGTTTGCTATTTCTAGAATGGCTTTAACATTTTCAGGGTCCAGTTGAAGTACCTTATCATAGTAGAGATGAGACTCTGCAAATTTTTCCGTCATTTTAAGTATCTCTGCCTTTCCAAGCCATGTTAATGGATTTTCTGGATCCATCTCTATTGCAAATTCCAGACTTTCAAGGGCATTTGCATACTCTCCCTCTTCCATGAGGATCTCACCCTTGAGTAACCATGCTTTTGGAAAATGGGATTTCATCTCAAGGAGATTGTTCAAAACTCCCAAAGCTTTTTCACGGTTATTTTGTGCTTTGAAATGTTTAGCTTGACTGTACAAAACCTCAACATTCTTTGGATCGATTTGAAGAGCTTTTTCAAGGGATTCCTCGGCTTTTTCAGGTTCAACCATCTCCTGAACTTTGGATTTACAGATCCATGCTTCCGCTGAAAGGGGTGATAATTCAATTGCACTCTCAAAGGCTTCCAATGATCTTTTATACTCATTCAACTTGAACAAAACATTTCCCAGGTTGTAAAATGATTCATAATGATTCTTATCTAATTCAACACACTTTTTGTAGGATAAAACTGCTTCTGATAACTTTTTATCCTTTACAAGGGTTGATCCGTGGTAGTACCATGAGTCAGCGTCTTTTGGATTTAATTTAAGGATCCTTTCATAGGTTTGTCTTGCCCTTGAGTAGTTTCCCATAGCTTTCTGGCATTTGGCCTGTGATCGAAGTGCATCAAGGTTCTCTGGTTCAACTTTCAGTATCTCCTGAAAGATACTCAAAGCACCTTCATGATCCTTCAATGTCAAGAGATTAAATCCTTTATCAAGAAGAACAGGGAGATTAAAAGGATCTTTATCTAAAATTTCATCAAAACAGTTATTAGATTCATCTATTTTATTCAATATTCTAAAACATATTCCTTTACGATGAAGGGCGTTAATACAATTTGAATCAATATCTAAAACTTTATTGTAACAATGTATAGCAGAAAATAAGTTACTTATATTCTCGAATATTTCACCCTTATGGTAGTGTGCCTTGGGGCAGGTTGGATCCAATTTTGTGACCTTATCCAGATACTTAAGAGATTCTGGATAATTTCCATATTCAAAACAGGCTAAACCCCTTTTATAATAGTTTTTAACTTCAGAATCATCTGTAGTTTCATCTTCGTTGAGTAACTGGTTGATCTTCTTAAGTTGGGATGGATTTTTCCTCTGAATGATACCTTTTAAGATCTTCCAGCTTACAGGGTTTAACTCCACAATCCCCTTTCTGAAACCTTTGATCCCCTTTTCAAAGAATTTTTCCCCTTTAAGATCCTGAAAACTTGGAGGATTTTCAAATTTAATCCTATCCTCCTTTCTAAGGGTTAACTTACCGTAACTACTATCTTTTAACTTGTAGATGTACTCAATTGTACTATGGGGGCTGGACTTGTACACTAAAACAATATCCCCTGGATCTGGTCTGTCATTTTTAATTAGTTTAACGAGTTCATCTTCCTCTTCTAAACTAAACCAATCTAAAACCTTAGTTGTTACCAGTATCCATTTTTTCAACTGAAACCCCACCTACATCTAGTCCCATTTCAAGATCCCTTAAAGAATTTTATAAATAAGTCTATATTTTAACTTAGCATATAAAGGTTGTACATTTAATCCTAATTAAATTGAATCTTTAAGAAGATGGTATAATCCTACAAGGGAACATTCCTTTTAATAGCTTCATTAAGCTCCTGCATCATGAAACCCATTCCCTTACATTTACTGAGTGGATTGTAAATATGTTTATCTGTAAAAATATCATTAACCATCTTAGTATAGTTTTTACCACCTAAAACAACAATATCATCATATTTATAGAGTTTTTGTGTTGAATCAGCAGCTTTTAATTCATCAAGACTTATAGGATTGGACTTTTTGTTGTTGAAGCTCACGTTGTAGGGGCCAGGTACGATATCCTCTGGAAAGAGAAAGCCATACTTGGCTGAAAGTATGCACCAAGATTCTGGATAAAACTTCTCAGCATATTCACGACATTTACCTGCAAAGGACCCAATGTAAACATTTTTAGCCATTGTTGGTCCAATTTCTGGTTCTTTATCCCAAATCTTTTTACTTCCACAGGGCACTATACAAATTGTGTTCTCACTCATGGTTATCTCTCCAAAATATTTTTTAAAATAGCTTTTATGAATAAAAGTAGATTCTCCTCTTCAACACCATCCTTACCTGGAGTTAGAGGGAAGGCACCAACAGAAGGAAGTGGCTTGGAGGAGATCTCATTAAATATCCTTTCCTCATCTCCAGGGTACAAAACGTAGGCCCCCTCAGTGAAGAGTATGGCATCCTTGTAGGTGTGCATCTTGTAAACATCTCCATACTTATACTTACGTGAGATCTGTTCCTCAGCATCCCTCTCATTTACCAGTTCTTCTTCAGCTTCGTAAATTTCATCTGATGGAAGGTTTGAGCCAATTTTCTCATAAAAATCAAGAACCCTCCCCTCAGACTTGTACTTGGCATCGAAATGAACGAAATAAGTTTCACCCTCAAATTCTATGAAGATAGTATAATCTGGCCTAAAAGGTAATGAATAAGATTTATATTTGGTGTTTTGAGAGAATAGACGATTGTACATGAGATTCAATGTTATTTCCCTATCATTGAATTTGATGTTAAATTTTTGAAGAGAATCACGACCCTTTTTAACTTTTATGGACCATTTATCCTTACTGATCTTGTAGATATCAGTGTAAACCAATTTTTGATTACTTAACTTGTTTAAAACTTTTATAAGCTTGAAGTAACACCAATACTCATAGAGTTCACTTAATTTACGCTCATATCCCTTGATACGATCCTCTACCTCATCCCACTGGAGTCTGAAGGAAAATTCGAATTGGATGAAGTACTTAAATATGTCTCTGTAACCTTCCCTTTTCTGTATAACTTGTGAATTTAGGGGTAAATAGTTGAGTTTACCAACATTTCTCACCCATTTTTCAGACAAATAATCTTGAACTATTCTTTGATACTTGTAAAGCTCATCAAGAACGTAACCTTCATCTTTAATCTTTAAAAGTTGTACTATAAGATCTTCTATCAGTTTGTCCAGTAACTCCAAGAAGTACTTGAGAAAACGATTCTCAGGAGTGTCTATGGTTTCATGATAATACAGTTGGGTTATTGTATCAGGAACGTATCCCTTTAAACTACTTGGCCAATCCTTTGGTGTGTCATCAGATTTAAAAAGGTGCTCTGGTCTTGATATTACATCTAACATCTCTGAAGGTCCTAAATTTGATGCAAAACTTGCAGGAACAACCTCCACGTAACTTTCCAAGAGACTGTACATGTTCCTCTTGATGTACTCGTAGGCTGTAGGAAGGTTTTCAAGTCTGAATAAATACTCCAAGAACATGAAATCTTCATACAATGTTTCTTTAGGTTTTCTGTGAAATTCAAGGTATTGGGCTAGGGGAGAATCCATTTCGTAGATCATGCCCGAGGCAACTTCCGACAGATCCCCAATCATGGCAGGGTAATGATCCAGGTAACCTATCTTCTTGGACCGGACCTCAAAGGGACAGGGAACAGATTCAACACCATCCATTTCAACATCGAAGAATGACTTTCCAACGTAACTGTGAAAATTGAGAATCCCTGCACATTTGTAGCTCTTATCAGAACTGATCTTGAACCTTAACTCCTCAAAGATTTTGGCTTTACCCTGTTGAATGGTTTTTAAAACTTTGGGTTCATCTTCAAATTGGATTTGGGTTTCAAATAACACTTGATACTTGGTTTCTTCAAGGAGCATTAACTTAGAAAGACCATTGAACTCATTGTTGGAGTGGTACTGAATGGGTGTTTCATCGTCTGGTTTTTCAACTAGGGGAACATTCGCAAGGGTTAAAAATCCCTTTTTAAAGGTTTCTCCATTTTTTAAACCATTTGTAATGGCACTTATGGTTAAAAGACCTAATTCATTCCCTTTTTTATCCTGAAGATGTATAAGAACTCTCTGTTCCACCATTAAAAAAGTCCCCTAATTTATGAATGAAACGTATCTCTGCTCGTAGAGTACCTTATCCATCTCCTGGATCTTCAAGGCAGATGAAAGATATTTCACGTTTTTATCTGATTTCAGATCTCCGAAGTAGCGGGGTGAAGGTTCCACAGCCTCGGTGTAACAGAGTTCAAAGAGCTCCATTAAAACATTCTCAAGAACCCTCTGGGACCCATGTAACTTAGGTAACATCTTCTGTTTGATCTGAGCATCGAAGTAACGCATCCAATTATCCCAAATCTCTGGTCTACCCTCGTAGATCCAAGCAACATACATGAAACGTAATATTTCATCGATTACCCTGAAACCAAAATCAAAACCTGCCTTTCCAAGGACTTCCTGGAAGTTGTTGACTTCATCTGCAAGTACATCCCAAAGGTAGTCTCCTCCCTCAATTTTAACATCCTCTAATTCCTCTTTTAATTGTGAGAGTTTACAATCTCTGATTTCAAGGTTAGAGAGTGGATCTTCAAGGTACTCACTGTTACCTGTTAACTGGTACTCACCATAATCATTCAACATGTAACTTTTAGCAGGGGAAGTTGAAAATTCGATGGTGTTAGCCCTATCCAAAACCTTAGGACTGAACATGTAGGTTGTTTCATCCACGTTAACCGTACCAACCACTAATAGGTTACCTGGTATTTTCAACTCATTGGGAACGTTATTGTCCTCGTTTGAATGTAATGGTATGGCCTCTTGACTTTCCATGGATGATAAAAAGTCAGCGAAGTATCTTTCAACATGTGAAAGGTTCATCTCATCCAGAATTAGGAAATGTGGAATTTGGGAATTCTTTGAAGCTTCTGTGATTAAGGTTAAGGCTGTGGTTTCTTGGTAGTTCTTGGTGATTATGTTGTAGAAACCAAGTAAATGTCTGTTTTCAGTCCAGTTTGCACCTACAGGGACGATGTTGTAGTTTGAGAGCTGATATCTGGCAAAGAGTTGAGCTAATTTGGTTTTACCAGTACCAGAGTTACCAGTTAAAATAACGAATGGTTTCACCTTCAAGGATAGTAAGAAGTTTTCAACTATCTTTGGATCGAAGAAGTAACCTGATTCAACTAAAAATTCATAGAATGATGCAGATGGAAGTTTTTCAAGTTCATTGTCTTCATTAGATGGGGTTTCTTCGATTTTAGGTCCATTTTTCATTCTATCGATCATCAAAACAAAATCTCTGACTTTTTCAGGTAGCACAGGATCATCTAATCTACCAATTACAACAACGTCAGTTTTTCTATCTCCATCTTGAACTGAAGTCCATTCTCCTTCATAATTTTCTTCAAAAAACACCTTAGAAAAGTTTCCACCAAGTTTACCTCTGTGAATCACGTAGATATTCTCGGATTCATCCTTTGCAAAGGCTCCTGCCACCGATCTTCTAATTCCCCTTAGTGGGAAATTTATTTCACATATAATTGTATGGCCTGAATCTTCTTCAGGTTCTTCGACTCCAAAACCATTCCAATACCTGCTCGTTTCAATCTTTCTTGAACATAACCAAATCCCAAGTTTGTTTGACCAATAGAAATTTCCTTCTTCCTGGCCGCCTTGAAAACCAGCTTTACCACTAACAATTTTATCAGTAGCGTTTTTGAAAATTTCAACAAATTTCTTCTGACTTTCTGCTATTTCACTTTCATTTTCGATTATTTTCAGAGGTTCATCTTCTGAAACGAGTAAATCGTACATATTTAAAACTTCTTTTAAGTCTGATTCAAGCTTTTCTTCTGATGGTAAATTGTTTAAACTGTAATATTTTGCATAGATGTTACCTGCTTCGTAGAAAGGTGCATTTGGGGAATTTTCCACTTCTAAGTCTATTGATTCTAAAAAATTATCAGATACTTGTATTAAACCATTTAATTTGTCCCTAAAATTTTTTGATTTTGTATTTAAAATTTCATTAGCCCTTCTATTTCCATATTTGTTCTTTAAATCAGTAGCACCTTGATTGAGTGAAAGATAAACACCACTCATATCTTCTTTAAACAAATAAACAGGATAAAATCCTGATTGAGCGCTTGTGGTTATTCTTTTATCAAATATTGCAACCCAGGGGGAGTATGTCCAATTACCCTGACCTGCTGAACCAGTTATCTTGTACTTGTTGGGTTCATCTATAATTTCCTTAAGGTCATTTGGAAAATTAATCCGTAATACTTTGGCCATAGGATGTCCAGTGAAATTTTCATTCCTAGCTCTTTTATAATTATTCAAAACCTGTTCAATATCTTCCTTTAACATAAAACGTCCCTTCAAGATTAAAATCAAACCTATGTATAGAATTAATTCATTATTAATTACTTAAAACTTTTTATAATCTGAAATAAAAACTAGATCTGTGATAGAAATGGTGAAAACTGAAGAATTTGTCAATCAGATCTACGGTGTCATATCAGAAACCTTCAAAACAGAAACGATCCATCTAAAGGGAAATAATGGGGTTAACAACATAGTTTTGTTCGATGAACCTGAATTGATCCCTGTAGAAAAGAGTAGGTACCGGATAGCTTATCTTACTATGGCAGTTTTTAATGGCGAGAAATTGATTTTGATCGTTGAGGCAATTATTAAAGCACCTACACCACCTAAAGAAATCGTTGGACCAATTCCAGTGTGCATGATAACCAGAAAAATCATCATCAACAAGAAAAATGGACAAAACTTGGAGTACTCCTTGACAGATAAAAATTCTAAGTTCCTGCTTTTAGTCGTAGTTCCAGATCAAGGTGAAGGTAGTCCAAAGAGTGATCAGATCTCCGATTTGAATGAAAAGTTCAAGGGAGTTTTAGATTTGGATAGTGAATATTCAAACCTTGAAGATTTTGCTATATGTGAGATTAGTGATATTAAACTAGTTTTAAAAAAGTTACTAAAAGATAATCTTTAATCAAAGATTATTTTAGGATATGAAAATCTTCAGTATCTTTTAATAACTTTTATTTCCTTTCTTTCTGTTACACTCTTGACATAATAATTGACCATTATTTACTGTAGTGGGGCCTGCTTTACTCCAAGGGTTGATATGATCAATCTCTACTTCATCAAATGATATTTCTTTGTGACATTTTTGGCAGATACCTTTATCCTTATAGTAAATGGCTAGTTTTTGCCCGTAATCAAATGCACGGGTTTTGTCTTTCAATTCAATAGAAGGAGATTCTTCCAGGAATTTTCCTAAAATTATTTTAAATCGTTCTCTAAATGATTTTGAAGATAAAGCTCCTGTACTTCTCCATCTTTTGAAATCATGGTATGGTTTATCCTTTAAAGTGACAAAAACATCTTTTATATTGGTAGATTCCACTTTGTTCAAGAAATTCATTGTAAAATCTACAAAAATTTCTTCAATACCTTGGGTTGCATATTTTTTCTCTAAATAAGAATAAAGCAGATAAATTGGAATAAAATCTCCTCTCCGCCTAATTATCTGCGCTTTATCTCCAAAGGACCTACCTAAAAAATTGAGATATTTTTTTGTATTTGAAATAGCATAAGCTGGAGGGTTTTTAATTGAATATTTTTCGTACATATCCTTAAGAGATTGAAAATTTATATCATGAAAATCCATTAAATCAAAATTTGAATTCAATTCTAATGCAAAAATTTGTGCAGCTAGTAATCTATGAGCAAATCTATGGTCTTTAATTCCAGTATTTTTAATAAAAGGGTAATTAGACAAATCTAAAATTATATTATGCATTTTGCCCCTCATAGCATTGAGTTTTTCTGCTGTATTTAAGGGCATGCCTTCTTGGAGTCTTAAAAATATATCTGAAGTGGTTTCGTCATCAGCATTTTCTACAAGTGCAATAATAAGATCAAATGCAAAAAAACGGGAATATCTATTTTTATCTTCCCCTAAAGTTTCAAAATCCATTTCACCAATTTCAGGGGTAAATTCAGCTGATGTAGAATATTCATTATTTATAAAATCAAATATAGCTTTTAATCTCTGTTGACCATCTAAAACTTCGTATAAATCACCTTTTCTTCTAAGGAAAATCATTCCTAAATTATACTGTTTTATTATAGAATCTATTAACTTTTGTTTTCTACTCAAATTCCATACTTCAGATCTTTGATACTCCGTGTTAAAAACTAATTGACCTGGCTTATAAAAATCATCATATAATCTTTGTATAGTCCAACTATGGGTAGATACCTGGGGTTTGCTCATAATGCTTCCTCTATTCTGAAAGTTTAATATTAATTTTTATTTTTTTCAATCATCTTAAATTCATTTTCATAGATGTATTTGCCTGCTACTGTGACAAAACGCTCGGGGACAACAGGTTTTTTGAATTTTTGGAAGTTTTCAAACTCAATAACGTTCATTTCAGGCTTATTTTTAGCGTATTCCTTGAGTTCTTCAGCTGTTATCATGAGCTGATTTTTGTACTTCCGTGTGATAGCTGCAGGTTTCATCTTCTGAATGGATACGATATCTGCCCAGCCAGTGTATGCTTTAGCCCCATGGGATTCATAGATTATGAATTTATCCCCTTTTTCAACCCTTCCAAGGTGGGATTTGCCCACAAATACAGTTTTTTCATTGTTGTAGATTCTTTCTGCATATTCTGTTGGTATTGGATGTGTAACACCTTTTATATCTTTCATAGAATCACCTTCTACCTTTTAATAAAGATTAAAGAGCTTTTTAGAAATTTTACTCAACACCCAGGGCCTTGAAAACAGCATCTTCAGGGGATTGGTAGAATATCAGACTGAAGTTACCGATTAATTCAGGAGGAACCGTTGCTAGATCAGCACTTGAGCTGATAGGGATTAAAACCTTTTTAGCGCCACTGTCCAGGCACACTTGCAGTGTGTTGGACAGATCTTCTATTTTCATGAGTGTTCCACCTATACTCAGGCTGCCCAGTATAGCTGTGCTTGGTAAAACTGGTTTGTTAAGAGCTGCTGAACATAATGCAACAAAGGATGCTAAAGCTAAGTGTTTTGTCATTCCAATTCCATTCAAATCCTGTACTTGCATCAAATAATCGTTGTTCTTGGTACTGATCATGCCGCTGATGTTCGCACTGTTGGATTTCAGATAACTGAAGGCGGTATCAATAGATTCTTTGACCTCTTTTTTTGAACCAATTCCAGTACAGTTGAACTTCCCAGTACCGTTCATCATCTTAGTTTCAATCTTAAAAACACCTATCATTCCATTATCTACCTTACCAACTGTGTATAAGTGTCCAGGTTTGTTCATTCCTTCAGGGATGAGTTTGCCTCCACCCTGTTCTGGAACTGAAATAAAGTTTTCTGCCAGAGTTTCATTATCTATGTATGAAAAGTTAACATCATAAAATTCCATTCCACCAATCTTTTTTAGCTGTTCTTTGACTCTTCTACGGCCTTCCATTGCAAAGATGAGTATTTCCTCAATATCTTCTTTTTCATATTTTCCATTGGGGTATATGAGTTTAATAAGTCCTGAAACCATTTTTCGAACAGCAACCACGTCTCTCTGATTCAGGTTATTTCCCAGTCGGAAGTATTCATCGAATGCATCAGCAAAGGATCTTTTACGCATTTCCCTCATGAATTCAGATAGATAATCTGTTATGAATCCATAATCATCTGTGAAGTACTCTGGCCTGTACTTCGGTATTTCCCAGCCAGGTATGTAACAGTGCATACGGTCAAAAAATGCAGTATCCTTTGCTATATCACTTGGGAATGGATCAAAAAGGCTGGAAGTTTTAAGTAAGGTATCAACGCTCTGATTTATGTTACCCACAAACACCATTGAAGCAGAGGCGTTTTTTTCATTTTTTCCCCTGGAAAATGAACCAGAGGCCATGTAATCCTTCATTATTGGTACTCCATCTTTATCTTTAAAATGGATACCTGCCACTTCATCGAAGGCAACACAGTCCCACATACCAACCAGACCCACCATCTTGGTTGACATGTTGTAGAAGAGATTTGCAACTGTGGTCTGTCCACCAGATACAAGTATGCTGTTAGGTGATATTTCCCTGTAAACGTGTGATTTACCAGTTCCACGGGGCCCTAACTCACATAGATTGAAGTTGTTCTCCACTAAAGGTACTAATCGTGCTAGGAGTAACCATTTAACCCTGTCATCGAATTGTGTTGGTTCCATTCCACAGGATCTTAGTAGAATATCGATCCATTCCTCTTTGGTGAAGTTATCCCGAACATGTAATATCTCATCTAGATCTAGATTGGGCATCTGAATTGGAGCTAACTTCCTTATTATGAAGGGGTTTCTCCTTGGATCAGCTTCATCATAGAAATATTCGAACTGGATCATGCACCAGATATTTCCACCTAATAAACGTTCATATTTGGAGGGATATTCTTCAGATATTGGTACGTCCTTTAAACCAAGGTTAGAAAATTCAGCTTCGTATCTATCTGCCCTGTAGTTCAGTTTAACAGAAACCTTATCAATGACACTGTAACTACCTAACTCACGCAGCTTTGATATGATTTTTTGAGCTTCATCAGGCCTTACAAAGTTTTCAGAAAGTATATCCTTAACTGTTTGAACCCCTTTTTCAATTAAAGATTCATAGGTGGTTGCACAGTATTTACCAAGAAGGTATTCCAAAACGTATACAGGAACATTGGCCCCTTCCTTGATCTTTTTGGTTAAATCCTTCCGAACGATCCTTCCTTCGAAGTATTCATTTAATTTGTTGTTCAAATCATCGTTAAACTGAGAATCCTTTAAATCATTAGTTTCATGCAGATCAAAGTTATCCAAAAATATCATCCCCTCAAAATTATTAGGAGCTCTTTCAGAATTCAAAGTCATCTGAAATAGCTATATCAATTGTAAACTCGTAACGATTAATCTCAACATTATTTTCCATATTTTTCATAACCAGATAATATTTTTTACTCTTTGAGTATTTCCTGTTTCTAAGTGTGAATTTTTCCTTAAATTCCCTGTCTTTAGCAGAATCTACGTTTTTATTGGCGTAGATAATGACTTCATTGGATATTTTTTCACCATTTTCATCTTCAAAGAATATGTTAGTTTCTAAGGGTACAATCTTATTGGAAATATTTTCTTTTTGAGCAAAAGTGAGCATAGTATTTATGTTGGTTATTTTTTTGCTCAGTGAAATGAGGTTCAATTCCACTTCCTTTTGCTTTTTACTACCTTTTTTAGATTTTACATGTAGCACTGGTACTATAACTTCTTGGAGGGAAGAACCTCCATGAACATAATTTTGACCAGCACCCTGCGTTTTGAATATATCTACCCCTCTAGGAGTGTTAACGTTAATATCATGAATATCTAAATAATCTAATGAATAATTAGAAGTTCCTTCGATATTCATTGACTCTTTAGATAATAAATACCTCTTATTTTTAACGTAAATGTCTTTTTGTGAAAGATCTACCTTATCACTTTCATCTAATTTACCTCTTTTATATATAAACCCATGATCTGCAGTTATCCAATGACTGGAAAAGTTTACAGCATCAGTTAATTTTTTTATCAGTTTTAATATTTCATCAAAGGACTCTTCAGAAGCTGTGAATACTTCGTTTTCAGTTGATAACTTATCGCCCCTTGCATCGATTTGATTGTGGTAAACATAAATCAAATTTATGTCTTTTAATTTATCTCTTAATTCATCTCGGGTTAATGGGATAATCTCGTCATAAGAAACGGCCATTGAATTGGGGTTGTGTTTTTCTAGAATTTTTTGTCTTTCTGATGTGCTGTTACAAGGTTCACCATCTACTAAAACTTTAAATTTCTTATCAAATCCTATTTCTTTATGGGGGAGTAAACAGGCCATTCCTAAAGCGGTGTAAGAGGGGATTGTTGAAGCCATTGGTTTAATTTTTGTTTTTCTTGTGGGATCTTTATCTATTTCTTCCTTCAGTTCCTCTGCGATTTCGTATCTAAATGCATCAGAGATAATCACTGCTGTTTTTGAGTTTTTAACAGAGTGTATCACATTATTTTTATAAAAATTATACTGCTTATCAAGTGGTAAATTTTGAATGGATCTGCATTCTTCCAATTTATCGGACCATTTCATGGCTAAGCCAGATAAATATGTGTTACTGTACATATTTTCAATTAATTGACGTAAATCATGTAATTGGTCTTGATTAGAGATTTTATCATAGTGATAATAGAACTTACGGTAACATCTATCAATAAATGACCATGAATCACAGTATTTTCGGATTATTTCTTCAACACTATCTATGTAGGGTTCCTCAAGGAACTTGTTCACCTGTTTAATTAAGAGGTTAGCCCAGTACAAAACTTTGTAGTGATGTTCATATTTTTTATAAAAATGAGTTTTTTTGCGTTCTTCTAATAATCCATAAATGAAGGGTATTTCTTCATGGTTACTGCTCAATATGTCTATTAAGTGATCAATGATATTTTTATCAAATATTTCAAAGGTATCACATTCAAAATAGTTTTCTACAGGAACTCTCCTGAGATGGCCTTCTATTTTGATCTTTTGAGCAATTATCTGGGCAATTTCATCATATTTATCTTTATAATAAGTATTGTTCATGAGGTTGTTAATAAAAACAGCAACACTGTTGGTTCGCTCAGATAAGAGTTTCTCCCAGGCCTTAGGAATATCTCCTTTATACTGGGTGGAAGTATATGTGATAATCAATGAAATTAAAAACTTCTGGATGGTTGGATTTTTATCTTCGTAGCCATATTTTTCACTGCAAAGGTCCCAGAAGGCATCAAGAACATCCATTTTCTCAAATTCAGTTAAGAACTTATTCTCATTAATATCATCTTCCATGAGGACCTTTTTCAGGATTTCATCGAAGTTTAAGATCTTTACTTTGGCCAGGACACCTAAGATACCTATGATGATTTTTTCTTGGTCATATTCTTTAATATTTAAGTCTTTAAACCTGTTAGCACGACTATTAGCATTCCAAAACTTTTTGTATTTTTTTAAAAGTGGTTTAAATTCTTCTGGAATATTTAATTCATGACTAATCAATGATATTTTATTGGCACAAAATGGTGGTGCATAGTAGGCCATATCTGCCAGGTAATTATCTTCGTCAGCAGGTCTAGGAAATGGTGCATAAATAAGGTATTTTTTTTCAGGTTCCAATATTTCCATGAAGTATTTAGTGTATAACCAGTTATCCCATGTTAGATGGTAAACTTCTGCATCTTCCAGTTCCAGATCGTGGATTTCTTCACAGAAGTCGGCTTTGTCATCATACCAGAAGACCAGCCTGGAACCCTGGAAAAGTTGATTTAATTTTTCTTGAATATGACTTTTTTTCATGAAAAGCACCATTAAATTTTTTTGAGTAAGTTTATTTTAGTGGTTTTTTGGCCTTTGTTTACTTCTACTCCTTGGAATTTGGCGTAGTTTACTTTTACTCCGTCGTCCAGCTCTATTTCTATTTTTTGGTTGGCTATATGGGCTAGTGCTTCATCGTATTTTCTGGTTTCTTCCAGTTGTTTTACTAGTTTGTTTCTGGTTTTGACGGCTTTTGATTTTTCTGATGTGCTGGTGGAGCTTTCCATGATTCTTTCGTTGTGTGCTATCGTTGTTTCTAGTGCTTTTTGTGTTTTGTGTAGGTAGTCTATTCTGACTCGTGCTACGAGGTCTGGTTCGTAGCGTTGCATGTATATTAATGCTTTAAATCCGTTATTTTTTCCGCTGTCGAATTGCCAGTAGATGGGATGTTTTTTATAGGTTTTTACATGGTCTTTGTAGAAATCTGTTAGGAAATAGTTTCTTATGATTTCTCTACTGGTGGTTCCTTTCTTTTTTAGGCCCTTGGCAATGAATTCGAGGTTTTCTTCTAAAGTTTCTTCTCCAAAAGTGACTTTTACGAATTCTACGAATCGACCTACAATATCATCTTCAAAGTACTCTGTATCTAAAATAGGGATGATGTTATCATCATCTGGGATGAATTTGGAGTATTTGGATGGATCCCATTGGCCTCCTGCATAAATTAGACCTTCTTTGTCTAAAGAATAACGGCCTAAAATGCAACCTACTGCATATGAAATTAATGATCTACATTCATTTGATTGATTTTTATTTTTTAATTCTATTTGATTTTCAGGAATTAAATTATCTAAAATATTTTCCATTTCATATAACTGAATAAAAATTTCATTCATTTTTAAAAGATTTGATTTGTAGTTTGATAATTGAGTTTCATAATTAAGCTTCATTTTCAAAAAATTTTTTTCAATCATATTCAAATCAAATTTTCTGGAATAAATTAAAAAATCATGAGATTTGAAGTTATAAGAAGTTTCATAGCTATCCCAATCTTCTTTTAAAATAGAGATATTTTCTTCAACTAAACGATTTATTTCACTAATATGTTGTTCTGAAATAATAATTGGTAAATTTAATACATCACCTGTGTGAAGATTTACTGTAGGATTTAATGTGTTGGTAAAAAATTCACTAACATTTGAATTTAAAAATCCCAATAAATAATTGGTATAATCTTTGTTAAAAACAAATAGAGATGGTGATGCAACTCCTGAAACATTGTTAATCGAATATCTAAATGATGGATTAGCTGTAACCATAGACCATGTAATTGATTCTTTAAAATAGTAATTAGGATCTCCTCGTCGGACTGATTTGGATGTTTTTTCAATATCATATAGATCTTTTAAATTAATTATATAAGTATTATTCCCATAAAATTTTCTATAAGTTCCTCCTTTATTTATTGGAACCCACTGAGGAATTTTTTCATTATCAAAATTAGTTATATCAAAAGAAATGGCTGAAAAACTAATTTCATACCATGCTTTTATGAAAAAATCATCATTACCTGTTACTATTCCCGCTTTTGCTTCAGCAAAATCACTTATTTTGTTTTTTTCAAAAAGCTTAAATACATTTTCTGGAATCCAGTAAGCGATAGTACTTCCAGGTATTTTAGTATAATTAGTTTTTTTAGTTTGATATAAATTATTTCTTAATAAAAATTCCTTTTCTTTTTTGTCTTGATTATTAAAATTTACTAATCTGCAATAAGTTGAATTATAATTCTCTAAATTGCTTTTTCTTAAAACAAATGATGTTGTTTGAACTACTTCGCCGCCAATTTCTTCAAACGCCCTTGTACCTAAATGAGCCATGTTAATAATATCATTTAATAAAATTTTTTTCCTTAAATTTTCGTAGACTGATAAAAACATGAAAGAATGTTGTGTTATAATACTAAGAAAAGAGGATGGATTTAACATATCTTGACATTTTTCTATGAAAACTCCAAAAATGTCCCACTTACTATCAGGATAATTTGATTGTAGATATTTAGCAACATTTTTATTCATACTATTTCTACTCATATAAGGTGGATTTGTTGTCACAATATCAAATTTCATTAAAAGTAATTTTAATTGCTTTATTAAAGGTTGGATGATGCTTAATGATTTATTTTGATAGTTGATTGATTCGATTGTTTTTATATTCATTTTTTTAATATTATCCATTTGTTTCTCTAATCTATGATAATCAATATCTTCCTTTACTTTAAGAATACTACCATATTCTTTAGCATCTTTGAATGTTTCGACTAAATATATTAGATCTTTTCTAATATTGGAGTTCCCATCAGCTATGAAATCAATTAATTCATCAGATATTCCTTTGCTTTCTTGTATGGCACAGATTTGTGGTTCTATGTTTTTGGTGAGTATTCCCTTATTATACGATCTTGCTTTCATCATTACTGCGAAGTAGGCCAGTTGGTAAGCTCGATCATCTATGTCTAATCCGTAGAGATTGTTTTTGAGTATTGATTCTGTTGCGTCTTTTTTTGAGTATCCTACTGATGTGTAGATCTGCATTAATACTTCGAAGGCGTAGACTAATATGTGTCCGCTTCCCATGGCAGGGTCTATGACTTTGATGTCTTCTGGTTTGAGGTTTTTGGATTCTTCTTGTATCTTTGCCAGTTCTATTTGTACTTCGGGTTCTTGTTCTGCTTCGTCTAAATAGTATTTCCAGTTTTCTTTGAGATTGTTGTCTGGGTGGCCTTCCAGCCATAATCGTCCCAGGGAGTTTTCTACCATATATCGGACAATCCAATCGGGAGTAAATAATTGTGTGGCAGCAGGTATGCGTTCTTTACTGATTTTAACCCTTTTTTTGAGTTGTTTGAAGGTGTCATCTTTTAGTTCAGTGTTGTAGTATTGGTATAACCATCCGATGATTTCTACTTGGTCTTTGAAGTCCTCTTCTGAGATATTATCGATTAATTGTCTGTCTGTTCCTTCTTCATTGGTGAATGATATTGATAGTAATAGCTCTGTGTAATCTGCGGTTTTTTCAAATAGTTCAGGGAGTATTTCGTTTAGTTTGTTGCATTGTTTGATGAATAGTAACTTGAAGAGTTCATCCAGTTTGTTATCATTTTTGAGTTGGTATGTTTGTTCTATCTCTTCTTCAGTGAAATCTAAATCGATATTTGGAGATTCGGTGATTATGTCCGGTTCTATTTTCCCTTCTGTTTCACTGGACAAAACCCTTACACGGGTGGGCAAATAATCATTTACTTCCATGAATCTTATGGCTATTATTCGGTTAAACCAGGTATAGGCCACTTCCTCTACAACATTATCAAATCCCTTTTCATTAATTCTTTTAACCAGACTTTCTCTCTGTTTAATGGCTTCATCATAGATAGTATTAGGTGTAGCGGCACCTATATCATATACTTCTATACCTTCTGCTTTTTCCACAGGTTCTGTGATACCATCAGCAGTTATCCCTAAAAGACTTGCCTGGTACTTGACTTCTTCAATTAGTTTCTTTCGTGCTTCAATAGCAAATGTCTTAATAGCCTTTTTATCCATGAAATTTCCTGCCCTAGATTTTTAAATTGATGATTGTGTCTTCTTCTAATTCAGCTTTGAGTTTTTCTCTTAATGATTCCAGGAATTCCTCAATGTCTTCTTCTTTTTTAATAGTGATCCTTGATTTGGAAATATTACGAATACTCAATTCCTTTTGTTTAGGTTTGGGTTTCCCTTCATGACCTTTTTCAATGTCACCATTGTTTTTAACTATTTTATCCTTAAATCCATTTATTTCCCCAATACATTTACTACTTAAAAAATAGCTTTCATCGTGGATTCCTCGAATATCTGAAATCCTCTGGGAATTATTTAGTTTATTTTCCAGTTCCAGGAATCTATTTTGGAAAGTTTCTTCAAATTCATGTTTTATTTCATCAGAATCAAGTTCTTCTAATACGTGATTTAAATCCTCTTTTATCCCATTCCTTATTGGTTCAGCTTCTTTATTTAGAATTTCTTGATGAAGCCGGTTAAAATTATCATAAAGCTCTGGAAGCTGGTGAATACTGGAAAATGGATAGGACATCGTTATTATTTCCTCAATTCTATCTACTCTTTCCATCAGTTCTTTATTGTTGATGTAATTCTTGTTGGCATGGTAGAGATCTGTCACTTCACAGGCCCTTTTGAATATGTTCTTTTGAGCTCCTTCAAAGAAGTTCAAAACTGAGTCTAAATTCTCTCCCATATCTAAGAAATCATCTTTCTCTTTACTTACAGAATCAAAGAATTGATTCGATTGTTTGATACCATTGACATCTCTTAGGAGCGTTATAGATTTTTCAATGATAACTTTTCCAGGATATCTATCTTCGATTAAATATTCCCTTTCTATTTTCTCTAATTCATTAAATCTAATACGAGATTTGTCCTGGAATAATTCCATTAAAGACTCATCCTCTTCTGGGCTGTTTTTCACACCAAAGCAATCCCTTAAAACTTCTTTAACATCTTTAATTTGAAGTTTACTGGTTTCTTTTTTTCTATCAATCAAAATCTTTTCCTGGAACTTTCTTTCAGTTAAATATTTTAAGATCTCGTCTGCACTGTTGGTTTTAAAATTGATTTGCTGGGCATTTTTTACCAAATAAATCCTTTTTTGAGCATACAATGTGGCGATTAACCATTCTACGTCTAAATCAACAAAACCATATGGTGCTCCTTTAAATTTATCTAAGATGGTCTTGAGTGAGGGTTTGGCATGCATTTTGGTTTCAGTTTCAATGTATTTATCCATCTCTTCAATGGCAAGACTATTTTCTGAATTATCTGATTTACCAAACTGCTCCTGGTTGCTCTCCCGAATGACATTGAGTATATCTGATTTCACAGGCGCCGTCTTCATATAGGTCAATTTGTGGTAAATCTTCTTAACCAGCTTACCTAAAGCTTCATTGATCCTATCAACTGGATTTTTTTCTTTAATACTTACTTTATCGCCCTTTACGTAGATATCTGCGTATTTAAGGGCTTCTTCTAAAAATAATTTGATACGAACTCTTTTTTCATTGACTTCCTCCTGTTTGGCATCATGAATGCTCTTGGAAGTTTGGGATAATTCAGCGCTTCGTTTGGTGAGGTATTTATTTATCTTCAAAAGACCTTCAATTTCTTCTAAAAATGTTGCATCTCCATTTAAATGAACTATAACTTCATTATTATTATCAGAAAGTCCTCTTAGGATATTTGATGCTTTTTCGCTTTCTGATAAACCTGATATTCGGGACTGTGAATTAGTATTCTCCTCTTTAAGATTATAATAGGGAGTTATGATCATCATACCAATATTGGCGGACTGCCTATTTCCTTTGTATCTTTCATCTACAGCTTGGTTAAATGCGAAGTTGTAACGGTTGTCGTAGCGGTATTTCTTATCAGTGAAAATATCCTCAAAGATCACAGTTGAGGCTTCATTGATGATTTCTCCCATTTCAACATTTTCTTGATTAATGGCACGGTTAATATCCTGCTCTTCGTTTGTTAGAAATGAGTAAATATCTCCATTTTTTTGAACGAGAGTTTCTCTGAGCAATCTTTGTAGAGATTTTTCGATTTTTTCCTTTAAATCCACCCGGTCTTCATCAATATGGGTGATCATTAAGGTGGTCAAGTTTTCAATGTTGGCCTTAATTTCCTTGACATATTTTATCATGAATAGGACTTTGAGGACTTCCACATCAAATTCATCCAGATTTTGATTCGAAATGGCTTTAATAATCACTGAACGGTGGGTATGATCTATAAATTTATCCAGAGCATTGTAAAATATATTAAATGGCATTAAAACCCCTAAATCCCTATCCATTAGTGAAATAGCGGATTCCTGAAACAATGCCAGCATAGATCTTTCCCCTTCGGCCAGGTGCTTACCTGATGCCCCATGTTCTCTGATAGAAGTTAAAACATTTCCCAGTAAGTTAAACTGATATGGTATGAAAGGATATACGGCTGCAAAATCCTTACTGTTATCATACAATTTTTTCTCAGCTGTATCAGAAGAAAATGAAAGTAAATTCTTTAATATGGCTTCTTTTTCCTCATAAAGTGCTTCTAAGGTTTGAGTTGCTGTTTCATTCTTAGCCAGGATCCTTTTTCTAATTACTTCATCTACATTGGCTGAAGATAATGATAATCTAGTATCAAATCTACCCTGAATTTTAGAAAAATCATAACCCTTTACTTTTACCAGATCATCAATATCCTGCTGGCTGGTTACAATAATCCAAGCTTTACCCTCACAGTAAATCCCCAAATCTTCAGTAACAGTTTGTAAATTAAGCATTAATTTAGAATCATCTCCAATGTACTGGCCAATTTCATCCACTAAGAATACCACATGATGATTTGGTCCTTTAGCATCACAGTAATCTCTAACTAATTTGGCAAATTTTTCAATGGAAATGTTGTAATTTTCATCTGCTTTTTCAGCCCAGTTCCTGGCTGTTTCTTCACTCATGTAACCTATTTTGGAAAGTGTCTCTACAACGTCATCTTGAATAAAAAAGAAGTCTTCCCTCATTTTTAGCCAATCATCCCCATTAATGCTTTGGAATTCCTGTTTAAATTGATCATAAATTCCTTCAGCACTTAATTTTCTTTCTAGTTTTGCTAAAAATGGTATTTCGCCACAAAATCCTTGCATTTCATTGAATACTTTCATGAATACATCAAGGATAGGATCTTTATTGCTTTGAGAACCTGCACTTTTAGAGTCAATGTTAAATAAAATAACATCAGTGGAGACATTCTCTGCAAGGTTCATATCTGCAATAACTAACGCATCATTAATCTTTTTGTCGTCTTTAAAAAAATCAATGGCTTTTCGGCCTTTAGCTTCTTTATTTTCTAGTATGTAAGATAATATTTTAAGAAAATGAGATTTACCACTTCCAAAGAACCCAGAAATCCACACGCCCATCTCATCAGTAGGGCCTTCAATTCCCTTTCTATAATTCTCAAAGAATTCCCTGAAGTGTTTGGATAACTCCTTGGTAACTACGTATTCGTTTAATTCTTGATAGATGTTTTCTTGTTCATGTTGACCGACTTTAATAACGCCTTTGATATCTCTATCAATTTGTTTTTCAAATATTTCACCAATATTCATCTTTTAAACCCCTAATTTTCCCTATTTAATATCAGATATACGTAAAAAGACTTTGAATTCAGTCTACTAAAGGAAAAGCCCTATAATAATTGGTATCATGAATTGTTCCAAAAAGAATCAGTTCATTTCCAGAGTATCTTCCCGGGAAAAACATTACCACTGGAACTTCATCTAGTACTTGATGCAAATTGTTGAGAACGTTGTGTGATCTAAGTAGTGGATAGCTTTTACCTACTCCTGTTAAGAAAACAACTGAATTTTTAGGAGTATTATCTTTTATATGATTCACAATTAAATTAGATTCACTACTTAACTTTAATAAGTTTTTAATTGCTTTTTTAGCAAAATTTCTGCCCTTATTTTTCTCAAATTCAAATGATTTTTTTAGATATCCCTTTTCTCGGAGTATTTCAATAATAATATTGTATAAATCAAATTCTATGAGATCGAAAGAGGAATTAGAGTTATTATTAATTTTATTTTTTAAATAACTGATGTATTCACGAACTTTTAGCTCATTTTGAGGATCATAATCGAATATATAATAACCCACCTCATTTCCAAGTCCTTTATTCCTGCGGAATGAATCTTTTTTGATTATACCTTCGATCCTGTTCAATCTCTCATCAATGGAATCCATTAAATCACCAAATTAACTACTTTTCTCCAGTAATAGCGTACAAATAGGGGGCCATATTATTATCAATTAACTTTTGTTTGATTTTGTAATCTATAAATGGTACAATAATCTCTCTTTTATCAGTGTTAGTTCTGATTACTCCGGCATAACCAAGTACAGTTAAATATCTGGACTTTAATTTTTTAATTGTTTTATCAACCCATTTATCAACAATTTCACTTTGAACTTTCTTTTCTTGGAAAAATAGATTAAGATCTCTATCTTTAATTGTTAAATCCCCTAAAATGATATTATTTCTAAAAACTTCATGCATAAACTCGAAGAAAAGACGATCAGTTTTCATTATAGAAATAAGAACCAATACCTTAGAAGTGGCCACATCTGAATCAACAACATCCTTTAAAATGATCTCAGGTAAACTGTTTAAACGTGTGTAAATTGCATTAGCCAAATTTTTTGCACGATATTCTGATTCAACTTGATATATATTATCTTTAATGGCCAAGTCACGAATTTCTTCCCTAGTTAATCCATCCAGCATGTACCTGGCAGTTTTTTTGGATTCTAAATACCAAAATGATTTTGAAATTAATCCTGCACTATATTTCATCATTTATTACTCCAGGTATGGTTATTCTGTAATAGTTTACGGTTTTATTAGATTTAATATTTTGGATTGACATGTGAAGATTCCTATTATAATTAATAATAAATATAAAGATGTTAATATTTTATTTTTGATTTTGAAGGTTTTTGCATTGAGAAAAATACAAACCACTCTCTTTATAAGAAATCATAAATTTCTTTTCATTGATCAATTGCATCTTAAATGAATAAATTAAACCAATCTAAGTAAGTAAAACCTTTTTATGCATTTATTCTCATACAATCTGTTATGTCTTCAAGTGAAAAGCAGGATCTGCTAAAAACAATTACAATGAAAGAACTTAGAGAGATATGCAAGGTCAATGGGCTTAAAGGTTACTCTAAATATAAACACAACGAATTAATCAAATTTGCAGCTGAAAACCTTAAAATATCTCTTCCAAAGCTTAAAGCTACTGTTGAAGAATTATCTGAACAAAGATTAGTGTCTAAAATCAAAGATTCAGAAGATTACGTTCTAAGAAAGGTTGTTAACATAGAATCCTACGATAATGAATTAATAACAGCCACAGTTGGAAATCATAAGTTGAAGCTTTACAACTTTGGAACTGAAGATTTTTCATATCTATGTGATGGTAAATGTCCAGAGTACATTTACCGTGTGAAACATGGCAGATCTCCCTTTTGTAAACATTATCCTGCAGTTATTGCAGAACTTATCTATGAAGAAAAGTTAGATCCAACTCTAACACAACCCAATTTCATCTCAGGCCAGAGACTGGAAGCAGTACAGGAAATTGTGGAAAAACGAAGAAAAGAGGATGGAATTGTAAAATCATCGGGAAGAAACATTGAAGATTCCCTAAAAAATATCAGAGAAGATATTCTAGAAATTTCATGTAAGAACGATGCTCTGGCACGGGAAAAATATCATGAAACCGCTGAAAAGGTTTTTAAAACCCTGGTGGATGAATGCTTCCAATTACTTGAATATGAAACAGTATTCAACCGGCGTAATGAGGGATGGGACCTTCTTTTGATTGGAACTAACGCACCAAAACCTTACATGGTTGTTGTAAATTGTAAACCTGCTGATTCTGGGAGTTACGGTACCCATAGAAATCCAAATTTTGTGTCCAATTTAAAGAGTCAGTGCATAGACATGTGCAAGGAACAGTTAATGGGAGTTTACAGGGACTACGTGAAGTACATGGTTGTTGTAGCACCTGACTTCAACCAAGACGTTATCCAGTTGATCCCAGAATTCAATGAAATCAGTGGTGGAGTAAAACTTTCACTCTTACCAATATCAACCCTGCTTTACCTTGTGGAAAACTACCGTGAAAATCCAATTCTAACACATTACAACTCAGAATGTCTATTTAAAAAGGACATAATAACAACAGAAGATGTTGATGAACTATTTAAAAAATCTGAGGAACATATTGAAGAACTAACTTCCAAGGCAAGGAAGGTTCTAAGAGACAGGATGACAGAGATATCCAAGCACAACACAGACTCCTGTTACATAAAAATGGATGAAGTTTTTTTACAAAGAACCTTAGAGGAGGTTATCTCAACCCTAAACCCATATCTCCTTAAACAGGGCATGAGCGAGTTTACAGGCGTTAAAAATGTTAACATAAACCACGATTATTACTTACTGTGGGAGAGGGTTTTGAAGGGTTTAACAGAGGAATTCACAGAGATATTGAGGGAACAGTCACTACTCCAAATTCAAAGATCCGCCTTAAAGGAAGATGTTATCAGATATTTGGGGATATAAGTCTTATTTTCCCTTTTTAAACATTTATTCTAATTTTTCATTTAGAATTCATTTGATATCATTTATCTAGATTTATCCTTAAGTATTCAATAGTAAAGGTTATTTTTTAAAAGTTTTATATAAACACTTAAATCTTAGAACAGCTTAAAATCATGTGATTGACATGAATGAAGAAAATAATGCAATGAACTCCGAAGTATTAGATGAGAATGTATTAGCTTACCTTGCAGGGGTTTATGAGTCTAGTGGAGGTGTATTTCTCCAACCACAAAGCAGTATGGTACTCTACATAAATGGGTATTATGACTATCTATTAACCCTTAAAAACATTATAAAAATGGATTCTAGTATTATTTCAACTCCGAATTACCGTTTACATATCTATGGAGATTTAGCCTGTGAATTCTTAAAAAATGTGTACCCCTATTTAATAAGTACCAGGGATCAGGCCAGATTACTAATTGAATATGGAGAACATATCAAAGCTAGAAAAGGCTCTAGAATTGATTCGAAAGAGAAAAATTATCGTCTCGAAGTTGCAAAAAAACTTAAAAGTTCCAAATTCGAGAAGGGTATTGATCTGAGTCACGTGGATGAGTGGATAACCAATTACTTCATAGGATTTTTTGATTCCAAGGCCAAACTCAATATAAAGAATAATAATAATGATTATTGGCTCAACATCAGTTTAAACGTACAAAACGAAGAATTGGCTTTATTTTTACAAGAAATCTATGATATTGGCCATATTTATCAAGCAAGAAACTCTATTAAATGGGATTTAAACTATGGTGAAGCTTACGATCTGTTAAGGGATATCAATCCTTATTTAATTGGCAAAAGAAAACATTCTGAGATCTGTTTAAAATTTCATAGATACTTTCAAGAGGCACAAAAACCTTTGAAGGATGAAGAAATTCAATTCATTGAAGGTTTAAAGGATGATCTTAAAAATTTGAAGAAGTTAAATTCCTCGAAGGGAAAAACTTCAAATGGAACTAAGGTACTTATGAGCCTAATGGTCTGTGAAGATCTTGTAGAATCCATGGATAAACTCATATCTAAATCAGAAAATAGTTTAAATTACAATGGCATTGTTAAAAATTCAATAAGATATGTGAAGCTAAATGAATACAGGTTACATAACTTCAAATCCAAGATATGTGAAAATAAACTGAAAAACCATCAGTTAGGTCTAAACCTTGAAAATGATTTAATTGAATTTGTTAACCAAAAATCTTCCAATCGGAGTGAATTCATCAGGACTGCAATGGAAATCTATTTGGAGGATATAAAACTTTTAAATGGGATATAAATAAATTAAAATTAATTTTTTAATTTTTAATCGTTTCTTAATTTCAAGTTCCTTAATTTAACTGTTCTTTTCACCTGCTTATCCCATATATTCTCATAGATTTATTTAAATTAATAAGCAAGTTCAGATTTTGTGATGTCAATCTTCATCTCCAATCCTTAAAATTAGTGGAACCAATGAGTTCAACTGAATTCTCACTCACAAGCTTGATGAGATCCTCTGGACTGTAAAGAAGTTCCATTTTAAGCTTAGCATTGTCCTCATATGGCAAATAATTTATGAATTTGTTTTTAACGAATTTTCCACTTTTTTCATGGATTATGGTGTCTATTTCAGGTTCATTGAGTACGTCCTTAATGTTGGCCATAACTTCTTGAATCATGTTGAAGCTTAAATTTTCCCTGAATTTAAAGGATGAAAAGTAAGCATTGTCTTTTACTTCGTATATGTCATGATAAAGTCTGAAAATTGTGGATAGGAGTGCATTAGCCTTTAAACCTCCAAATGTGTATATATAAACCTGGTTTGAATCTATTTCAACGGGAATTATTCCCTCTTTAAAACCCACAGAATCGGCATGTTCAATGTATTCATGGATCTTATCCTGTGAAGGTTCATCAAAAGTCTTAAGAAGGTCTTCATCGTAGTTTCCAAGGAGAATCTCGTAGATTCGTCTACTTATCAAATGATCCACAACTGCACCTTCAGATATCCAATCTGGAACATTTCCCTTAGGTCCCCTTTGAACTTTAACATTGAATCGTTTGTGGTCGATGTCCTTGACTATCCATGGAACACCTCCTAAAATGAATTTAGTTCCCTCTTGGAGGAAGTGTACAACAAAAAGTAGATCCAGAGAACCTATATTTTTAACACCTTCACGAACAGTGTACTCCATATTGGGACAGAACACACTGTAAAAGCTCATGAAGTTACGTTTACCAAATTTCTTCTCGAAGTTGTAACCCAAACTCAGATTTCCATTCATGTTATGAACAAATTCCCTCTCTTCCATGTTCTCAACTATGGATTTAAAATCTTCTTTGGTTATCTTTGAGAATACATAACTATCCTTTAAACTATTGAAAAGTTCACTTTGTTTTATTTTACCTTTTTCAAATATTGAACTTAACATCTGATGAAAATAGATATCTTTGGGTTTTTCAGGAATTTTTATGTCCTCTATACGGTTTTCACTGATTAAACCGATCTCAGCCAGGGTTATGAAGATCTCCTCATCCCACTTGTAAAAGACTATGGATCGTTGTTTCTTGGATTTTCTTCCACTCCTCCCCACTCTCTGCAAAAAAGAGCTTACATTGTATGTGGGTCTGATTTGAACCACAATATCGATATTTCCAATGTCTATACCCAGCTCCAGGGTGCTGGTACTTATCATAAATCCATCCTTCAGGTGTTTGAACTTTTTTTCACTATCCTCACGTTCGTCACGATCGATGGAGGAGTGATGTATGTAAATGTTCTTTATTTTAAGGGCTCTTTTTAATAAATTGTAATATCTCTCAGCATCCTTTCTTGAATGGACAAATATGAGGATCTTCCGGCCAACGTACCTCTTTAAAACCTCACAAATATCTGTATCTGAACCACAGAGAACTTTGTAATCAAAGGGCCTTTTTGAAGGATCAGTTACGATCTTGGCAGGTTTATCTGGATTTAACCATTTAGAAACAGTTTCAGGATTTCCCACAGTAGCTGATAATCCCACAATTGAGACAGAATCGTTAAAATAAGCTTTCATTCGATTTATGATGGAGTTGAGTTGTGTTCCACGGTCAGATTCTACGAAGTAGTGTATCTCATCCACTATCACGTACTTCACATTCTTAAAAATCCTCTCCTTTTCCTCGGAGGATTTGTTCATGAAAATAACTTCAAGGGATTCAGGGGTTATTAAAAGTATGTCAGTTGGATTTTTAATGAATGCCCTTTTTTTAGTGCCCGGAACATCTCCATGCCATTTGGTAACTTCTAGATTGAAATGATTGCACCAGTTTTCAATTCTTTCGTGCATATCATTTATAAGGGCCTTTAGTGGGGATACGTAGATGACACTAACAGGTTCTAAATGGTTCGTGATGATATCATCGAAGATGGGAATGAGTACTGCTTCAGTTTTACCTGAAGCAGTTGGTGCAATAACCAATGTATCATTCTTTTCTTTGATCACTGGAATGGCCTGTTCTTGAATGGGATTCAGGCTCTTCCACTTCAATCGATTCCCAAGGAAGCCCTTCATCCTGCTGTTTAAAAGTTCAACAGCAGAGTCGTTACCAGTCATCTTCTAACGCTTCTAACTCTGTTTCTTTTTCTTCAAAGACCTTCAAGATATCTTTATCTGTGCTGAACTCATTTGGGTTTTGTTGTACTGTATCCAGGACACTGACGAATGATCGGATGAATACTCTTGGTGTGACCCTTCCTCCGGTTAATCCTGCATTTTCTTCATGTGTAATGACAATTTCTTCAATCATAGGACTTATCTTTTCCTTGGCATTCCATTCAAACACTTCTTCGTGCATGATCATGAGTCTTCCAGCTATATCCATTAGATCATCCTTTTCAAATCCTTCAAGGGTGAGCACAGGTTTTCTCAAATCCTTAAGGGAAGTATCCAGGGCATCTTGTATTCTATCGTAAAGAGCACCATAAGCTGGAACTCCCAACTTAGGATCATCAAAGAATTGAGGGGTTCCAGCAAATACGAAGAGTGTGTTTTGAAAGTTACCTAAATTGCATTCATCATATATGTCCCTGATGTAATTGTAAGCGGTATCTCTAAGTTTCTTCATATTTAAGTTCATGATGTACTCTGTTTCATCTATCAAGATAACCAATCCAGAGTATCCAATGGATTTTATGAAGGCTGCAAGTGCTTCTAAGAATTTAAAGGTGTTTTCACGGTCTATATCTCCTTTAACACCAAATTTTCTTTTCTCTGTGAATGGTATGTTGGAGTCTCCCCTTAACCATGATTGAGCATATTTTGCTGTTTCATAATCACCCGCGTTCATGGCCTTCTGATAATTTTCTATTGCAACCACGAATGGATTGGAATGTTCACGTGCCATTTCTAGATCGTTCTGCATATTCTCAGTAACGATCAAATTCTGTTTCACAGGATCTGTGGTCTCATTGAATGCCATCATTTTGAGCTTGGTTATCCATCTTTCGATTATGTGTTCAAGGGATGTTCCGGTTTTACATTTGAGATTTTTTGCAATGTTTTTGTACACAACTTCGATCTTGTTGAAGGGCACATCTCTATTCAATGTAACCTTTGAAACAACGAAATTATCCTCAAATGCAATTTCTTCAACGACCTTCAGGAAAAAGGATTTACCTGAACCAAATTCTCCATTTATGAATTTGGTTATGGCTTTTCCTTCACCTGTTTTTTTGAGTAAATATTTAAACTCTTCTATCTCCTTTTCCCTACCAATACAGACTTCTGATGCACCATTTGCTGGAACGTTCCCATTTTTCATAGCCATTATTATATCTTCGTAATCCATAGAATACCACCTACTCCAAACTTATGTAACTAAAATTCCTCTTTTTGCCCAAACGATTATATAAAGCCACAAATTTATCTGGATCCCGTGAAGGATTATGTTTAAAACCTAACTTCCATGCATTTCTGGCATAGAACTCCTCAATTTCATCATAACTTTTTGATATACCATATTCATTTAGAAGCTTCTTCAGGAGTTTGATGAATGATTTAATTTCAAATTGATTCCTTTTCTCAGTTCTTTTTATAACATTGTATAATCCATTGATTGAATTTAAAAGGAAATCTTCCATTGTAAAGGACACATTCTCGAAATATGCAGGATATTCCTTGGTCAAACTTACTTTACGAAGTATAGCTTTAAAATCTTCCTCAGTTATCTCTTTATATTCTGATTTAAAGTCATTTGCTGGTTTTTCTTTATTTTTGACAAATTCTAGATCATTTGCCATATCTTTAGCAACCAGTGGATCCGTGAAGTATTTCATCCCCTTGAGTTTTAATTTTTTTGGACTACAGTAGTGATTGTAAATGGTTTTATTGTCTAAATAAGCCTCCTTAACCATGGTGTATGCAATAAAGCGAATATTCTTTTGCTTATCAAGATCTAACGTTGAAAATAAAATAATTTTATCGTTGGCTTTAATATCTTTTAGAGTTTTACTGTGTTTCTTTTCAGAACCTAACGTTTTTGACCTATCTAATTGTCTTAATAAGCCTTTATCGAACTTATGAACCCAATACCTAGGTTCATGAGATACATTCTCGCGGTCATTCAATCTATTTTGATTTATACTTCCCCCTCCCCTGAACTCGTCGATAAAACACAAATGTAATAATTTATTTACCTATATCTTATATTAAACATATTAATGATTAGTCCTATTATAAAATAGTAGGTCATTACAATTAACTCCTTAACATATTGACTCACAGATCATGAGAGATAATAATATGAAATTAAACGTCTTAGAAAATCCAAGTAGCATTAAAATATCTGATAACAACTTTTTTAGGTTATTAAAGGATTCTTCAGTTAAATTTGGTAGAATTAGTGTTATTTATGAATTTTTTGATGGTTTTGGAGTGCGGAATTTCCATGAAGATGTGAATGTGTACCGTTTGAAGGAAAAAAATATCTGGTTTTCACACACTCAAAAGGACAAAAGATCACTCTACGCATTTGGGCTTAATGAACCTAAACTGAATGATTCAAACCTTCCCCTTTGTGTTCTTGACTTTTCTATGGAAGGTTTAGAGAAAAACACTATTGCAACCTTTGCAGAAGATGAGGATAACAACCCCTTCGTTTTAATCAGGGTAAATTATCCTGAGTTAAGAGGAAGGCCATTCAATGGAGTTTTAATTGAAAAGGAAAGGATCAAAGTCCTTGAAGGTAACAAGAAGAGATACTTCATTAGTCTTGGTCAACTAGATAGTTCTAATTTTCTTGAAAATATTGAAGAGTTCCTTGAGGAGATGGATCGTATAACACCTACAGATTTGGATGATAACTTAGGATCAGAAAATACTGATAAAAAGGAAAATAATGGTAGCTATTGTGTTTTATGTGGTAAAATATTGCCTGAACTTGAAAAAACACAGTATCCTGAATTAAATCTTTTTCTGAATGAAAACCCGGATGTATGTCAAGATTGTTTGGAAGAACTTTATGCTGGTAGGGCCCTGAAGGATATAATGGAGTTAATATCCATAAAACTTTTCAACGAGAAAAGTCTCCTAAAAAGGGTGGACAATCCTGATCTCTTCAAATCATATCTATACGTTTTAAAAAAACAGGTTATTGTTAAGGAGTTCACACGGGATGTTTACATTTTCAACAATGAAAAGGACGTAGATGAACTAGTCAATAAATATGCAAAATTTGCAGCTAAAAACTTGGATACAGATGTTAATTCAGATTCAGACCTTTCAAATGATTTAGATGTTGATGTTTCTTCAAATTCCAATATTTCAGAAGATTTAAGTTCAGAGGATGTTTCAGAAGACATAAATAAAAACATTCCTTCAAATGATGTTAATTCGAATGAAGATACTTCTTTGGGCATAAAATATTCAGATGAGAATCTTTCTTTAAATAAGGATGATTCAGATAAGTTGGATGTGGATGTTTCATCAGATGCAGATGAAACTGCTTCAAATCATGTAGATAAGAAAGTATGTGCGTTGTGTGGTTTGGAGTTACCATCAGAAGATTTTTGTAAATCTGATTCTTCACCAGATAATCTCGCAACGAAATGTAAGAAATGTTCTAGGAAGTCCTATGCAGTCACAGCTTTGGAGGAAATTATGGAGTACACTGAGCCGGATACTCCATTCAATAAGGAAGACCTTTTAAAACAATGTGATAATCGTATGAAGTTTCTGGATTATATCTGGACTTTACAGGAGTTTGATCTAATAAGTCAAGATGAAAAACAAGATTCATACACCTTAAATCCGGAAGAGGAATTAAATAGTTTTATAGAGAAATATGGTGACAAAAAACCAGAAATAATTACATCAGAGATTGCAGAACCTTCTAAACAAAAACAAACAAAGAAAATAATAAAGGAATGTGAGATATGTGGCAAGAAATTACCAGTATCCCAATTCTATGCCTCTACAACATCTGAGGATGGTTACAACTCAAAATGTAAAGAGTGTTCTAAAAAATCCCATGCTATAACCGCTTTGGAAGAGATCAAAGCTTACATTGAGCCAGATACTCCCTTCGATAAAGATGATCTCCAAAATCAATTCGAAGATAGAATGAAGTTTTTGGATTACTTATGGACTCTACAGGAATTTGATTTAATAATACATGATGAAAAATTGGATGTTTATGCTTTAAACTCTGAAGATAAATTAAATTCATTTATAGAAAAATATGGGGATAAAACTGAGGAAGAACAAGAAGAAACCGTAGAACCTGAAGCATTAAAACCTGAAGTACCACTCCCTCAAGTAAAAAATCCATATGAAAAAAAGCTTCTTGATGATGGGTTTAAGGAATGTGAATTATGTGGTAAAAGGTTACCCCTATCGAATTTTTACAAATCCTCAACAACTGAAGATGGATACGTTGGAAAGTGTAAGGAATGTTCAGAAAAAACCAATGCAATGAAAGCATTGAATGAAATCCAGGATTACGTTGAAGTTGGAAAACCCTTTGATAAAAGTGAACTATTAAAACAAATTGATAATCCTGTAAAGGTCAACTATTACATATGGACACTTCAAGAGCAGAATTTATTGGAGTATAATCCAAAGACAGGAACTTACACCTTGGAAATAAATGACCAATTCAAAGAGTATCAAGATTTAGTGAATGAAATATCAGACGATAGATCAGATTCAGAAAAACCAGAAGAAGTCTCTGAGAAAGATTCTTCAACAGTTCCTAATGAAAACGATCCTTTAACGGTTGTAGATGTTCCCGATGAAGATCTAACTCTCGAAGAAGAAACTTCCAAAGAAGAAGATTCCATCTTAAGTCCTGTTAAGAAAGAAATCATCTATGTTTCAGATGTCAATGGATCCCCTATCAATATCTTGATGAAGGGGATAATTGAAAATGAAAAAATAATGTCCACTTTAAATGAGTTAGGACCTGTTATTTCTTCAAATGTAAAAAAGCTTCTCATAAACTGTTATATGGAAAATTATTCAGAGATAATGATAGATCTGGAAGTGAAGGATGGTTCAGTTGAGGAGCTATTGAGTTTCCTGGAAGGAGAAAATTGGAGTAACGTCAATTACAACAAATGAATTCCCTATTTTTTTACTCCTTCAGTCCCACGTAACTCAGAATAATATCAGTTTTATCCTCAAGAACCTCTAAAGATTTGTCATAACACTCTTCAACCACGGATTCAAGGTTTCCTTTTCCCTTCCAATGCTTTTTTAAGCATTCGTATCCTAATTCATCTGCAATCCTCTTAATAACGTAGGTTGTGATGTAAATGTCATCTATGTATCCGTAGGGACCGTATACCTGTTCTGGAATTATATCCATGGGCACAACGTAGTAGGCGATGGCAGCACTTATTTCAAGTCTTAACTCTTTACTGATACTATTTTCTTCAAGCATTTCAGTTAATAGTTTGAAAAGTTTAGGGCCATGATCAATGAATGAAGCATATTCACCTTGATATGATTCTAAGTTTTCAGATAGTACGTCATAGAAATCTTTAAATTGATTTTCCATATTTTTCACCTTTTAAAGATATAATCAATTATTCTATAGTATTATCTAAACTTAAATAAGTTTATTCCTTAATTTTTAACGATTCAGGTTTCATTTGGATGATATTCTAACACTTTTTCCAGAATTTTAATTGTTAGTTAATAAAGTATTATGGATAAATTTCTTCTTTGTTAAAAAACAAGCTTCTCTGAAACTTATTAAATTTCCTATAAATTTATATCCTCCATCTGAAATATTACGAGTAGAGATGATCCTATGTCATACCTTATCTGCGAACAATGCAATGTCTACTACGAAGTTAATTCAGAGGAAGAAATCACAAAATTTGGTAACTGTGAATGTGGAAACCCCTTAAACTACTACGAATCCTTAGAGCTTTATCTGAAGGGAAGAGGGAAAATCAAAAGGCTTCCACAGCATGACAGCATAATTGGAGAATTACTGGATTTCTATGAATCAACAGTGCTTAAGATAATCCTCTACGCTGTTAAGGAACTTCCCAATGATATGGCAAGGGGCAGAGTTGTAGGCTTTCTCAGGGGATCAAAATCCTCATTCATAGTGGATGAAAACCTGAACCAGCTGAAAACCTACTCAGTACTCTCAGGCGTATCCCGAAAGAAGATGGATAAACTCATGGAGATCCTTGTTGAAAAGAAGTTTCTAAAAACCAGAACAGTGGATGAATATCCAAACAACGATGTTGTATCATTAACTGATGAAGGCAACAGCTTCATATTCAACAAAGAATCATTAGATATGGGATTATTTGAAAACAAGAATGTTGATCTGATGATTGGTGTTGATGAGGAGCTTTACAGTAAACTGAGAAGCCTGAGAAATCGCATAGCAGAAGATATTGAAATGCCAGCTTACATCGTTTGTGCCAATGCACCACTCATTGAGATGGCAAGAAAAATGCCGGTCAGCCAGGAAGCCATGATTTCAATCAAGGGTATTGGTAAAAAATTCATGGAAAACTACGGAGAAAACTTCTTAAATCTTATCAGGGATTACAAATCTGGAAAAACAGTTTACATTCCTAATAATAAAAGAAAACATCAGAAAAAGAATGAAAAACCACCTGAAATTCAGGATCCATTCGATTTTCACAGCATAATCCTGAAAGATCCTCGTAACATTATGCGAACCCATACAGCTTTTCTTTTAGGTGAAACTAGGGACAGCAAACACGTTGATGTTTTATGTCAGGCAACAAAGGATGATGACGGCAATGTTAGACGTTTAGCTGCAGCTGCACTGGGTAAAATTGGTGATAAACGTGCTGAAGATGCATTGATAGATCTTCTGAATGATCCAAAGCCTCAGGTACGGCAGTATGCAGCAACTTCACTTGGGAAGATAAAATCTAGAAAGGCATTACCTTACCTTAGAAAATTGGATAACGATCCAGTTGTTTATGTTCAGGAAAAGGCGGAATGGGCTATTCAAAAAAATAAGAAATGATTAAATTGAGATTTTTTGGCTAAGTTCAGATTGTGTGATGTTTTTTTCCACATAAAGATCCGCCAGACTTTATTTTATCACTTTTTACTGATAATTCCATTTGGATAATATATAAGTTTTAGTCTCAAAATTGGATAAACAACATTGCTATTGTTTAGTACATTTTTGTATAAAATCAATCATGAATGTATAAAATAAAGCATATACATTTTTCCGACATTCAAAATTAAGTTACAATAAATGAAAAATAAAGAACATTTAATGGTTTATTTTTCTTTTATTTCATTAAGTAATTCGTTTGAATCTTTATTCAGTACATTATAAATTATATCAATGTTTTTATATCTTGCAAGTCTAATCTCTTTCTTAATTCTATTTTAGTAGTTGGATTATTAATAATATCGCCATTTTTAGGTGCAATTATAGCCTCATATTCAAGTAATGAATAAAAATGGTTTTTTAAATGGAATGTTGTCTATTCTTTTTCTTATAATTGCTATGTTAGCATTTGAAGCTATATTTTTTAATCCGGGAAGTTCTTTCTTTAATTATCTAATAGCACCTATGTGTTTCATAATTTTTGGAATACTTGGAAGTTTAGTAGGAGTATTTTAAAAAAGGATCCATTAGCTTTAAAATTATTTTTAAATTTTAAAACAAATATAAGGATTATTAGAACTTTTACTGCATTTCGAATATAAGATATTTATATATTTATTTGGAGTAATATAATCCCTTCTATTTTCTTGTAATAGTAAATATTATTTAACAGCATAACTGACATATTATTGGTCATTATGAGAAGTCAAAATTCTAAAGATTTAGATATATTATCTAATAATAAAATAAAAGATATTCAGGGATCATTTATATGTCATAGGTTACCTGAGAGAACTTTTAAGGTAAAAGGACATTATTTTCCAGTTTGTTCGAGATGTACAGGGGCATATATTGGGGCATTTTCTTATTTTATTTTTGTTTATTTTTTTTATGTCCAATACGATATTACAATAATTTTAACAGCAATTCTAATGATACTACCTATGTTTTTAGATGGTATAACTCAGTTATTTAGTTTTAGAGTAAGTAATAATGCTCTAAGATTTACAACAGGGTTAATTGCAGGGATTGGGCTTGGAATTTTGGCTAAAGTTTTTAAATATTTTTTAATTGGCTTAATAAATTAGTGGAGAGGTATAAAATTGACAAAGATTTGTCCAAAATGTAATAAAATGAATAAAGACACTGCAAAGTTTTGTGAAGGATGTGGTACTGAATTACCTGCATCCGAACAGGTTAAACAGACAAGCTCATCTGGAGGGGTAATGGGCTTTTGGAATAAACAAAGTTCAAGAGGTAAACTTGGTATTGGTATAGGTGGTATTTGTTGTATAGGATTAATTTTAATTGTTGCAATATCTGCATTTATGGCACCAGATGCTACAACTACCACTACAAGTCCTAATACTACTCCTACATCTTCTTCTACACCATCTACAGATACCTCAACTAATAGTTCAGGTACAAGTGTAACTGCGGGTCAAGAACAAGCAGCAAAAATGGCTCAAAGCTACTTAGATAGCCAGGCGTTTTCACGATCTGGATTAATTGAACAGCTCAAATATGAAGGATTTACACAACAGGAAGCTGAATACGGAGTAGATCAAACTGGTGCTGACTGGAATGAGCAAGCAGCAAAAATGGCTCAAAGCTACTTAGATAGCCAGGCGTTTTCACGATCCGGATTAATTGAACAGCTCGAATATGAAGGATTTACACGCCAGCAAGCTGAATACGGAGTCCGGACCGCGGGATTGTAATATATAAAACGTATGCCTGGTGATGTTTTTTCCTTTTTCAGAAAGAAAAATCCAAGGCCCTATCTATTTTTTAAACATATCTATTTTTTTAAAAAATCTGAACCCTCCTTCACCCAACCAACCTCAAAACCCCTTCCAACCTGTCAAAGGGCACTAATATTTCAGGTTCTTTGTCGTAGTGGTAGGAGTTGTACCTTGCAAGTCCTGTCTCCTCATTCTTACCGTTGTAGAAGTAACAAACATCATCCACGTTTATGAAAAGGGGTAGAAATTCCAGATGATCCTTCCTGCTGCTCGTTGCCAGGTAAAGCTTGCTGTTGTCCAGTGGAGAGTTACTGTCCAGGTTCATGGGCCTGAAGGGGGATCTGGTTGTCATGTACCTCTTAACTGTGTAACTGTACTCACCATTCTCCATTGTGCCCTGAACCGGGATCACCAGGAAGCTGTACCTGTAAACATCCTGGAGAATATCCCTGACCTTGAAGAGATCCTTCAGGAGAACCTTGTACCTCTTATGGTACTCATCCTCTGAAACTCGTGGACCATGACCCTCCCACACGTTACGGTGCTTTGAAACCTCCTTAAGTAACATGACAAGTTCAAAATTTGATAAACTTTCCAGAAATTCAACCTTAGGGTTTCCAAAGAATTTAAGGCAATTATCACGTCTGTAACTGTTTATGAGTTGGTTTCGAAGGATGGATGCCATGTTGTAGTAGAGGTTGTTCCAGATACCGAAGGATGGTTTTTCAAACCAGTCCTCACGGTACTCCTTCTCCTTTTGGAGGTAAGCTGAAACTTCCCTTTCAAAGAATATTCTGTCCGTTGCGAATCCACTGAGGATCAGGTTGAAGTTGAACTCTGAGAGGGCTTCAAAGAAGTTCAGAAGGTACTTCACCTTGTGTTCGTAGTTGAAACTGCTGACACCGGCCCAGAGTATGGAAGCCAGTGGATATGGTAGTGTTTCCATCCAGGCTTCAAGTTCGTACCCATTAAGATCCTCTTCAACCTCCTCCAGGATTTCATCTTCCTCAAATTCTCTTCCAAAATCCCAGTACCTCTCATTTGCATTGAGGACTATGAGATTTTCAAGGGTTCGGGTCATGGCTGTGTAAACAATGGAATCCAGGTTTTCATCTCCAGCCCAGTCTGTGGGCACAAGCATGATAACATTTTTAGCCTCCCAGCCCTTGAATTTGTGTATGGTACTGATCCTCAAACGTCCATTACCTGAAACAAAGGTTTTTTTGTTACGCCACTTCTTACCCTCAACGAAAACATGGTCAACATCAACCCCCATCCCCTTGAAGAACTCAACGAGTTCAATACCTGTACTGTTTTTAGGGACCAGTATAACGATTTCAGAGTTGTCCTTAACTCCCAGCTTCTTTATGGTGTTGTAGGCTTCCATAACATCAGAGAGCCAGTTTCCCATCTGGATGTTCCTCCACTGGAAGATTTTAGAGTCCTTGAGAAGTGTGGCCTGGGAGAAATCCATATGAACCGACTGATCCAAGCCGTATTCTTCACTGAACCTGTTTGAAACCTGAGCTATCTCCTTGGGAAGTCTGTAAACAGTGTTCAACTCTGGCCATTTTCCCCTGAACTTCACTTTACCCTTGAAGTCTCCCATGTTGTCGATCCAGTTCAGCTCCCTATCGTAGACATTCTGTTTCTTATCACACACGAAGAAGAGTTCGTCACGTCCATTCAGAAACTGTGATAGGAGATGGTACCAGTCCCATTCATAGTCCTGACCCTCATCTATGAGTATGGAATCGAATTTGAACTTCTCTATGTCACGATCCTTGATTGAATAATCAACTATGAAGGGTGCATCGTTGATATCATCCATTGGAACCATGAGCTCATTTAGAATGTCACGGCAGAACCCATGAAAGTGTCTGAAGGTTACGTTGGACCATTCAAAGTTGTAGGGTGTTTTATCCACGATACTCCTGATGTAGTACCACAAGGTTCTGTTGTAGGTGATGACCAGCACTTTATGGCCCTCTGCAGCAAGTTGAGCTGCTCTGTAAGCCACAACCAGTGTTTTTCCACTGCCTGCTGATCCTCTAAGCCTTTTATGTCCGGGCTGTGGTTTTGAACGTTTCTTCTGTTCGTCTGTTAGTTCAAGATCGGTGCGTTTTTCCCTGTGGTAGGGTGGTTTCAGCCATGATTCAAGTTCGTCTGCCCATTCACTCTCCATGAACTTGCTGGTGGTATATTCAACACCCGGCAGGATCTCACCCAGACCAACCTCATCCAGGTCATCGTAACCCCCAGCAGCAAGGTAAGGATAATCTGAGTACCTTTCACGCACCTCTTCCCCTCCCAGATCATGGATGTAAACCCCAATTTGAGTAACAACGAATATTTTAGGGTTGACATCCATCTTCTCAGCCATATCTGGTACCAGTTCCTGAATGATTTTGTTCCTGTAGTAGTCAAGCTGTTTTTTATCCATTTCAGGACTGACACTTTCTGATAAGCTTTCCATGACCCTGTAGATCATGAATCCCTTATCAGGGTTTAGGAGTATCAGGTCTGGGTAGGATCCATTCAAACATGGTTCAACAAATATCTTCCAGTTTTCAGGAATATAATTATCTAAAAAAGAAATTAACGCTCTTTTTGCCGGGTTTAATTCATCTTCCAGCTCCTCCCATGAAGGATACATCCTATCTAAATCTATAAATGCCAGGCCCCCTACCTTTGTCTAATCTGAACAGTATAATTACTGGATATCACTAAACATTCTATGATTTCCACTTATATTTATACCTTGGTAGCTAAAATTTATACGGTAGTAACTAAATCTATGAAAACAAGTCTAACTGTGATTGGATTGGAATTGAACTCTCTTGGATCCTCTCAAAACTAGGTTTTTACAGTCTTTAATTCCACATATTCCATCATCGGAAGTTACACTCCTAAAAACAATTACAACCCTCAAATAATCATATAAACGTTATTTATATAACTTAGAAATTGATACGCTTAATCATAGAAACCTATGCAATAAAATGAAGGAATCGTTATGGAAGATGAAAACTACCTCTTCACAGTTGGCCACAGCAACGTAGACATGGAAACCTTCCTGGAACTAATCCGATCCCATGGTGTAGAGTTGATCGTGGATGTGCGCAGCTCCCCCTACAGTAAGTACGTTCCACATTTCAACAGGGAGAAACTGAAGGCAAACCTGGAAGATGAAGGTGTGGGCTACGAATTTTTAGGTGACAAAATAGGGGGCAAACCAAGGGATGAGAAGTACTACGAAGATGGAAAGGTTGTTTACAGTCTGATCGAAGGTGAACTCTCTTACAGGGAGGGAATATCCCAGCTTATGGAGCTTCTAAAAACCAGGAAAACCTCTCTCATGTGCAGTGAGGAAAACCCCTTCAACTGTCACAGGCACAACCTTATAAGTCAAACCCTCCTCAGAAGGGGAGTTAAGATCCTCCATATAAGGGGTGATGGGAAACTTGAGAAAGCCCGGATGAACGACGTCCAAACCACCTTAATATAACTCTAAAATGATGGTGTGATGTTTTAAGCAGGAATATAATGAAAAGGAGGTTAAGGTTGGACTTACCAGAACCTTCCAAGGAGTGCGCTGGTTGCAGATATACATAGTTTTCCAGACTACAAGGGAAATTAATATTACTAACTTATGTAATATTATTACATGGTGATGTTATGCCCTACATGATCTGTGAAGGTTGCAACCAGTACCATGAAATCAATTCCCGCGAAGAAGGAACTGGTTGGGATAACTGTAAATGTGGAAAACCTTTTAAATACTATGAATCCCTAGAAGAATGCCTTTTTGAAAAAAATAAGGAACTGATTACAAAATTCATAAACTCCTATGAATCCACAGTAGCCAGGCTGATACTTTTTTCATTGAGTGAAATGCCATTTCCAGTGGGTTTTAACAAGACAATAAATGTTTTAAGGGGTTCAAAGGCTGCATTTATAATAGATAATGGTTTGAATAAACTTTTAACTTACTCTCTATTTTATTACTTCTCCAAAATGCAATTGAAGCTTCTAATAGAATCACTCATTGCTGAAGGTTTCATTAAAAGTAATGATGTTTCATTTTATCAGAGAAGGGTTCTATCATTAACAGATAGGGGAACTGAATTTTTACTCAATGAAAAACCCATAAAATTGAACATCGTACTTAAAAAGAATGAAAATTTAATGGAAGGTGTTGATAAAGAGTTATATGAAAAATTGAGGTCTTTAAGGAATCAAATTGCAAGGAAAAAGGAGTTTCCACCATATTTAATCTGTAGTAATGAGCCACTCAGGGAGATGGCACGATCAAAGCCCACCAATCCGGGGGCAATGATCTCAATCAAGGGCATTGGTAAAGGTTTCATGGAAAACTACGGTGAAATATTTTTAAAGGCTATAGATGGACAATATGATAAAACAAGGGATAACTCTTCAAATCCTGAAGAGATCAATTCCACATCAGATGATCTCTCTAAACCCGACGAATCTGAAGTGGTAGATATCTGTATAACTCTATTTAATGATGTTGATGCAGATAAACGTGCTCATGCAGCATTTCTTTTAGGTGAGATGGGAGATCCAAATTATATTAAATTTTTATCCAGGGCAGCCAAAGACAAAGATTCTGATGTTAGAAAGTTGGTTGCTTCTGCACTTGGTAAAATAGGTGATAAAAGTGCTGAAAATGATTTAATAAATTTATTAGAAGATTCTACGCCTGAAACAAGGAGGTATGCTGCTATTGGATTGGGAAAGATCAGATCTGTTAAGTCGTTAATTCCCCTTAAAAGGTTGAGAAGTGATCCAGTTCATTATGTGCGGGATGCAGTTGAAGACGCAATATCCGACATAAATTCAGTTGATTGATCCTATTTCATGACCTTGCAAACCCTATTTACAACCAAATAGATTGTACAACTATATGGGTTGTATATTTAAATTACAACTTATATGGTTGTTTTTATATGGTGTTGTGAACATAAAGGGTACCATGAAAGGGGAACTCTACCTATTACTTGGTGATGTTGTGGCCTCACGCAAACTGGATCACAGGGAAGATTTTCAAAAAAAATTAAATCAGATCTGTTTTGAGGTTAATCAGAGATATAAAAATGATTTATATGCAAATATAAAAATTATCAAGGGTGCAGATGAGATAGGGTGCGTTTTTAAAAGTGTTAAAAATACCTACGAGATGTTGGATTTTATATGGAATGAAATACAACCTCAGAAGATGCGATTCGTGTTGGTACGTGGTCTGATAGACACAGCAGTATCAACGAAGGACGTAACACAGATGGACGGCCCGGCATTTCACCGAGCATCCAACATGATGGTTTCATTAAAAAAAAGTGGACTGCTCTTTGAAATGTCAGTTGGTGATGATTTAACTGATACAGCCCTTGGTGGGCAGTTCAATCTGATTACTATGATAAAAAACAGTTGGTCATCCCGCAGGCGTGAAATCGTAAGGATTTATGATGAAGAGGGTAATCAGGAAATTGTTGCAGATAGAATGGGTATAAGTCAACAGGCTGTATCTAAAAATCTGAAAGAATCTATGTGGGATAAAATCAAACCCATTGAAGAAAATTTGGAGGTGGCGATGAATTTATATTCAGACAGGTTGGAGTGAAATGGAACTTTTGAAGATACTTCTGGTAATTGGAGGATACCTGTTTCTAGTTTTGACAAGTGGAATAATTCTAAATTTTATTTTAAACAGAATTTCCCATGGAAAACTCAGTGAAACTGTCTCAGTTAATGATAGAGATACTGGTTTTGTAATTGGTAAGTGTGAGAACATTTTAATAATGACCTTCATGCTTTTAGATGCCTACGTGGCCCTAGCCATTATATTTGCAGCTAAAACAATAGTTAGAAGTGAGGATATGCATAAAAATTCGCTTTTCTTCTTAGCAGGGACCATGATCAATGTGACCTACTCAATAATGGTCAGTGCAGTTATAAAGCTATTTTTAACTACTATATGAACCACTCAGCAGTATTATTCGTACCTTTAAATTATCATTTTTATTCATAAACGAAACAACAACTAAGGGCCATAATAGAAAAACAATTTAAACACACAGAAGCAACAACATTCTCCAACAGGGGATGTCATGAACCATAAATTCTGTTATATCCATAAAACAGAATCTTCTTAAAATGGTTTTTGTTTTACTGATAAAAAAAAGAAATTCAGCATTTATCTCTACAAAGATTATTTTTAAAGATTATTATAACGCATCCCAAAAACCCTTCTAAAATCAATTTTAAGACAATTCTGAAGTAAATCAAAAAAAATGAAATCAGTGGTTGAAGGAGTGATAAAGGGGTTGTAAAAACCCCTCCCTGAACTCATTATCTGAAGGGTCCATTCTCCATTAAATTGGATCTGAAATAGTCCATGTAATAGTCTTCAACTGTTGAATAGCCCTGCATTGTTGTGTACGTTTCATAGCCACTCTTTCCAGACATCTTGGGTGAAACATCAATGATCACAAGTTCTGGGTTGGTTGCAGTTGGATCCTTTCTTAGAATCGTGTTCTGTTCAATGGTACTTGGAGGGTTAAGGATAGATATGGTACCTTTAATCTCTATATGATTTTTATCGTACTCATAAGCCTTCCACTTATAGTTAAAGTCACTATTCCAGTAGTAATCATCGTATCCAGATGTAGATCCAGAATCGATTACATGGGCTTTGTTAGCTGTACTGTTCTTACTGTTACTGTTTCCATGGGTTGATGCAACCGTTGTTTGATTTGAAAGGCTTGAATTACTTGAATTATTTCCATGATTAAGATATCCTGGTAAGATAAAACCTGCGGAAACTCCTAAAAATGCAATTAAGACCACTCCTCCAATGATAAAAAATTTTTTGTTTCTAGAGAGTCCTTTATCCTTGATTAATGATGTACCACATTTTTCACAGTAACGTGCATCTGAATCATTTTCATATCCACACTTTGGACAAAACATTTCATTGATCCTCCAGTATCATTCTAAAAATCTTAATCCCCTATTATCCCAAGTCCAGACCATCCACAACTTGCACAAACTCCTCAGCATGCTCCAGAGTTGTTCTGTAGGGCTCATGGGTATAGGTCTCATAGAGTACAGATGGCACTCCTCCATTTATCAATGGAACAGTCACGTACTGGGTGCTTGTAGGGTTTGGAGGTACGTAGTAGGTTAACCATGGAAGTTCAGACTTTATTTTCATGGCCATCTCTTTTGAACCCTCCTTCTCAACAGGTGTGAATATAAACCTGTTCTCCTTCCAGTTTCCAACGTTTGAGTGCACATCCACAGCTAGCTGAAAATCGTTCTTCACAATATCAGGTACAGCGTAGTCACGGGCCAGAACCTGTCCGTTGTTTCTTCCCTTATTGTAGTTATCTGCATCCTCTGTAACGTTGATCCTGTAGATGTAGTAACAGTACTTAAGGGATTTAGACTGGTTTTTTATGGTTTCTCTGATTGCACGGTGTGCATTGGCCTCCTTTGGATGCACTCCCACGATGTAGGCTATCTTCACCTTTGAAGTGGTGTTTCCATAGGGACCCTCCCTCACAACCGTGCCGTAGGATTCAGTTCCAAGAACCTTCAACTGAGAATCCCCTGTGCTTGAAACATCATTTCCAGGGTACAGATAGAATGATGCTGCAGCTACAACCACGAAAAGAATGAAAAGGGAAAGGATCACCACAGCACTTTGCTTTTTCACTGAAGATCACCCTTTCAGATCGCCACAGTTTCAGGAAGCTTTCCTGTGGACTTGTACTGTGAAAGAACATCTGAAAGCACACTTAAAATCGTGTCCGGGGATAGATCAGGTTGTCCTGGATTTGATATGCCCACGTAGTTTGGTGCAATTCCATTGGTGTTGATCCAGTTGTAGGTTCTGTATGCAACGTCCACGTACTTATCCTTTGAGAGACTGCCAGTTGAAACGAAGCCGTAGGGACTGTCAGGAGCTCCAACACTTTTTATGGTGATGTTACCTGATTCATTTTTGTTCAGCATCACAGTGGCCTTTGAGAGTATGTAAATGCACTGATACTTATCAAGACTGACAGAACCGTACTTGATGGTTTCAAAGGTTCCGTTCTGTTTTTCTATTTCAGATGCAAGGTCTGGTGCCAGGGAAACAGGGAATCCTGTACCCTCTGAGATCTGGTCCTTTGAAACATCACTCCCCTCATTGGCTTTTGAAGTGTTCTGTGAATTCTTCATGAGAACACCTGCAGTCACACCTGCAATGAGTATGAGGACCACACAGAGACCAATCAACAGTTTCGTTTGGTTTCCTAATGTTCCTGACGTTTTCTTCAAATTTTTTCCACATTTTTCACAGTAAATTGCATCTTCATCATTTTCATGTCCGCATTTTGGGCAAATCATTATTTTTACATCCTTAAAATTATAATTAATATTTCAATTCATCACAAAACTTTTTGTCACTGGTAATCTTCTGGAACAGGCTCCCACCACGTGTAACCACAGTAGTTACAGTGTAGTTGTGATTCTGTTTCGGTTTGGGCCCCGGTACTTTCCCAATTATTTGACCCACAGTTTGGACAGACCCTTGTGTCACCTGTTGGATCGTTAACATAATAAGGAGCCCCTGAACTTGTGACATTGGCTTTTTTCACCGTAGTTTTACTGGTGCTGGTGGTAGGAGTTTGTTTTTCAACCGTTGTATTGTTATGGGGTGCAGAGCTATTGTTCATCACAGTTTTCTGTGTATCATTCAGTACCATTCCTGCTGTTAATGCCAGTCCTGCTAAGAGGAGCACAACTACTCCTATCAAGATAATCGTCGTCCTTGAACCTGAATTTGAATTCAATGAATTCCCACACTTCTCACAGTAAACAGCATCTGAATCGTTTTCATATCCACATTTTGGGCAAAACAATTTCAGCACTTCCTTCAGTAGTAATCGTAAACTTTAACGGTCCAGTTTTCAAGTTCGTTGGAGTATATGTTCAGGTAGTAGGTTCCAGGCTGTCCAGTTACTTCAATAGTCTTCTGTTTCTCAGATAGTGCCTCTGTGGGTTCCCATTCAAGGCTGCCACTTGTCAACAGGTTGTTGTTTGAATCTGAGATATCCATGGACATGGAGTTAACGTTGTAATTTAAGAGGGGTGTTGCAGACATAACAACCTTGAACTGTTTTCCCTGGGTGTTGAAGCTTCTCATGTCATCTGCTGCACCTGTAAAACTTGTAACTTCATGCCAGCTTGCTTTGTACGTCACCTGTGCTGCTGATTGGTTAACTGAACTTGTTGGGTTGGCCTTTGCACCGTTCATCTGGAGCAGAAATCCTGAAGTTACTCCAAGCCCTGCAATCAGGACTATGCAGAGTCCAATAAGTAGCTTTGTGGATGTTTTCATGCCAGAAACTGTGCTGCCGTTTTCTGATTTTGAACGAAGGTTCTCCCCACAGTTTTCACAGAAAGCTGCATCTTCATCATTTTTATAACCACATTTAGGACAGAATATCATTTTTACACTCCCTAATCTAAAGGTTTCTGATACCTTTTCTGATGAAAACCCCAAATGATCCTCCAAGGGCACCTGCAACAAATACTAGAGCTATTGAAGCAATGAACTCTAAAATATAAAGTAACAACTGTAAAATACCGTCTGAAGATGCGGCTGTTGTGACATCTGATGCGGTTGTAGCGGTTGTTGATGCTGTTAGTGTAGATGATGATGAGGCCAGTGGAGCGAATGCACTTGAAATTACCGCAGTAATTCCAGAAGTTATGAATGCGAACACTGCTAATAAAAATGCGGTACCTATCAGTATGATGAGGCTCAGGAACAAACCATTTATGATTCCATCCTTGGAAGTTTCACAGCCTAAAAAACCAGTTACCAGTGCTCCAAAAAAGGCCACAACAAAAAAGACCAAGACCACATATGCAGCTAGGGGTATCCCTGAGTTTGGAACTCCAATAAAACCTGCAGCACCTATGAAAAGGAAAATAATAGAAACTATCAAACCTAAAGAAACTGCTAAAATGTTTATCTGATCATTAAAACTATTTATTTTACTTTTATTTTTATTTAAATTGTATCCACATTTTTTACAAAAAGTTGCATCTGTGTTATTGTTGAAACCGCACTTTGGGCAGTTCATATTAATCATCCCCAATCTTTTATATTACCCTATATTACTAATTGAAATATTTAAGCTAAACCTTTACGATCACAAGAAAATAGAAAATTATATATCAAATAAATGGAACTGTAAATAGAAACTATTGAGTAAAACATGTGTTTTGACTGGAAATTTATTGCAACCGTGGATCAGCATGTGTAAGCACAAGACAATAAATCTTAATATTTATTAAATAATTAATACAAATTATGGGGTGACAAGACGAATTGTAAAATCCTTTCACGACGGGTAGGTTATTCAAATTACAATCTACACTATGTCTTAGGGATTGATCCAGAACATGTTTACGTACCATAAACTTTTTGTTCACGAACTGTAAACAAAACTCTGGAATCTAAGTTTTTTTATTTAAAGTATCCAGAATTATTTATACATCTTACAAACAGCAGGAGGCTCCCTGAAGCTCAGAACCATCTTAATGGCACAAAGCAGTGTTAAAATTCCGAGTATCATGTATCCTGGTAAGGTGGAGCCTAAAAAGCCTGTAAGTACCACCAGAACTATTATAACGTAGTAGGGTAATCTGAATATCTGAAGGGCCCAGTCTTTACAGGTTTCCATGCTGTAGGAGGATATGAAGACCAGGGTTAGGGAGAGGAGTGCAAGTCCCAGGGAGCAGGTTAAAAGCCATACCTCTCCTGAAGGCATGAATCCCGTTCCAAGGTATATGATATGTTTTATTCCAACTGCTGTTGAAACGATTCCAAGAAGGAGGGGGAAGTGTGAGTAGAGCCAGAGCTGGTACTTGGCCACCTGATGCCCTGCCTCCTGAACGTGGGCCTCAGCTCCACCTGACTCCTCGAAGTAACCCCACCATATGCTGAAGGCTATGAGAAGCCCCATGAAACCTGTAAATTCAGTTAAAATACTGAGCCCTGCATTTATAACAGTGAAGACAACGCTGATGATTGTTTCACCTATGAGGATAATGGTGAAGAGTCCGAAACGCTCGGGTATGTGGGTTGGATGGGGCGGAAGGCTCACCTGAATCTTCCCAGAGGTTATGGGTGTTATTACATCCACGAGAAGGCCCAGTCCCCAGAGTGCGAAGCGTAATGGTGGAGGTGTGAAGGCTGAAACCACCCATATCATGGCTGCAGCACCGAAACCAAGTATGTACCTTTTACTGAGGCTGCGGGCTTCAGGCACGTGCCTCCAGATGCGGAGGTACTCTGCAACCAGTATGAACCTTAAGAATGCATAGGAAAGTGCGAATCCAAATCCTGTGGAGCCAAGGGCGTCTTTAACGTTCACGGTCATCATGGCAACAACAATCATCTGCATCATGGTCAGAAACCTGTTGAACATGTCGTCTGCACCGAAACGGCTGAGGTAGAATGTGTGGCCCACCCAGCTCCACCATACTGCAAAGAACACAGGTATGTACTCTAAGAAGATGATGGGAGAGTAATCTGCAGTGAGGTTCAGTGCCAGCTGGGAGATTGCAGCAACGAATATCAGATCGAAGAGGAGTTCAAGCCAGTCTGCATGCCTCTCAGACTCCTCATCGTATGGAGCATTGATATTAGGTTTGATTATGAAATCCTTTCTAAGCCTCATGATAATTACCTTGGGTAATAATATGAACCTCAATTTTAAAAACTCTTTCATAAAAATGGGCCTACATGAATCACCCACTATTTTTCTTCTGTAGAAAAACATTTAAGAAATAGTATTTTTTTATTCACCGCCACTTACCTATAGAGGGCTTTATGTTAATTTAAGTCCTTTAAACTGGAATGTAAATCATTAAAAAAGTAGTTTAATTAATATCACGCTTTTAAAGGAAATATTATTACAGCAAACATTATTGCAGCCATTAAAAACCTTAATTCAATCCCCTGTGGGTTTATAAGACTAACGTATAAAAACACAAGCAAAATGGCTGTTTTAAGGGCCATTTTTAGAATTTTCTGTGATTTATTACTTATTTCCACCATAACTCATCTCCCAAGGGATCTGAACCACTCTGGAACCAATCCCATCCATCCCAGAATCCCCAAGATTATGGTGATTAGTGCAATGACAATATAAGTCATTTTGGAGTAGTTTGTAATATCGGTCCCTTCTATTGAAGTCCAGATCAAAGTGCAGGTTAAAATGGAGATTCCCATTAAAATGGCCAGTGTATCTTCGTGGCGTTTGTTAAGGAGTCCTGAAACTGTGAAATAAATTCCAAGGATGATGATGAGAATGGTCATAAGTGTGAAAGGCCCTGGAATTAAGGCTATTGAGATGATAAATAGTCCTACTATAACTAACCATGGTGAAAAATCTTTATTTTTGAGGTTTAGGGTTATTGTCATGTTACCCTCTTAATCGATCTAAATATTTTGTTTGTAGAACCATTGAGGAATATATCCTAAAAGACCAAGGATTCCTCCAATAATAAAGAGTAAAGAAGTGATTAAGTACAGAATGTTGGGATAACTTATAATAGACACATTTTTTATCATAGTCCAAATTATTGTGGATGTTAAAAGTGAGATTCCTACTATAATTGCTATGGTATCTTCATGGCCTTTTTTAAGGATTCCCACAGATATAAAATAGATCGCAAAACACATAAAAAATATATTCATAAGTGTTAATGGTTTTATAATTAGTGCTGAAAATAATATTAATAATCCAATTATAACCAATCCTAAGGACCACTCTTTATTAATATTTTCCATTTTTATTCCTCCATCTTTTAAAAAATAAAAAGATATTTTTTTTTTAATTGACCTCATTTAGATGGTTCATATATTCCTTTGCACCTTTGTGCCATGCTCCCATTGCTGCAGGTAAACCACAATAGCCCCATCCTCCAGCACCGATAGCTCCTACCATACCGAACGCTCCAACATACATCCATCTACCATAGTACACTCTGTTCTTCACACGCCCCCATCCTTTCCATTTGTAGGACCATCTTACCTTAGGAGCTTTCCATTTTTTCTTTTTCTTCTTATTTTTAGCTTTTTTCTTCAGTCGGTACTTCCAGTTCTTACCCTTTATCTCCATCATTTCATCCTGACTTAGAGTCCTGTTCTGGGGATTTGCAAGGGTTGAATTTGCATCGTTACAGGTATTTATGGGGGTTTCTGGTGCACTGTCTCCAGAGGATTTGTCTGGGTTATTTTCACTGTTAACTGCAGATTCTTCCAGAGCACTCGCTTTGGGATCATCTACGACCATTGCGTAGCCGTTGTACTGTTCTTCGAATTCTTCACGTGTTATGTTGATGTTTCCAAGGCTTGGATCTGCAAGTAATACTGTTTCATTGTTTATTGAACGTATCACGCTGTAATGGGCTCCTCCGTTCACAGTCATGTACACAATATTATTACTTTTAAGATCATTTGATGATATTTTCATACCAGTTGCATTTAAACCTTTGGATCTTGCTGCCTGAAGCAGTCCGTACATGGTTGTTCCATTTTCATCTGTACCTGCAAGGGCTGCAAGTTCCATCTCTGTTGCATTGAAGCCCAGATTGTTCAGAACGGTTGCAAGGGATGCAGGTCCGCAGGTGTAGTTGGTTGTTTGCATAACAACCCCTGTTGTGTTACTGGGAACATCAGATAAAGAGTCTTCATTGGTCTCTTCTTCTGTAATCTTCAGGGAGCTGTTGTCCTCTTGAATTATGTCTGACGTAATGTTCTCCTCAATTGGAGCTGTCAAATCTGCAGTTTCATTTTCAATTGGAATTTCAAACTCAGGATCATCAAGCTCGGTATCAGTTCCTTTCCCCCTTAAATTTATTAGATTGCTGTTTTGCGAATCTGCAGAAACTGCAACTGCGAGAGAGGGCGTTGCACAAAGTATCACGGTTGCAATAAGCAGGGCTGCAATTCTCTTCATATTTTTATCACCTCATTTGTATTACTACTTATTAATTAAGTAATACAATTACTTATACTTTATTATTTTTATTAAAATAAGTATTATTAAATAGTTCGAGGTTCAAACTCAGATCATTGGTTCAGTTCTTTAAAAAGGTTAAAAATAGTTGTAGCATTGATTTTTGGGGTTTAAAAAGATTTTCACGCCTTTGAAACATTGTGGTGTTCTAAAAAATAATATTCTCACTGGAGCATCTGAAAATCAATCTCCAATGAATTGTAAAACCCCTCACTATTAATATAAAAAGGGACAGAATATAATAACAATTTTTACAGGGAGTGCATCACATGGGGTTCAAGTACCTGAAGCGGGATGAAAAACGGATAAAGAAAGAGCAGGAAAAACTGGATGAGAAGTACGCCGAACTTTTAAACCAAGCCGAGATTGAAAAGCTTGAAAAAAGGCATGATGAACTTGAAAGGAAGGGTGAAGCCCTGAACTTCAAGGAGAAGATACTGCTTGAAACCTATGAAGAAATTATTGATAAAAAGAAGAAGGACAGAAAATAGATATTCTAAGGTGGGTAGTAACCGTTGACTTTCTTTTTATGTTTGATCCAGGCTTCAAGCATTTTTTCTTCTATTTTATAGCCATCTTGATCGCTGAACACAACAATTCCCTTGTTTTTAAGGATATCCAGATATTTTGCCAGGGTATTTCTGGATACAGGTACGGTTTTCAGTAGATCGTTCCATTTTTGCGGACCTTTGTCAACTATTGATATCACGATCTCCTTCTCGTGGATGGACAGGGTTCCCCAGATCTGTATCCACATAACCGTGATCTGATCCATCTTTTCGAAGAAGGTTTCTTTAATTTTTTCGCTGTTGTAAACCTCCCCAGACGACATGGTATTGCAGAAACTGTTTATATATGCGGGGATACCCCTTGTACATTCATAAAATCTCCGGAATCCATCTTCTGTGAATTTAAGTTCTCCCACCTTCTCGTTGAGGTAACCCTGTAGTTCATCCTGTGTGAATGGATCGATGTTCACCTGGATCATCCTTCCACCGAATGCACCGTTTTGCCCGTTTATCATTTGGATTATCTCACTTGTTTTTGAAACTGAACCCGTGAATATGTAGCTTACATTGTCCTGATTTTGGGTGTAACTTCGAATCAGCCAGAAGAATGAGCTTGGATTTTCCAGTTCACCTATCAATTGAAATTTGTCAATTACAATTACAAACCCCTGGATATTTGTTGATGATTCAACCACCTTCTGGGGAAATTCCATTACAAATTTGCTCAATTTTTCATAGTCGTTGCGACCCTCTGGAACTGCAACTCCAAGTATGTTTCCTGCTTCCTTAAAATCGTATTTTTTCAGGCTTATTTTGCTTAAAAAATGGTTCACAGTGTTGTATATATTTTTCAGTTTTCCAGAACTATCCTTCAAGGCCTCATTCATTGAGTTCAATAAGTACTGCATTATCAGTTCTTCTTTTAGATTTCCCCTTTGATTTCCGTAGACCCGTGATATGTCTATGTATGAGACAAGGATATTATCTGGCAGTTCATTTAACATTTTCTTAAGAAGAAAAGTTTTCCCCACACCTCTGTATCCTGTGATGAGTATTTGTTCTGCAACATCCTCATTCAATGCATTTAAATGGTTTTTTAATCTTTTAAGGTCTTTTTCTCGGTTGTAGAAGTACCTTTCCAAATCTGAGGGAACTCCAAGTGGTAATATTGGTATGATGATCACCTGCAACATTAGGTATATTTAATTATACTGGTTCAACTTATTAAACTTTCAAGTTCAAGTATACTTAACTATACTGCTCCTATTAATTATACCTTGAACTTTGGGTATATCTTCTTATACTCGTATACTAGTTTAAAACAAGGTACACCTATGAACTACTGCACTGTGTGATCATTCATCTAAAAAATGTTAAAATCAATAATAACACTTAAAAACCATAAATTCAACTGAAAACCTTATTATTTTTAAATTAATACCCTCAGAATCAGAACTTGAAATTATCAATCAGCACGCTAACGTCATATATCTTAACGCGTTGCATGCACCCAATAGAAATCATTTGGGGAACGCTTTTTTTCATAAATAACCCTTGAATAACCATTTTTTACTTAAATTACAAACTAAGAAAGCTCATTCCAGAACCCTTCTTTTAATACCTTCTTAAATGCTTTTAAATTAAAAAAAGAGCACATTACTCTCTGTTTTTTAGAAATTAGGACCAAATATTTATATATCATGTTAAAGTGATCAAAGAAGGTACCAAAAAAAGTTCTAAAACAAGTCTTTATGAAGTTGGGACGTGGAGGCGGTACAATTAATAGAAAATGTAAATACGCAGCGGTTTTTACGTTGTGTCTGATTTTCAGTGCCCTGCCTTTTGCAGGTGCTGTCAAAACAAATGATACTGTGAAAGATAGTTTAAACGGAAATTTTAATGAAAAACTGAACGAAACAACAAACCTTACAGATAACAGCCAGAAAACAGGCTCAGAGGTGTACAACGTGGCCAAGGTACAGCCATGGTTCCAGGATCAGGGCTACTACACACGGGCCATCAATGGATCCTACGGCCACTACAACTCTGAAACCAAAAACAGTTCTGAAGATTCTGAAAAATCCAGCAGTGCCTGGACAGAGGAGCATATGACCAGATCACTGGGTCAGGTTTTAAACGCCACTGTACCGAAACCTTCAAGTGCCGATGTTGAGGTCAACTCTTCACTGGATTCCAGTGCAAAGGATAGGGCCGGTGCAAAAACAGTAGTAACCAAAACTTCAAGGGTAACAGTAACCAAAAACACTATAAGTGGGTGGTTCATGCCCACAGGTATTTATGGTTCAAACTACGCCTACAGATGGTACTACAAGACATGGCTGAACTACGATCCATCCTCAGGCAGGTGGGGTGTTCTTGAATACAACCCAAAACATGCTCAGGGTGCAGAATTAACATCATCAGTAACTGGTGTTGATTACGATGGAGTAACAGGCTATGAGAAGGAGTACAGTCCAAGGTGGCACCTTTCAAAACCTTGAAGCCATCAAAAAATAGTTCAATAGTCCCCCATTGTAAACGGGGATGTTATCTCTCTTTTTATTGAAAAACTCTTTTCATAGATTAAACTCTTTTCATAGATTTATAGGAGTAATACTAAAAATAAAAAAAAGTTCATTTTGATTTATTTAAGGATATATACTCCCTATTTTAAGTCCATTATACTTCATATTTTAAATATAATTACAGTTTATCAGCTGAATAAACTCCAATATCCATCTCTTCAGCGATACTATCTTTAATAGCTTCGCCGAATGCTTTGAAGTGTTCCGTCTGCATATGGGCCTCCAGAAGTTCGGAACTTTCCCACTCTTCCAGCATCACCAGAAGGTCATCATCCCCTGTGTCTGCGTACAAATTATAACTGATATTACCAGGGTCTAAACGACTGAATTTGATTATGTCCTGAGATTTTGCAATGATCTTGTCTCTTTCACCCTTTTTGGCCTTTATTTTTGCTGTTACAATTATCATCTGCTTTCCCTCCTAAAAATCCTTGAAGATTTATCCATCAATTGGATCCATCCCACTTTGACAATCCTTGAATTAAGTTTCATACAGCACCCACTATATAAACATAGCGAATATTCTGTTTGTAAAGGTGGGAGTAAGTGATATGTTTCATCAAGGAAGGTTCTTCAACTTCCGTTAATAATCTATAAAAACTCTATTGGTACTAAAAGAAATATTTAAAGGGTAAATAACTACTAAATTTGACCTACAAAAGATTTAATTTAGAATTAAAAATTGATTTAAATAAAAAAGGATTCAAAAAGTAAAGGATTGAAATGTTATGAGTTTTTAAAAGTTTTGAATTAAGAAGTTTTGAATTAAAAATGAAACGGAATTAATCCGCTTTTTTTATGAAACTCCAAAGCTGGTTTATGTTTGAGTCCATCCTTTCTCCCAGGGGCATTGCAGGCATTCCTATCCACATGAGGACTGTTCCCACCATGATGGTTTCAATGGTTAGGGAGATCTCGGTGGGGTCGATGTCTTCTCTGATAACGCCCTGAGCCATACCGTCCTCAATGACTTCCTTGATGAAATCAAAGAGATCGTAGTAAAATTCTGTGTAGCGCTTGCTTATCATCTCGTACTTCTGAACACCCTCAAAGAGCAGCAGGTGCAGGGTCCTGTAGTCTATCTTCTCGGCGCTTTCACAAAGCTGTGTTGTCTCGTTGATGGTTGAATCATCCCCAACAATGAGCAGTATCACCCTTTTCAATTTCTCCTTGTGGGTGCCCTTACACTCCCTCATCTCCTGTATGATTGAACTGAAGTAGTTGAAAATGTACTTGTTGATGACTTCAACCAGCAGAGTCTCTTTACTGTCGAAGTGGTAGTAGAATCCGCCTGTGGTTATATCCGATTTTTTTATGATTTCGTTCAACGAAACATCAGCAAATCCCTTTTCTAGGAAGAGTTTAAAGGCTGTTTCCATGATCCTAACTTTTGTCTCCATATGCTGCCTTCTTTTTAATTTTTATAAACTGATCCCTGAAAAATTATCAATCGTTAAGTTACAATATTTAGTAATGGGAACAACCTAATATATTTTCCTTTTTTTAGGTTTTTTAATGGGGGATACTGTTTTTGAATGCTTGATCGACAGTGGCAACATGGGGAGGTGTTCATCTTTGGATAAAAATGGACTTTGCATCGTGGAGAATCATGAAGGTTTAAGGTGCATAAAAAATCAAGACATTTCTTTGATTTTCCACTCATTAAACGATTCATAATCCTTAATTTGATTTAAAAATCGTTATTAACTCCTAAATAAATTTTTAAAATTTTATTATCTTTTAAAAAATCTTTTATTCATTAAAAATGAATTTAATTATTGTTTAACATTTCATATCCTACTTTTTTGTAAGGATTCCCTCTAAAATTCCATGTTCAAAGCAACTAAAAAGAGAATGCTCTCTATAAAAAAGAGAACACTCTCTACAAACTTACATTATCAATCGTTACAGACCAACTATTCGGTATGTTTATATACTATAGAGAGTAATCTCTCTGTAAGAATTACGAGGTGAAAAAAATGAAAGGATTTGCAATGTTGAAAATAGGTGAAGTAGGATGGATAGAAAAGGATAGGCCAAAATGTGGTCCAAGGGATGCTATAGTTCGGCCAACAGCACTGGCTCCATGTACCTCTGATGTCCACACAGTTTGGGAAGGAGCAATAGGTGACAGGCACAACATGATCCTGGGACACGAAGCCGTAGGAATCGTTGACGAAGTTGGAGACGAAGTTAAGGATTTCAAACCGGGAGACAGGGTAATTGTACCAGCTATCACCCCGGACTGGGATTCAGAAGCAGTTCAGCGTGGCTACCCCTCACAAACTGGAGGTCCATGTGGGGGATGGAAGTACTCAAACTTCAAGGACGGTGTGTTTGGTGAATACTTCCACGTCAACCTGGCAGACAACAACCTGGCACATCTACCTGAGGGAATGTCCCAGGAAGCAGCCGTCATGATCACCGATATGATGAGTACAGGTTTCATGGGTGCTGAAAACGCTGGAATCGAACTCGGATCAACTGTGGCAGTGTTAGGTATAGGGGCGGTTGGACTCTGCGGTGTAGCAGGTGCAAAACTACTTGGTGCAGGAAGAATATTCGCAGTTGGAACCCGACCAATCTCAGTTGAGGTAGCTAAAAAATACGGTGCCACAGATATAATCAGCTACAAAAATGGAGACACAGCAGACCAGATCCTGGAGGCAACCGATGGAGTGGGTGTCGACGGTGTGATAGTATCAGGTGGTGGCCCTGAAATACTCCTGGACGCATTGAAGATGGCCAAAGCAGGATCAAAAATCTCAAACAACAACTACTTCGGTAAAGGACAGGGTGAAAAGGACACCATACCACTCTGCCGTGTGAACTGGGGATTCGGTATGGCTGACAAAGACATAATCACAGGCCTCTGCCCTGGTGGAAGGACCAGAATGGAAAGACTGGCAGACCTTGTGACCTACGGACGTATGGATCCAGAGCTCATGGTCACCCACACCTTCAAAGGCTTCGATAAAATAGAAGACGCCCTAGAATTGATGAGGGAGAAACCAAGGGACCTAATCAAACCAGTCGTCCTCTTAGAATAAATTTCATTCTTTTATTTTTTAAAAAAAATAAAAAAAGGAGTGTTTAAGATGAAGATAGCGATAATAGGTGGAACTGGCGGACAGGGTCTGGGAATTGCAATAAGATTTGTTCAGGCTGGAGAAGAAGTTATAATAGGTTCAAGAACAGCTGAAAAAGCTCAAGCAGCTGTTGATAAAGTCAAAGGCTTTTTGGGTGAAGTAAAAAATGTCAAAGCTGCTGAAAATGCTGATGCAGCAGAAGAAGCTGAACTGTTGGTTTTAACGGTACCTCTGGCTGCTCAAAAATCAACCCTACTTTCTATTAAAGAAGCAGCAAAGGGTAAAACATTACTGGATGCTACAGGACCTTTAGAATCAGCAATAGGTGGCTCACCCATAACCTACCTGGACCTTTGGGATGGTGCAGCAGCAGAGAGATCCGCAAGGATTCTGACTGAGAGCAACGTGATATGTGCCTTCAACAACATCAGCTCAGCAGCCCTCATGAACTACGAAGAACCAATCGACTGTGACTGTCTTATCTCCGGTGATGATGTAGATTCCAAGGTCGTGGCATCTGAACTCATCGAGAAGATCCCCGGTGTCAAGGTCATAGACTGCGGCCCACTGGAAAGGGCCAAGATCATAGAGAAGATCACCCCGCTCCTCATTGGATTGAACATAAGAAACAAAACCCAATTCGGAGGAATAAGGATCACAGGTCTTGACAACTAAAAATCCAAAATCACTTCTCTACCAAAGTATGCAGGTGTTCCATATGAAATTGGAAAACAAGGTTGCACTTGTTGACGGTGCAGATACAGGGATAGGAAATGAAATTGCTAAACTCTTTGCAAATGAGGGAGCATCCATTGTCCTGGTTGCAAGGAAGAAGGAAGCATTGGAAAGCCTCACCAACCAGATAAATGCCAATGGTGGAAGAGCCATCGCTGTTGAAGGAATCGCTTCCAACGAAGAAGATGTCCAAAGAGCCATTAGCACGGCTTTAGATGCCTTTGGAAAGCTGGACATAATCATAAAAAGCGTAGAAATAGAGGATATCATATCTCCAGTTGCTGATATGGGGGAGGGTATTTGGAAACTGGATCTAAACGTTGATCTGACAGGGGCCATTTGAGGGTTGATTGATAGATATTAAAAAAATTGAAGGATTTTTGTAGATCAAACATAGATTAGGGCATCTAACTTACCTTTGCTCAAAACCACCTCATGATGCCCTAATTATTTAAAAACAACATTTGTGTACTCAGATACTTCCAAAAAAGTCTAAAGTTTGTTATATTGAATCATATCTGTAAATTGAATCCTGTAAACTCATATCAAAAAATTTTAAAAAATTTTCACCAAATCATCATTATTTTACATTCACCAAATCATCATTATTTCAAAACGTGATCCCCATGTTAAACCATCTCCAGGAAATTCTCAGACTTAAAGAGGAAAAAAACGCGCTGATACTGGCTCATAATTATCAACCTCGTGATGTGCAGGAAGTTGCAGATTTTGTGGGTGATTCCCTTGAACTGTGCATAAAGGCACTGGAACTAGAGGATCCAGACATGGTGGTTTTTTGTGGGGTTGATTTCATGGCAGAAACAGCTGCCATAATCAATCCCTGTAAAAAGATACTCATCCCTGATGCAGGAGCAGAATGTCCCATGGCCCACATGCTCTCTGCAGAGGACATCAGACGTGCTAAAATCCTTTATCCTGATGCTGCAGTGGTGCTTTACGTTAACAGCCTTGCTGAGGCTAAGGCAGAGGCAGATGTTCTGTGCACCTCTGCAAATGCGGTGCAGGTGGTTGAAAGTCTGCCCAACGAAATGATCCTTTTCGGCCCAGACCGGAACCTGGCAGGCTACGTATCCCGGAGGGTGGATAAGAAGATCATACCCCTGCCTGAAGACGGGCACTGCTACGTTCACAAAATGTTCCATGAGGGATACTTACATTTCCTGAGGGAACAGTACCCCGATGCAGAGATGCTCATCCATCCAGAGAGTGATCCTGAGGTGCAAAGCTTGGCTGATGAAGTGCTGAGCACAGGAGACATGGTCCATCACGTGGCACGATCCCAAGGGGAAACCTTCATTGTGGGCACTGAAGTGGATATGATAACCCGTCTGCAGCGAGAAAATCCTGATAAAACATTCATTCCTGCCCTGAATGAGGCAGTCTGTAAGAACATGAAGCTGCACACAGTTGAAAAGATCAAAAACTGTCTTTTAAATGGGGAAGTCCAGGTTCGGGTTCATGAGGAAACAGCAAAAAAAGCAAAAAAAGCCATTTTAAGGATGTTTAAAGCTTCAAAAAATTAGTAGAGGTGTGTAAAAATGAACAGAACTCTTGTTGAGGAACTAATGGAAACTAAGGTGACTGATGCCACCTTTCCTGTATCTGGCCCTGAAAACTCGTTGGATCCTGTTGAAAAGCGTACCACCGTTGTAGGGATCGTGGGCTGCGGTGCCATAGCAAGAACAATCACAGATTTTGCGTTGAAAGAAAACCTTGGTGTTCACATCAAATTCTTCTACGACCAGGACATGAAAAGGGCAGAAGATCTTGCATCACATGCTGGAGGTGTGGCTGTCCAGAATGTGCAGGACATGCTCAGTTACGTGGATCTGATTGTTGAGGCTGCTTCCCCAGGGGCAGTGATGGAAATCGTTCCCAAGGTTCTGGAGTCTAAAAGTGATGTTATTATTATGAGTTTGGGGGCTCTGATGGACCAGGATCTTAAACACCACCTGGAAGATCTGGCCAAGAGGAATGATTCCAGAATTTACATGCCTTCAGGGGCCATTGCAGGTTTGGACGGGGTCAAATCAGCTTCCATAGGTGAAATCAGGGAGGTTAGCCTTGTCACCAGAAAACCTCCAAGGTCACTTGGAATTTCAACGGACACAGAAAAGGTACTCTATGATGGTAAAGCAAGCGGTGCAGTGCGTAAATTTCCTGCAAATATCAACGTTGCAGCTGCCCTGAGTATTGCCTGTGGTATGGAGGCAGATGTTAAGATCGTGGCGGATCCAAAGATCGACAGAAACTGTCACGAGATCCATGTCGTGGGTGACTTCGGTGAGATAACAACCACAACCCAGAACATGAGCTGCAAAACAAATCCGAAAACAAGCCTTTTAGCAGCATATTCTGTTATAAAACTTCTGAAAACTTTAAATGAACATTCACGCCGTGGTACCTGAATAATCGTTTATTTACGTTGTTCTTCCAATGATACTTCAGTTTCAATACACTTTTTCCTTAATATCTCCCTTTACTTCGTTACTGAAGTTAATTGGAAGAATTCAAGGTATGGTCTAACAATTTCAATCTAAACACGGTTCATCTCATGAATTACCGATGGAATCCCATTTATATGGATAAACCTATCCTACGAATAAGTAAAAATAATAACGAATAATTTAACGAGTTTTGCCAATTTAATGATGGGAGATGAATATTTATCACAACGAAACTCAGGATCATGGAGTCTGCATTTAAGTTATATCTTGAAAATGGATTGACCGATGTTACGTTGAGCAAACTAAAAAAAGAAGCCAATATAACTTCTGGAGGTTTCTACCACTACTTCGCAAGTAAGGATGAGCTTATGGATGAAACAATGCAACTCTTTATATTTCGTTATTATCACCTTGTCCTTGATGGAATCAGTGATTGTGAGGGTTCCCACAAGGAACTCTTAAAAACCGTAGCATTTTCAATGATGGGTCATGGTGAACACTCTAAAAAAGCCACGATACTATCAGATGGTACAAAAATAGATTATAAAGATCTGCACGTACTTCTCATGGAAGGGGTAAAAAAATATGGCACCATACATGAACGCTACGAAAAATTGCTTGTTAAATTACTAAATGTAATTTACAACATCCTTGACGATGGTAAAGCCAGAGGTACAATAAGACAGGACATTGAAAACTCCAAAATCTCCTTGTTTATCCAATCAGTTATTACAGGAACCATAAATTCATGGATCGTTATAGATGATGTGGATCTGGAAGAAAAAATGGATTATGCCATGGACTGTATTTGGGACTACATAAAAAACTGATTTTTAGGTATATTTTTGTCCTGTTTAATCTGCTCTGTTACCTTTTTTTGAAAATAAAGAAACATTAAATTTTTAGAACTTCCAACCAGCGTAGCAACCTCTTATCACTGCCCCAGACAGTTTCCACTCACCTCTGATCCAGAAGGCCATAGCATCCATTAATGCTCTAAAGAAGATCAGATTACTATAAATAATTAGTTTAGAATGTGATAAATGTTTTTTCAGTATGATGATGCGGTTCCTGTAGGAATAATAGAGTGAAAGCTGACTAGATCTAGTTGAAAATCCCTCTTTATGATACACTATGGAGGAAGGTTGGTAAAATATTTTATAACCTGCTTTAGCCACCCTCAAACAGAAATCTGTTTCTTCCATCATTAAGAAAAAATTAGAATCCAGCATCCCCACTTCCTCAATAACGTGGGACCTAATCAACATACAGGCCCCCAGCACAGAATCCACTTCACGGCTTTCATCGTATTGACCCTGATCCAGTTCACCAATACCCCTATTTTGGGCTATACCCAGGGGCCACTTCATTTGTGCACCGGCAGAATTGATGTAATCCTTTTCAGGGAAGTAACAGGTTTTAGGACCCACCACTCCAACCCCTTCATAGGCAATGGCAGGGGCCAGAAGCCCATTTAAAAAATCACCCTTCACCACGGTATCATTATTCAAAAGCAAAAGATAATCTGGCTTAGTGAACTTCAAGGCGTATTCAATGCCCAGATTGTTTCCACAGGAAAAACCCAAATTTTCTCGGGCTTTAATAAGGGTTACCTCATTTTTAGTGGATTCCTCAGGTTCCTCCTTTAAATCCATTTGGGAAGTTTCTTTTACTTCAAAATGTTTTTTTAAGCTATTATCTGTTTTAAATACCATCTCAAGGTATTTCCTTATTTTTAGAACGGAATCATCGTAGGAATCATTGTCAACAATTATTATATCATAATTTGGATAATTGATTTCCCAAAGTGAATCCAAACACTCCAATGTATCTTTCCACCCATTCCAATTCAAGATAACTATTGAAACTCGAAGATCATCCATTCAATCCCCCCTCCAACGATAGAAAAACCTATAAAAATAAAGTAACAACTAATAAAACCCTATTCACATCCTCTCAATTGGACAGAACATTTGTACATTACCAATTTTATAAAACAATACTCTCCTCATCTTATAATAAAAAAAACGTTTATTAAACGAACAGAACAAATGTTCAGGTCATAACCTCCCTGATGATACTCACAATTTTAGAAACATCTGCTGAGGACAAAGTTGGGTATAATGGCAGGCAGAGTACGCTGCTAGAAACGTCAGTGGCTGCTTTCAAATCAAATCTTCTGTTCAAATCCTTTGATCTACTTTTAAAGTATTCAAAATCAACGGTCAGTGGATAGAAGTACTTACGCGGGTAGTAACCCATTTGAGACAGGGCTAGTTCTACACGGTTCCTTGTTTTTTCATCCTCAAAACAAACTGGCATGTAGGCGTAGTTGTACTGGGAAGCCTGAATTTTTTGGAATTTCACATCCAGATCTTGCAGATTCTCCACGTAACATTCATAAATAAACTTACGTATCTGAATACTTCTATCTATATTTTTAAGGTTACATAATCCCATTATAGCCTGAAATTCATTCATTTTAGCATTGGTACCCGGCAGGATCACTTCTTCTATGGAGGTGTCAATACCATGATTACGAATCAGTTTAATTTTTTCCTCCACTTCTGCGTCCTTGGTTACCAGAGCCCCACCCTCAATGGTGTGGAAAGCCTTGGTAGCATGGAAGCTCAAGGTGGATATGTCCCCGTAGGAAAAAATTGAACGATTCTTGTACTGAACATTGAAGGCATGAGCCCCATCGTAGATGACCATGAGATCGTTATCTTTTGCAATCTCCTCAATGCGTTCCACGTCACAGGGATTACCATAAGTATGTACAGCCATTATGGCCGTAGTATCTGGGGTGATTTTCCGTTCTACATCCTCAGGATCAATGTTGAATGTTTCAGGGTCGATGTCTGCAAAAACCGGATTTAATCTTTCCCATAGTAAGGAATTGGTGGTGGCAGCGAAGGTGAAGGGTGTGGTAATAACACTGCCCTTTATATTCAGGACTTTTAAAGCAATTTGTAAGGCTAAAGTACCATTAGAAACAAGTAAAAACTTTTTTAAACCCATAAATTCCTTTAGTTTTTTTTCCAGCAACTGTACAAACTGGCCATCATTGGTTAACCATTTACTATCCCATACTTCCTCTAAATAATTTATATATTCATTTATATCGGGTAAATCCGGAAGGGTAACATTGACACGCTTTTCATCAGAAACTTCAGTGGTGATTTGAATTTCAGCCACAGACTCCACATCAGGCTTCACGCCTACGGAATCTAAATCTAAGATACCTTCTATTATATCGGGGATATAATTCTCCTGATACCCCTCCTTAGTAATGGTATCATGATTATACAAATCATTTATAGGGTATTTTAAAAATAAATAATCCACCATATTCTTCAATGGATGAGAATTTGCCATTTTTAACCCCCTTCTGAAAAAAATATGAGGAAATAGGTTTTTTAATCTATTGTCCTACAAGTTTTACAAGATCCGAAGCCTCGAAGTAATACTCTCCATATTTACTTGCATCGTAGTGGCAGGTTAAAGTAGCATAAGCCCAGCCGTCACCATCAGGATCAGGGATATTTAAATCTTGTTTTTTGAAGAAACAGATTAGATCAATAGTCCCATCGCCGTTGGCATCTTCATAGGTCCAACGAACTGGTTTGGCTCCTGCGAACATTATACTGTTTGTATCTGTCTTAGTAGCATCATAACCTCCGTATGTTAAAATAGCTACAGGTATCACGCCGTTACTATTGAGATTAACGGCGTTGGGATCGCTCCAAGGTTTAATATCTATATGGCAAGCTACTGCTGTAGAAACTGTAGCTAATACCATTAGGGCTGTCAAAAGACCTATTATTCCCGCTTTTTTCAATACATTCCCCCCAACTGTTTTTACATCATGAGATGTAAAATTGAATATATCAGGAATAAACTTACTCCAATAAGGGGATAAATATTACAATTCTAGGAAATAATGCAATGATTTTTGATTATCAGCTGGAGTTGTTTATTTCGTTAACCTCACCTATTTCTTTTCACTAACTACCTATATTTTATGTATGACGTATTATATAACATTTCACACATCCCCTGAATTAGATAAATTTAAATATAAACACTATTTTTTTGAAATTGTTGATGCGTTTATCAGCATGTTAACGCTGAATCCATGCCAATAATGTTTGTGAATATAATTATGAGTCCTCTTCAGAACGAACTGTTGATTCTACGCATAATGACAGTCAATTGAGTTGTAACTATTTTAAAAATTAGTGAAATTGGATCTCCAGCAAAATAAACATTCACAAAAATAAAATTATAAATCACGTCTGGAATACCCGTGCTTGTTCAGTCCCATGTTTTCTATCTGAGCATATTCCACGACTAATTCATTCCAGTACCTTAAAATAACCCTTTCTTTAATGTTGTAGCAGGGTGTTTTTCCCTGGAGATAGTCACATACCATGGCAGGTTCGTTGAAGCCAACCAGTGCACGACTGGCTGTAGTTCCTGAACAACGTGCATTGAATTCAAAAATATAAGGAACATCTTCATCCATTCTTAATTGCACATTACAGGGCCCATAGGGATTAAGAGCTCCAATTACTTCTTTCAAATGATTCTCTAACTCGTCATCTTTGATAACAAATGCTTTATAAGTATCTCCACATCTAAGCTGACGTTTCATAATGATGGGACCTAAACAATCTCCGTCAAATGATACTACACCGCAGGTGTACTCATTTCCATGTGCATATTCTTGAATTACGAATTTATTTGCTTCTGATGATTGCTGGAGACTTTCCAACGTTTTATCATCTTTAATCACAGTTTTATCAACTGATCGAGCTCCTCCTTTTCTGGGTTTTACCACAACTGGAAAATTCAATTCTCCATTGTAATCTCGAAGGTTGTAGGTTTCTAAAGCAGGAAAACCATGTTTTTTTAAGAAATAGTAGGTTTTAAGTTTATCGTCTGCAATTTCAATCACTGAGGGGTCACTGACCATCACAGTTAAAGGCATTTTTCTTTCCATTTGTTTCTTATGCCTTGCCAGATAGGGAAGTTCTGCATCTAAACCTGGAAAAAGTACTTCACACTTCTCTTCTTCACATATCTCTTCAAGGCGGGGTATGAATTGAGGTTCTTTAGCGTTGTATCCTAGGTAGGCACAAGGTACTCCATACAATCCTGCTCCCAGCAAATCACTATCAATTCCAACTAATTGATGGGGAGTATCCTGCAGTGCTTTTATTATGCTTTGGCCGACTCCTCCACCCACTCCAGTAACTGCTACCTTCATAGTACATCCTCCAGATCAATGAATTTTATTTCGCCATTATTTATTTGTACATAGCCTCTTTTAAAGCCATTTCTGCCTTTGGTAATTGAACCCGGGTTGATAATGATTTTCCCATTGTGCTCAAAAAAAACCTTTTCATGGGTATGCCCAAAAAAAATGTATTTGATGTTCGCAGCTGTGTGATCACTCAATCGTATCAAATCTTTTTTTGATCGTAAATAATCGTCCCCTAAAGAATGGGTTACATACATGTTTTCAAAATAAATTTCTGGTTTCAAAGATCCTATTGACAATATCTGTTCATTAGAAAGTCTTTCACGGGTATACTCAATGGAATCTCGAACTGCTGGATGTTGGTTATCCAGATTCTCTTGAGTGATTGACATACGGTCATGATTTCCCAGCACCGCTAAATCCACATGTTGGAAAATGAAATCAATACACTCCTCCAGATCCTCACCGTAACCCAAAATATCTCCACAGAATATGCTTAAGTCAGCATTTTTTAATGTGGCTTTTATATCCTGAAGACTTTGCTTATTGGCATGGAGATCTGAAAAAACCACGGTTTTCATTAGGAAACCCCTCTAGGTATTTGAGTCTATTAATATTATGTTCTTAAACTAGATATAACTGTATTTATTGTAAAAATTTTAAACAACACAACTATCCTGTTTTTTACCCTTAGATCTCTTCATCGTCTTTTTTGAGTTCAAATATTGGTTTAAACCTAAAACTAATTTCTGATTCATATTTATGCAGTGATCTACATTTCTTTTTGGAAGTATCAACGTGCCTTTAAGATATGCTACTTTAAGCTATTCCAAAATATATTAGTATTACTCATGTTCGGAAGTTTTAAGGATACTTTCCAGAGATATTATTTAAAACATTATTTTATTCTTAAATTAATTTTAAATAGATAATTGTATCATTTTAGGTCTTAAAAAGTTTATAAATTGCTATATTGTCAAAATATGCTCTAAAATAAATTTTTCGCTGAACTTCACTTGAAGATTTACTTCGTTAAACTATTCTATAACGAAATAGATTGAAACTTAAAATTATACTGACTGTAAAACGAAGGAAAGAGCTTTATAAAAAAAAGTAATGAACTTTAATTAGTTTTCCTGTTTAAAAAACCATTACCTGGTGAAATAAATTTCAAGAAATTATTTTAAAATAATTCAGTTCAAAAAGTCTATGCATATTTTTTCCTGGAAACAAGTGTGATATCTCAAAATTAAGGGATCACCCATTCAACCAGGTTCCAGTCTACATGTACCATCAAATTTGTAACGATTTTAATGATCTTTTTGAGTCCATCCTGAAAAATCTTCAAAACCTCCCTATTTTGCACGTTGGATGTATACTGCAAAGGGTATTTCTGGTGATCCCTGCAATTTTTCTGATCAACCTCCACAATGGATTTTTTTGAACAGGTTAACTGAATATGGCCTCATACTTCCAATATATTGTGATAATAATGACATAGGTAAATCCATTCGAATCTCAAGATTTAGAATGTAATGATCTGTCTGGCATTGTAGCCCTCCTCCCTGAATTTCCAGTAGAGAAACTCAACCTTTTCAAGACCTATCCTTATCACATTCATATTCACAGGCAGTGCTTCAATTGCAGACATCTTGATCCCCTTCAGATCCATCACATCTTTATATTCAGGGCTCTCTCTTGGGATTATATCGCATTTTCCGGTTATTTGCATCCCTGCAAGGCTTGCCATACCTTTATATGGGTCATTGATTGCCAGGGAAACGTTTTTGTTCATGAGCAGGTTTGCAAACTTTTCCCCACCCTCAGTTAAGATGTAGATGTATTCTTCTTTGTAAGTATACTCCAATGGAGTTGCCCTGACTCTGTTTTTAAATGATGTGGCAAGGGTGCAGGTGTTGTGGGATGTTAAAAACTTTTCCACGTATACTTTGAGCTTTGAGGGATCCAATTTATTCATATCCCTTTCCTTGAGGTTTTTAAGTTCAAGGGCGTACTCTATCACCTCTTCAATGTTGAAGAAGTCCATATCTTCAAAGGAAAGATCAGCCCTTTTCAGGAAGGATTCAATGGCTTTGTAATCCTCCAGATCAAGGTTGTTCAACTTCAATCGGCCACCTATGGTATCAATACTAACAGCATCCTTTCCAAGACTCTTTTCAATGGATTTAAGGTTATCAATACCTCCCCTACGGTCGAGACATGTGCAGAAAAGGGCCACAGGTTTTTCAGATAGCCAATCCTGATTTTCATGGATGAACCCCTTGATCTTGGGTTCCACGTCTCCCATGTAAATTGGAGAGCCTATGACAACGAAGTCGAAGTCCTTGTACTCAGTTTTGAACTCATCAACAACGCAGTGTACTGCAGCCCCCATGATCAATGCAATGGTCTTGGCAACAATTCTGGTTGAACCGTATCTGCTCTCATAAACAACGAGTGTTCTCTGCATCTATAACACACCTCCTCATGTAGGTTAAACCCTAATTGAAGTTATCATCCTTTGTAATCACTTGAATAATAATTATTAAAGAAATAGTATATAAATTCATACGTTGAAGATTTGAACCACGCTGTTTGTATCCTTGCTTAAAAAGTGATAAAACTCTTTTATTTTATTATTATCTAATTATTTTAAGATTTTAAAATATTTAAGTAAATCTTACCCTCTCATTCTGGTTCTTCAGATAACCCAAGGTATTTTGCAGCGGTGTTAATGGTTGAACCCTGTATAAGGGCAGATGTTAATGTTATGAAGAAAACTATGTTGAATATCATATCTCCACCATTTATTCCTGCAACTATAGGATAGGTTGCAAGGATTATGGGAACTGCACCTTTGATACCAACCCATGAAATGAATATCTGGTCCTTGAATCCAACCTTAAATGGTGAAAGGCATATAAAAACTGCAAGGGGCCTTGCAACCAGCATCAGAAACAGGGAAATTAGAATTCCCACACCCATAACTGGAACCATCTGGGAGGGGAATACAAGAAGTCCCAATGCTAGAAACATGATTATTTGCATGAGCAGTGCCAAACCATCATGAAACTGGATCTGTTCCGTTTTATGGACAAACTCGCTGTTTCCTAAGATTAAAGCAGCAATGTAAACACTCAAATAATCATTTCCGCCCATATAATTGGTTAAAGAAAATGTAAGCAGGGCCAGAGCAATTGTAAGAACGGGATAAAGTCCTTCAAGGTGGAGTTTGATCCTGTTTATCAGTTCCACCATACCCTTTCCAAAGAGGACACCCAGAATAACTCCCAGACCAATTGATTGGATGAGAGATATAATCATTCCCTGAATGGAAGTTTCAGGATTCAGGATCATGAAGATCAAGGTTACCGTCAGAAAGTAAGCCATAGGATCGTTACTTCCACTTTCAAGCTCCAGAAGAGCTTCTAAATTATGTTTCATTCCTCCTTTTTTGGATCGAAAGATAGAAAAAACAGCGGCTGCATCAGTTGATGAGATGATGGCACCAATCAGGAGAGATTCCATTAAAGGAAATCCTGCAATCCAGTTTATGAAGAATCCAACTGCAATAGTTGTTATCAGGACACCTGCAGTGGAAAGGGCCACACCCTTCCAGAGCACAGGCTTCACATCTCCCCACTTTGTATCCAGTCCACCTGAAAAAAAGGATGAATATCAGTGCAATTATCCCTACAAACTGCACTATATACGAATTATCAAAATAGATTCCACCTATTCCTTCAGAACCTGCAAGCATTCCTATTAAAAGGAAGAATAGAAGTGATGGAACTCCAAGTTTGTGTGATGTTTTACTCAGTATTATGCTTATAAGCAACAGTAATGAACCTATAAGAAGAAAGTATTCTGGGTTCATGGTTTAATGTTTGTTTTACATATTTTTAAATACTTCATTTTCAGTGGGGGCAATGTTTTGTTTTTAAATGTTAGGGGAAGGATAATTGAAGGTGATACTGATAAAATAGATATTCATAAACCTATGATGGTTAAAATCAAGGGACTATCCATTAATTAAGTATTAACTTTAGGTCCTAAATGGCTTATTAATAAAAATATAGCAAAATATATGTTTGTGATGGTTCATAATAAATCTACGGTGATAACATGTCTGAGATATATGAGAAAATGGTAAATGAAGCTATTGCAGCTCAAAAAGCAGATGTAGAAACCATCAAGAATAACCGAGGTGGAAAATTTAAGATAACTGATACAAAGGCGTACCTTGATGTTGTAAACAAGATGGGTGTTGCAGACGGTCAGAGTAAATCTGTCATAGATCTGCACGTTGATTCGGTTAATGCACACTACAATGCCCTTTCAAATCTCACAGACACAGTAAGACCTGAAGACGATCCATTCGTGGAGCATTATCAGACGCCTGCAGTTCTTGAAATACTCTACGAAGAGGATGAATCCTTCAGAAAAAGTACAGAAAAATTCATAGAAGCCATAGGAAAATCAGAGGCCCTCATAGGTAAAGAGGTTGTAAGGCGGTATGGAGGGTTCTACGGCCCAACGTGTGTTGTTGACTTTGCACTCATACCTGGGAGCACAAGTAACGTGGTAAACCAGATACTCAAGGGGGTTGACATTCCCCTGAAACACAAACAGGCCCTTCTTTCAGCAAAATCATGGGGTATGAACACATCCTACGGTATAGGGGAAACCTTTGCAAACCAGGTGGAAGCGGGAGCAACGCTCACAGAAGCCATAAAAAATGAGATAGACATGATTAAAAGGATATATGACAGCCCCATAGATGCCCAGACAGAACTCATGAACGCAGCAGGACACGAATCCTTTGATGTAAACAAATACATGCTGGATTACAAAAAGAAGATGGAAAAAACAGTTAAAAATGCAGTTGATGATGGCGTGCACTACGGTAACATAGTAACGGTTCCAGCTTACTGTGTTGGGGATATATCACATCACATAGCTCAATCAACCTACAACATGTGCAAAGATGATGTGATCATGGCTGTGATAGAAGCAACAACAGATGTAATGGAATCAACACTCAAGAAAGCAATACCCTCATTCAAGAGTGAATATCAACCTTTATCCCTTGCAACAGGCTCATCTGCATGTGCAGTTGAATACATACTTGAACTCGACGGCTTCAACGCACCGATGATAGTTAACCTTCTCACAGAAAGGTTCCATAACTACGTGCAGCTCTATGCAGATAGGGGTGCTGCAGCAGAGCTCCACAACTGCGACTTCATGGACATGATATACAGGGGATGGAACTACCTTGACAAGGAGCGCAGGATGAGAAACGGGTCTGGAGCACCACTTGAACCAAACGTTGCAGGATTCAAGGTTGACCTGGAACCTGTAAGTCAGAACGAGGTTATAATGAACCCACAGCGCTATGCATACCCTGCATGTGCAATATCTGTAAGGTTCTCAAGTCTGATGCGCCTTGCTGACTACCCATGTCTTTTAACAAGCGAACCTGTAACAGCCACAATGATGACCAACATCATTGCAATGCACAAGGAAAGTCCAGCTTCACCTGCAAGAGTATGTAAGGATTGTGCATCAGCATCGCTCGTTGACTTCAGACACAACTACTGCCAGTGGAAAGAGGCAGTATAAACTTCCATTTTTTTAAACAGGATTTTAGAACACTCAATAATTTATAAAACCTAACAAGACGGAGGTTGTAGAAAATGAAGTGTTACATCTGTGCAAAGGAAGGAAAGGATACTGATGCAGTTGCAATGTGCATAATCTGTGGTATGGGTCTCTGCATGGACCACCTTGTAAGGGAAGATGTTGATGTCTGGGAGGGAGGTTATCCATTCCCTGCCCAGAGAATGAAGAAGGTTCTTCCAAGGATACTGTGCCCAGAGTGTTACAATGCCGTGGGTGGTGATTGAATTGGTTAACCTCACAAAGAGGTGCCTTGCAGAATTCATAGGAACATTTTTCCTGGTCTTCATGGGTACAGGGGCTGCAGCCATAACCTTAATGATAAGTCACGGGGTTACGACTCCCAACGCATTTAACATAGGAATAGGTGCCCTTGGCGGGTTGGGGGACTGGCTTGCAATAGGACTTGCCTTTGGACTTGCAATTACAGCATCTATATATGCCCTTGGAAATGTTTCAGGTGCCCATATAAACCCAGCAGTTACACTGGGTTTGTGGTCTGTTAAAAAGTTCCCGGGACATGATGTGGTTCCATACATACTTTCTCAGCTTGCAGGAGCATCAGTAGCAAGTTTTTTACTTGCAGGGATACTTGGAATGGGTGCTGTAACTGTTGGAGGTTTGGGTGCAACCGCACCGTTTCA